>CAZZPQ010000122.1:5861-10643 GCA_964655595.1 uncultured bacterium
AACATGATGACCACGATCACGGTGACCATGACCATGAGCACGGTGACGACGAACATGACCATGAGCACGGTGACGACGAACATGACCATGAGCACGGTGACGACGATCACGAACACGATCACGATCACGATCACGATCACGCGCATCATCATCACAGTGAAGGTGCTGAAGGAACCCGCCTTGCCGTAAGCAGCGCCACCGACAGCAGTATCCGCGTTTATGACCTTGGCTCAGGTGAGCTTTTGAGCAGTTTTGGCACACCTGGCGAGAAAGGTCGCGTTTACGCCTCGCCAAGCGGAGACTATGCCTTTGTTTTACACCGCGATGAAAACCGCGTGACACTGCTGCACTCAGGTTTGACCCTGGTCGATCACGGCGACCACATGGATTTAATCCAGAGCAATCCCTACGTGGCCGCCACCATGAACGTCGGACGCCAGCCCACGCATTTTTTCGCCTATGGCGATGACATCGCAATTTTCAATGACCAGGACGGCACTATTGCCCTTTTGGATCAGCGCTTGCTCGGTTTGACGCTGGATTTTGCTGAGATTATCACCGAACAACCCGATCACGGCGCACCTGCTATCTATGGAGACTATGTCTTTAGCGGACATCTGGCACTCGAGCGCGTCGATGTCTACCGTCGGGACGGCAGCTTTGTCAGCACGCTCGAAGAACCCTGCCCCAGGCTACATGGTGAAAACATTTCTGGAAACACCATTGCCTTTGGTTGTACCGATGGCGTGCTGATTGTAGAGGTCGATGGCGACACGATCAGTCACAGAAAAATCGTGAATCCTGCTGGCGCAGCGGAAAATGCCCGTGTGGGGACAGTTATCGCTCATGATAACAGCCCGGTAATGATCGGCAACTTTGGCAATGGCATTGCGATTATTGACCCAAGTGCCACTGAGCTGACCAGCGTCGCCTTACCCGAGCGGCCCATAAGCATGAGCTTTGCAGAAAACGGTACCCGCCTAGTTATCCTGACGGCCGATGGTGATCTGCACCTGCTCGAGCCCAGCAGCGGTGAGGTACTCGAAAGCCTCAGTCTGATGAGCGAAACCTCGTATCAGATTGCCGAAGGCAACGTGGTACGCGCTACCATGAACGTCAAGGGTGACTACGCCTATGTGACGGATCCGGTTGCCAGAAGTGTCCATGAGATTCACCTGGACGACTTTGAGCTTGAGCGCAGTATGAACCTTGACTTCATTCCTTTTTCTCTGACAGTGCTATCACTGGCAGAGGGCACCATTCACTAGACACCTACCTCATTATTCAGGAGGGTGCTTGCGCACAGCACCCTCCAATTTCATTATGATTGATACAGCCATAGCTGTCATTGGTGGACGCGGCCCCCATGGGCTTGCCCTGCACCTGTGGATGCAAGACCGCGGACTGAGCGATTATTTACTCATCGACCCAGCAGAGGACTGGCTAAGTCTTTACGGCCCCAATGGCCCACTCAAAGCAAGCGGTTTTATACGGAGTCCTCGCGAACTCGACTTCAGTCTGGGTAAGCCCGCAAGGGCCATGATTAACTATCAGGATGAAAGTGGCACGAGCCCTTTAGCGCATGTCTACAGCCTCAGCGACGCCTGTGATACCGACTTTAATCTGAATAGCAGCACCGAACACCGCGCTTCAAGGGCGGCGTTCTGGCGCTATGCTAATCACGTGGCCAAGTCTCATGCAGCAGATCGACAGGTCATTCGGGCACGTGTCGAGAAGCTCGAGCCTCACGGACACTGCTGGCAGTTGCAACTCAGCAATGGTGATTTACTAAGGGCTCGAGTGGTTATTGTCGCCACGGGTGTTAGCGAGCATCTGTATTTGCCTCAGCCTTGGCGGCTCTGGTGGCAGCACCTGCCTGAAAACCACGCCCATCATGCTTTCAGGCTCAGACTTGGCAAGATACAAAAAAAGCGCGTCGCGGTCATTGGCTCAGCCAATATTGCCACCTGGGAAACTGCTATTAATCTCGCTAAAGCAGGTGCCGAGGTCAGCCTGCTCTCCAGAGCGCTGTATCCAGTTGAGTGGCAGCTTCCCTTTCCCGCCCACTGGTTTGAGCGTGAACAGATTGAGTGGTTCAGTCAACTGGACGCCAAAACCCGATTGCGAACCCTCAAAAAAACTCACATTCCCAATACTGCCATGCCAGGTATGGCCCAGGAGGCCAACAATCTGGCTGTCCGCATCATCTCCTATGCCAGGGCGCAGTACGCCAGCGAACTCTGGGGTGGTATTCAGCTACACTACAAAACGCCTACAGGTCTCAAGGTTGAATACTTTGATGATATCGTCGCGGCAACAGGTGTTTCACCACGAATCCGCGAACTGGGCTTCCTTAAAGATGTTGCCAGCCAGCGAAAAGCACCCGTAATTGTTGACGGCCCGGCGCGCAATCGACCCATTCTGGACACCCAAGGACGCTGGAAAAACCTGCCTCCCTTGTACCCGATGGGCGCATACGCTTTAAGCCGTGCAGGCTTTGCAGCCAATACGCTCGCCAGTGCCAGCGTTTATCTGCCTCTATGTATGCCAGATATCCTCCAAGATGCAGGTCTGTCTGATAATTCTATGCAAGCATCGCTGTGATTTGCTAGACTACGCCTTGCGAATGGCGCATGACCAAGCCCATGCGCTCTGAAGGAGCAAAATGAAAGATAAAATTCATCCAAAGATGGTTCCCTGCAAGGTTTACAGTGAGGGACAAGTCGTTATGGAAACCTACAGCACCAAGCCTGAAATCACAGTTGAAGTCTGGAGTGGCAACCACCCGTTCTTCACCGGACAACAGCGCTTTATCGATACCGAAGGGCGTGTGGAAAAGTTCCAGAAGCGCTTTGGCGACAGCTACCGCCGCAAAAAGTAAGCACTCTTTCGCAGTTGACCCCTCGGCGCAATGTCGGGGGGTTTTTATATTATCCGGCTATGAATGTCCAAGGATACACACATGCACCCTATTACCAAAAACCTGGCTATGACTTTAAATCCTGAGTTCTGCAACCAAGGCCCAGGGTTTCACAACATCATTTAAGCCTTTTGAGTATCTTGCACGAGTAAACGTCTGAGGATTTTCTTCATCCGTTCTATATAAGCTTCTTGGGACCAACCACACTCAACTGTAAGTTGCTCCCAATTCCGCACCGAGAGCATCGTCCAAAATAGCTCGGTTGCTTCGTTAGGTGTCAATTCAGGTGTAAGAAGCTTATCCCGGTAAAGCGCCTCAACAGTGCGGCGGCAACCTTCACGCAACGAAGTCATTCGATTATCCCAAGCTGCCGCTGCAGCTTCATCTTTATCCCGAACTGCCAGCAAAGCCCTGGCCAAACTATAAATTTCAGGAAGATATTTACCCCAAAACTCAATATAACTTTCGAGCAGTTCTAATCCATTTATCGATTCTCGCCATCGGCGATTACGCTCATGTAGCCTTCTCTCCCTATCTACATAATGGGTGGTTGCTACAAGAAGTTCTGAGCGTGAAGCAAAGTGAAGATACAGAGCCTGCCTAGAGATACTCGCAGCTTTGGCAACATCAGCCATGCGAACACCCTGACCGCGCTTTTGCTCCACGAGTTGCCAAGTGGCCTCAAGAATGCGCTTTCTTGTTTCGGATTCTATACTTGACACTGCGTCAAGTTTATGCCTATACTCAAAACATGTCAATTGACACTGTGTCAAGTGAAGGGACAATTTACATGAAAATCGTGGTTTTTGGAGCAACAGGTAGTCTGGGGCAAGAACTGGTTCGCCAGGCTCTGGAGCAAGGTCACCTGGTGACAGCTTTTGTCCGCGACCCAGCAAAGCTTGGGGTAAGGCATCAAAATATCAGCATGACTAGAGGAGATGTGCTTGATTACGCTTCGGTCGAAAAAGTCATCGAAGGACATGAGGCGGTGTTATGCACCCTCGGAGCAGGTAGAAAAGGCATCATTCGCTCTGAAGGAACCAGGCACATCATTCAAGCAATGCAAAATGCGCATGTCCAGCGGTTGATTTGCCAAACCACACTGGGGGTAGGAGATAGTTGGGAGACACTTAGTTTCTTCTGGAAATACCTGATGTTTGGCTTCCTGTTGCGTGAGGCTTTTGCTGACCACGTTCTTCAGGAAAACCATATACAGCAAAGCCAACTGGACTGGACCATTATCCGACCTGCCGCCTTTACCAATGGGCAGCGCACAGGCAAGTACCAACACGGTTTTACATCAACACACAAAGGGCTCGAGCTAAAAATTTCCAGGGCAGATGTTGCCCATTTTATGTTGCAACAACTCGGCAATCATAACTACCTTCACCAGACTCCAGGCTTATCTTATTAGCTTTCCCATGCCCAACTTGCTTATACTGTTTACTTTCATCACAACGCTCAGCTGCGGCATCATGTCAGGACTCCTATTTGCCTTTTCTGTCTTTGTAATGCGGGCACTAAAGCACTTACCACCATCCCAAGGTATTAGCACCATGCAATCAATCAACATTGCCATTCTCAACCCTTTATTTCTGCTGGTGTTGTCAGGGTCAACGCTTTCGAGTCTTCTGCTTGGTGGATTTGCCCTTGTTAACCTGCAATACCCTGGAGCGATATGGCATATAGTAGACCTCTTGCAAAAGTCCAGTTGGATAACGATGGTTATCGCCCTAAAGCTTGCTCAGTTGATACTTTCGCAAGAAGTCTAGCTGGGGCAGTTCTTTTTGGTGGGGGTGTCATATTGGTGACAGCGATATTTAATGTTCCCCTTAATAATGTACTTGCTGACGTTGATCCTG
>CAZZPQ010000123.1:0-10576 GCA_964655595.1 uncultured bacterium
TCAGCAACCTGAACACGGCGCTAATCAGCAGTGAAATGATAGACTAGAGGTGTTTTTTGGACTGACCCAGTTTTTTCGGAGGATTCATGATTAGCGTAACAGATTTGCGAAATGGAACAAAAGTGGAAATGGACGGAGGCATCTGGGAATGTCTCGGATACCAACATCAGAAAATCGGTCGCGGCGGTGCCAAAGTTGTCGCCAAGTTTCGCAACCTAGAGACAGGCTCCATCGTAGAAAAGAGCTTTAATGCCAGCGAAAAGTTACAGGATATTTTCATCGACTACCGAACTATGCAGTTTCTTTACACTGACGGTGAAAACTACACCTTTATGGACCTGGAAACCTATGAGCAGCCAGTCTTCTCCAAAACGCAACTTGGCGATGATATACGTTTTTTGAAAGAGAATCTCGAGGTCACCATTGACTACTACAAAAGTAAAGCCATCAACGTGACGCTACCCAATGTTGTCGAATTGAAAATCACCCAGACTGATCCAGGTATACGCGGAGATACGGTATCTGGCGGTAGTAAACCCGCACTGCTCGAGTCTGGCACTTCTGTCAATGTTCCCTTATTTATTGAGCAAGGAGAAGTGATCCGCGTAGATACACGCACGGGTGAATACTTAGGGCGTGCCTGATGAAAGTCACCGACCTGACCAAATTACTAGAGGTCATTTCCAAAACCCGCACCAACGAGGTCACGCTCGAGACTGCCGACTACAAGCTCAGCATCAAGCGGGGTGAAGCAGCACAAGTGAGTTTGGCAGTACCTAGCCCTGCTCCAACAGCAGCACCTACGGAGCCTGTTGTAAGTGCCGTGTCTGGCCCGACGCAGGCAGCACCTGCCGAAGCTACACCTGCTTCAGTTGACTCAAGCTTGCTTGACGTAAGCGCCCCAATTGTGGGAACGTTTTACACCGCTCCATCACCTGATGCCCCTCCCTATATCAAGCTGGGTGACCGAGTAAGCGCTGGTCAGGTACTGTGCATCATAGAGGCCATGAAACTCATGAACGAGATTGAGGCAGAGGTAGCGGGAACCATCGCTGAAATCCTTGTCAAGAATGAAGAGCCTGTTGAATACGGTCAGGTTCTTTTCCGCATTGATCCACAATGACACGACCATCAAGGGGATCTCTTGTCGAGCGCAAGCAAGGTAAGCTATGTTTAAGAAAATTCTGGTAGCCAATCGTGGCGAAATCGCCCTGCGCATCATACGCGCAGCAAAGGAGCTAGGCATCAAGACTGTTGCTGCCTACTCCAAGGTTGATGAAAACTCCCTGCCGGTACTCTTGGCCGATGAGTCGATTTGCATCGGTCCTGGTGCTGCCAGTGGTTCTTATCTGAATGTCCGAAATCTTTTGTCGGCCGCCATTGTGACGGGTGCGGAGGCTGTCCACCCGGGCTATGGTTTTCTATCAGAAAACGCTGAGTTTGCTGAAAAGTGTGAAGAGCATAACCTGGTTTTTATCGGACCCAGACCTGAAAGCATCCGCCGTATCGGCGATAAGGCCAGCGCTCGCGAACTGGCAAAGGCGGCAGGCGTTCCCCTAAGCCCAGGCTCGGGTATTCTTGAATCTGTTGAGCAGGCGCTGGCTTTTGCTGAAGAAATCTCCTACCCCATCATGCTTAAAGCCACGGCTGGTGGTGGCGGACGTGGTATGCGGGTGGTACAAAGTGCAGCGGACCTCGAGCGCAACCTGGTGCACGCCCAGGAAGAAGCGCGCGCCTCGTTTGGCAACGCCAACATGTACATGGAAAAGTACCTGGAAGAACCCCGGCACGTGGAAATCCAGGTCTTTGGTGATGGCGAAGGAAAGGTCATTCACTTTTATGACCGCGATTGTTCTATTCAAAGGCGCAACCAGAAAATGCTCGAGGAAGCTCCCAGCATCCTTGATAAGGAGCTTCGGATGCGCATCGCTCAGGCAGCCGTCCAACTGGCGTCGCACCTGAACTACCGTGGCGCAGGCACCTGCGAGTTTCTGGTTGACCGCGAAGGCAACTTTTATTTTATGGAGATGAATACCCGCATTCAGGTTGAGCACCCTGTCACCGAAATGATAACGCGTTTTGACCTGGTACAAGAACAGTTTAAGGTTGCTGCAGGCTTGGGCTTAAGCCTGTCACAAAAAGACGTCAGCATCGAGGGGCATGCTATTGAAGTGCGCATTAACGCCGAGGACCCCGATCATGATTTTCGTCCGTCTGCAGGGGTTATTACCGATTTGCACTGGCCTGGTGGTCCGGGGATTCGGGTGGATTCACACGTCTATACCGGCTACCGCATACCAACCCAGTATGACAGCCTGATTGCTAAACTGATAGCCTGGGCACCCACACGAGAACAAGCTATCATGAGGATGCAGCGCGCTTTGCAGGAAACGGTCATTGAAGGCATCAAGACCACGGTTCCTTTTCACCTGATGGTTCTGGACAACGCTTTTTTCAAACGTGGAGCAGTGTACACCAATTTTATTCCAAGGAGGATTCTCGGTGGCAGTTAAGCTGGATATCTCGCAAGATGTGCTTTTTGGTATTGCCCAGCTAGCACTTGACCAGGTTGCCGGCATAACGCCGACGACACCTCCTGCGCGCATGGGTGAAATACTCACCGGGCGACGCGCCAAAGGAATTCAGGTCGAGCGCGAAGATACGCGTGTCCGCATCTATTTGAGTGTGCGGGTCGACTATGGCAAAACGATCCCCGATCTGGTCAAAGATGCTCAAAAGGTCGTTAGGGAAGCCATCCAATCAATGACTGGGCTCGAGGTAGAAACCGTCGATGTGACAGTGGAAGCGGTGGATGTTCCAGAGAGCATGACCAGTGGCTAGACGACAGGCAAGAGAGTTGGCCTTTCGCACCCTGTTTCAGGCTGAACGCGGCAAGATAAATGTCGCTGAGGTCTGGGCACAGATTCGTGATGATTTGACACAGGCCCAGGCTGACGAACTTGACGAGGTCTTTGGTCCTCCCCTGGACAGCGAAGACTTAGCCTTCGCTGAGTCACTTGTTCACTACTATGTTGCAGAGCAGCAAAGCATTGATGATGAGCTGAATGACGTCATTGAAGGCTGGACCTTCTCACAGATGGCTCAGACCGATCTGACCATACTCAGACTGGCGCTTTGCGAATTGCGCGCCCATAAAGATATCCCCCTTGAGGTTACCCTCGAGATCGCAGTGCGGATAGCCAAGAAGTATGGGGGCGAAGAATCCGGTCGCTTTGTCAACGGTGTTCTGGCACGTTATGTGCGTAGTCTCGTAAACTAAGCCTTATGGAAACGGTGTTCGAGAACCGCATTCTGTGGACGGCCCTCTTGGCAACTCTGCTGGCTCAGGGCATCAAGGTACTCCTGGTGTTGCTCACCGAACGGCGCTGGGCACCAGAGCGCTTGCTCGAGACCGGTGGTATGCCCTCATCACACTCTGCCGCCGTTTGTGCTCTAGCCATCAGTATAGGTTTCACCCATGGTTGGGCCAGCACGTATTTCGCCATTGCCATGGTATTTGGCTTTATCGTTATGTACGACGCCACTGGTATTCGCCGTGCAGCCGGTCTGCAGGCCGAGCTCATCAATGAACTCGTCAAAGAACTCAATCACTTATTTGACGATGGTTTTCAGCCCCAAGCACTCAAAACGCTTTTAGGGCACACCTATCCTCAGGTTCTCGTTGGTGCCCTTATCGGGATACTGGTAGGCGTCATCGCAATGATCTAGGGTTAGCACTGGCAAGGACAGCTACTTTTACACAGGCTGCACCAGCTTTAAGGAGCGTGGTGATGCAAGCGTCGCTGGTAGCTCCACTGGTAAGGACATCATCAATCAGCAAAATGCGCTTGCCCTCAGCAGGCATCGCAGCAAAGGCCGTCGCTACGTTTTGAACACGCTTATCGCGTGACAGCTTAGCCTGCTGCCTAGTGCGACGCTTGCGGGTCAACAAAGGTCTGTAATCAAGCCCAAGCTCTCTGGCCAGAGGCTTAGCCAGAAGAGCCGCCTGGTTATAGCCCCTGGTAAGATAGCGTGTCCAGTGCAATGGTACCGGGCAGACGACATCTAATTGCCAATCGGCTTTTCGCAGTACAGCTACCAGTTCTGCCACAAACAGCTTTGCCAATCGGGTTGCATGATGGTATTTAAATGCCCCTATAGCGCGCTCGAGCCGCGCCTGATAAGGTCCCAGAACAACCATATCCACTCCCAGTACTGGCTTAAACAACTTCTCAGCGCAGCTTGAGCAGCAGCCTAGCTGACTGCTGGGCTTGACTTTACAGATAGGGCAACGGCTCAGATGCAAAAACATAAGCCACACGCCCTCAATAAGCACAATATGACTGGTTTCACACGCCTAACCACAGGTATTACCTAGTATAAGGCATGCCGCAGACTGTCAAGCAACTCCTGGACGCAATGCTGGATGCAACAGATTGCCTGGGAATCGGTATGGTGGACAGAAACGGACTCCTGATACACAGCAGCGGTCTGCACGCAGGCAAGAACCCAGAGCTGATCATCAGCCATCTGCAATCCAGCGTCACAGCAGAGTTTGAACGCAGCCTGGATGACAGCTTTGTCGAGCAGGCATTCATCGGCAGCAAGTATACCTTCTATCTGCGCTGGCTTGACGCTCACCAGTACTTTTTGTACGCCATGACCATGAGTTCAGCCCGCAATAGTCGCCTCCGCTACGCGCTTCAACAGCTGACCGATACTTTAGAATCATCCTTGACCCAGCTATCAATTGTGGCGGTAAGCGAGCGACTCGAGCATGGCAAAAAGCTCGGTAGCAACAGCCTGATTCGGGAGGCTGGCAAAAGCATTCTGAAGTAGTGCCAGACCCTGAGCAGCGTGCTGCTCAGCAATGGTCTGCGCGTAGCTTAGCGAGCCCTGCTGATCAATCAACCCAAGCACAAAAGCAACATCTTCGCTACTACGCTGTTGCCTGGATTTAGATAAACGGGCAATCACCTCAACTTTGGTATCAGCATTCAGACTACCAAACAGCTGGCTCAGGATTAAGGTGCGCTTGGCTTCGTACAAATCCCCGGCGAACTCTTTACCATAGCTATCACCTGGCAATAGATTCAAAACATCGTCGCGAATCTGAAAGGCAATACCCAGTGCTTTGCCCGCCTCCTCAAAACTGGGATGTACGCTTACCGCTGCACAGTAAGCACCCAGAATCAGCGGCGAAACCACGGTGTAGTAGGCGGTCTTAAGCGTCACCATTTGCAGGTACTCAGCTTCCCGAATATCAAAGCGACCGCTCTGTACCCAGCTCAGATCAAGATGTTGCCCTTCAGCAGTGCGGTGAATCATGCGCAAAAACTCGCGACGTATCTCAGTTGCCTTGGGCAGCGTCAGCTCATGAAGCAATTGCCACATATATACATGCAATGCGTCGCCTACATTAAGTGCCACGGGCAGCCCCACCTGCTTGTGCAAAGCTGGTCCGCCACGACGTTCCTCGGAGTCATCTTCGATGTCGTCGTGAATCAATACCCAGTTCTGGAATAGCTCGAGTGCTGCCGCAACAGGCAAAGCGTGTCGCCAATCGCCCCCATGCGCTTCACATGCCAGGAGGACAAAGAGCCCCCGCAGCTGTTTTCCCTGCCTTAAGGGATAATCACGAATGAGCTGGTAGAACTTGTCTAACTCAGCAGTCGGATGACTCACTGGCAAACTTGCCAGCATCACTTTGTTCAGTTCATCTCTTAGCTCATCCAGCTTCATCAGGCTTTCTCGAGCCCTGGAGTAATGTCCGCCAGGGAACTAAAGTAACTGTTGTGAGTCATATCCAGGTGTAGCGGGGTAATGGCGGCGTAGCCATCAATCACAGTTGTATAATCTGTATCCGGTTCACGCTGACCTATTGGCGTCCCTGAAATCCAGTAGTAGGGTCGCCCATCGGGGTCTTCACGCTGCACCACCGCATCTTCCCAGTAGTGGGTGGATTGCCGAGCCAGGCGTACTCCCTTGGGCTCCCCTTCCGGAAAGTTGACATTCAGAAGAGTCCGCTGCGGCAAACCGTTTTTAACGATTGCTGGAATCAGCTTCTTGGCATAAGCGGCAGTGTAGCTAAAGTCAAGCTGCTGGCCGTTGGTCCTGAGCGAAAAAGCAACCGAAGGAATACCCAGACTGGTTCCCTCAAAAGCAGCAGCTACCGTACCAGAGTGGGTCACGTCAGAGCCTAAATTACTTCCCAGGTTAATCCCTGAAACAACAACATCTGGTTTGCCACCATTGTAGGCACCCAGCACCACACAGTCCGCCGGTGTACCATCCACACGATAAGCGGTTACATTCTCTGGCAGTCCTTTTAAGCGTGTCGAAATATATCTGAGTGGTCGCCGAATGGTAATGGCGTGACCAGATGCTGACTGTTCAACATCAGGGGCCACCACAACAACTTCGCTGGCAATCTCACTCATCGCTAGTGCCAAGGCCATAATGCCCGGCGAAAAAATACCATCGTCATTGGAAACTAAAACTTTCACAAGCCCAGTATAACGCTCTTACGCCATGTAAGCCTGTTTCATCAGCAAATCACTGCGACACACGGTAACCGCCGCCCACATAGAGAAGCTGCCCAGTCAGCCACCTGGCCTGCTCAGTGACGAGAAAAGCAATGACATCAGCCACATCCTCAGGCTGTCCAACCCGCCCCAAAGGCGTCTGCTCTGCAATCATCACTTCCAGTTCCGGGCTGATATAACCCGTCTGGATAGGGCCAGGAGCCACTATGTTGACGGTGATGCCATATTTACCCAGTTCACGTGCCGCCGAGCGACTATAAGATTCGATAGCATGCTTGCTGGCAGCGTAGCTGATATTGGCAACATGTTCATGCGCGGCGTCGGTACTGATATTGACAATCCGTCCCCAAGACGCCTTTCGCTGCAAGAAGCGATTGGTGAACTCAGACATCAGTAGCGCGTAGGCTCGAGCATTGATATAAAAATGTCGGTCAATACTCTCAGCATTCGTCAGAATAATAGCGCTCTCTGCGTCAATCAGTGCTGGATCAAAGGTTTCCAGCACACAGTGCGTATGGTTATTGATGAGAATATCCACGGGTCCAAAACTGGCTTCGCAGGCATCAAAGAGCACAGGGATATTCGCAGCCTCTGCCAGGTCAAGCTCGAGAGCTTGCGCCTCAGCTCCTTCCTGACGAATGCGTGTGAGAACCTCATCAGCAGTTTGTTGCTGCTGTGCGTGGTACAGCGCCAGACTACCGACACCCGCTTGTCTTGCTGACCCGAGTTCCTCAGCAGAATACGGGCTTTCAGGTCGAAAGTAGCTGATGAAAACCTTGACGCCCTGACGTGACAGTGCTATGGCAGTAGCGGCCCCGATGCCATGGTTTGCACCGGTTATCAGAGCGACGTTATTCTTCAAAGAAGGCATAATTAAAAATCGGGGCACTACCCCGATTTTTAGCGATGAATACAGGCCTTGAAATGCCCCGGACTGACTTCCTCTAAAGGTGGCACCACATTGGCACATTCCTTGGTAGCAATCGGGCAGCGCGTGCGGAACACACAACCAGAAGGCGGATTGATGGGGCTGGGGATATCGCCTTGGAGCAGGACACGCTGGCGCTTGACCGTTGGGTCAGGAATCGGCACTGCGGAAAGCAGCGCCTCGGTGTAGGGATGCTTGGGATTACGGTAGAGCTCCTTAGCAGGCGCAATCTCCATAATGCGGCCCAGATACATCACCACAACCTTGTCAGAGATGTACTCCACCACACCCAGGTCATGAGCGATAAACAGCAGCGTCAGCCCCAGTTCCTCTTTGAGGTCCTGAAGCAGGTTAACGACCTGCGCCTGAATGGATACATCCAGTGCCGATACAGGTTCGTCAGCTACAATCAGCTTGGGGTTCACTGCCAGCGCTCTGGCAATCCCGATACGCTGTCGCTGACCTCCAGAAAACTCATGCGGATAACGCCGCATGTGATTGGGTGACAGTCCTACACGGTCCAGCAAATCCGCGACGCGCTCTTCTTTGGCCTTACCGCGTGCGAGATTATGAATGGTCAATGCCTCACCAATAATGTCGCCTACCGTCATGCGGGGATTCAAACTGGCAAAGGGATCCTGAAAAATGATCTGCATTTCCTTGCGGTACTCACGCATCTGTGACTTGCTGAGTTTAACAACATCGACACCGTTAAAAAGCACCTCACCCGAAGTTGGTTCAATCAGGCGTAATATAGCGCGTCCAGCGGTCGTCTTGCCGGAGCCGGATTCACCCACCAAACCTACCACTTCGCCAGGTTTGACTTTGAGCGAGACATCCTCGACAGCCTTTACGTTACCTACTACCCGGGAAAAGATACCGCCACGAATGGGAAAGTACTTGCGCAGGTTGCGAACATCCAGCAGAAACTCGGTGCTGGTTTCTTGAAGGCTTTTGGTCGCGCTACTCATGCTACGGCCTTCTGCTGCTCAGCCTGAACTTCTTGCCAGCGAATACAACGAACCATATGACCTCCACCTGTATCAACCAGCGGGGGTATGCTGGTTTTACAATCGTCTCTTACAAAACGGCAGCGTGGATGAAAGGCGCAACCTTCGGGTAGGTAAAGTGGGTTGGGCACATTACCAGGAATAGCCTCGAGACGCTCCTGATGTTCAGCCGCCTTGTCAACACGCGGTATCGAATTGAGCAAACCCATGGTGTAAGGCTGCTTGGGATTGGCATAGATAGGACGGACATCTGCTTCTTCGACAGCACGTCCTGCATACATCACCACCACGCGGTCAGCAATCTCGGCAACCACACCCAGGTCATGCGTGATAAAGAGAATACTCATACCGATTTCGTTTTGGAGTTTACGCATCAGGTCAAGAATCTGTGCCTGAATCGTCACGTCCAGCGCTGTGGTCGGTTCATCAGCAATCAAGAGCTGTGGGCCACAGGACAAAGCCATAGCGATCATCACCCGTTGGCGCATCCCGCCTGACATCTGGTGAGGATAGTTTTTAACGCGTTTGGCGGGTTCTGGGATGCCGACCAGCTCGAGCATTTCGGTAGCTATCTTCATAGCCTGTTTTTGTGTTTTGTTCTGATGTAAAACGATAGCTTCTGCAATCTGGTCGCCAACCGTATAGACCGGGTTAAGGCTGGTCATAGGCTCCTGAAAAATCATGGAGATATCGTTACCACGTATCTTGCGCATTTCCCGTTCAGATTTTTTAGCCAGATCCTGCCCGTTAAACAGTATCTGACCACCGGCAATCCGTCCAGGCGGCATGGGAATCAGTCGCATGATCGAGAGGCTCGTTACGGACTTACCCGAACCAGATTCTCCCACCACTGCCAGCGTTTCGCCTTTGTCAATGTGAAAACTCACGCCATCGACAGCCTTAACAACGCCTTCGTCACTGTCAAAGTAGGTCTTTAGGTCAATTACATCTACGAGTCGTTCGCCATTCGCCATGTTCACGCTCCTCACCACGTTTATAACTTTGCATTGTACCCTATTCTTTTAACAAAAGGAAAGCATACTAACATTGGGCTTCTTACTAAGTCTTATTGCTTTAATGAGCAGCCTTTCGCAGCCATTCCAAAATCTGCGGCTCCAACCTGTAAGGAAGCCGGTTCAAGCGCTCAGGTGTATAAAGCTCGAGTGCCTCGCTCGCCGTTAGTTCACCTGGTTGCTCCACTAAGCCAAGGCTATAAGCCAGAAAGCCTACCACCCGCTGTGGCCGTATACCCTGATGCTGCAAGGTGGAAAGCGTCAGTGCACCATTCCGCTTGGCCATGCGCTCGCCACTCATATCAAGCAGTAAAGGCACGTGCCAGAATCTGGGAGCCGCTGCCTCCAGGGCCTCATACAGCAAGATTTGTGCTGCACTGCTCTCGAGCAAATCTGCCCCCCTCACGACGTTGCTTATACCCATCGCGATATCATCAACCACCACTGCCAACTGGTAGGCCCATTCATTGTCAGCACGCCGGACAACAAAATCCCCGATGCAGTAGCTCTGCTGTCCCTGTAGCTCATCAACAAAGCTGACTTCTGGGACGTCGACACGGTAGCGCAGGGCCGGCAGTTTACCCTCGCGCTGCTTTGCCGGGCCAAGTCTATCGTTAAGCTGGCGTTCGCACTCCCCATAGGGTGGCAACGCCCCATGCGGCGCAGAACTCAGTTCTCGCAAATCCTTGCGTGACAGGTAACACTGGAAGATCCGTCCTTGCTGCATGAGTAGCCCCAGTGCCTGCTGATAAAAACCATGACGCTCGCTTTGCAGATAGGGCGCGTGCGGCCCCCCCATATCTGGCCCTTCATCCCAGTCCAGCCCTAACCAGCGAAGTTCCTGCATGTTTGTGGCAATCAGTGCCTGCCGACTGCGTGCGCTGTCCAGATCTTCAACCCGCAAGATGAATTGTCCACCAAACTTGCGGCTGTGCCACCAGGCAACAAGCGCAGTGCGAGCATTGCCCAGGTGCAACTGACCTGTGGGTGAAGGAGCGTAACGTCCACGCATAGCCCAAGACTAGCACCCAGGCCGAAAGCTGAATCATATTGCATTACAGCGGTTATGGATGCATTGTT
>CAZZPQ010000124.1:0-10330 GCA_964655595.1 uncultured bacterium
GGCAATGGGTATCGAGCGCAATCGCGCCGCTACCGACAACCGCCCGTTATACTAGCAAAAATGATCCCCACACAAGATGACAATCGTCCCCACATCGCCATTATTGGCGCTGGTATTGCGGGTTGCGCTCTGGCCTATGAGCTCAGTAAGTGGTCCTGCCGCATCAGCCTGCTCGAGTCAGGTCGCATCGGTGAGCAAGGGGCTTCTGCTGTGCCGCTGGCACTCATCAACCCGCACCGTGGTCGCAGCGCGAGGGCCTCAGCGCTTGACCGGGCCGGTCTTTTTGCCATGCGTGACCTGGCTATTGAGTTGCAGCAGCAGGGCCTGAGTCATGGCATAGACTTTTCAGGTGTCATTCGTATCCCTGCAAATGCCCGCCAGGCCAGACAGTGGCAAAAACTGGGTCTGAGCTATGTGCCACCAGAGAAGGTAGCAGCGGCGTATCACGCGCCTTTTGGGGCGCTGCTCATTCGCGAGGGGGGGCAGCTTCAGCCCCGGCTGCTACTTAGCGCTCTCAGCCGAGCAGCAGCCCAGCGCGGCGTAACGATCATGGAAGGCTTCACTGTTACAGACATTTCAGGTTCCCGTATTTGCGCGACCGATGCCAGCCTCGAGGCAGATATGGTGATCCTGTGTAGCGGGGCACAGCAACTCAGCCAGCTTCCGCAACCAGAACTCGAGTATTTAGCGGGGGATATGCTCTGTCTGGAAAGTTCGCTGGCTTTACCCTATCCTCTGGCAGGCGCGGTATATGGGGGGCGCTCTAAAGATGGGGTATGTGTTGGCGGCAATCATCGTGCCGGCGAGCAGGCCGAGCCTGAAGCGCTGGCAGGTTTACAAAAAGCGGTCAGCTGGTTTATTCCCCAGCTTGCCCAAACAAAACTCAGCCGTGTCTGGACAGGTGTTCGCGCCCGCACAGCGGATAATCAACCGCTTTTCACGCAGCTTGCAGCAAAGCTGTGGTTTTTTGGGGCCTTTGGTGGACGGGGCTTTCTTTGTGCCAGATACCTGGCTCAGCAAGTTGCCAAGCAGCTCAGCCAGCAGCTATCCCTAAAAGCTCGAGCTGAAACTCGGCTTCCTTGAGGAAGTATTTCAGAACCATATAAGCCAACAAGTCTTGCCGGTCAGAGAGCAGGTCTTCCAGGCGCTCCAGCACCATGCCATAGTTGGCGACCGAGGTTGCCCAGTCTGCTTCGAATAGATCACGGTTTGCCCCGACCTCATCGGCAAGCTCCTGCAGTTTCATGCCGCTTTGATATTCACTCAACATGGCCAGATCTGCCCTCAGGCGCAGCCAGTACCAATCGACCTCTTCCGCCAGCCACTCGGAGCTGAGCCTGTCCTGAGCTGCGCGCAGTAAGGTGATGAGCCGCTCGAGCCACAGCTCGATTTCTGAGCGCTGCTGTGCGCGCAGCATGCCATAAAGCGTTCCTCCCTGCCAGCGGGTGTACTGAAAACCCAGCCAGGCATCGGCAGCGTCAAAGGCCAGCTCACGCAACTCGAGGAGCAAGTCTGCTTGCGAGAGCTCACTAAGCAGCAGGTCATTAACTTCTTGCTGGCAGGCTGCCCAGGCACTGGCCGCCTCGATCATCATCATTGTTGAATCACCGTGCAAAAAAACAAAGTCCTCGGCAGGTACTGCCAGAATCTGTTCGCAGCTGCCATAGGGCGACTCGGCCCGTGCCACCGGCGCATAGGCACCATAGGCACCATAGACACAGAGCAAACTAGCGATGCTGATGATAATAGGCTTCATTGGGTCTCCAACCCAGCGCATTCGCCAGGCGATTGGTAAAGTTGAACATGGCGACGACCTGGGCCAGTTCAAAAATAGCTTCGTCGCTGAGACCTGCGGCGCGCAGTGGCGCAAGGTCGGCTTCACTCATTTCGGCTGAGGCGCAGGTCATCCTGACAGCAAAATCCAGCATGACCTGCTCGCGTGAGCTTAGTGCGGCACGGCGGTAGTTATGAACCAGTTGATCTGCCAAAATGGCGTCACCACTCAGTTCGCGCAGATAAGCGCTGTGCGATGCCAGACAGTATTCACAGCGGTTTTCAGCAGAGACCACCAGCGCCAGCATCTCCCGCTCCTTGCGCGATAGCGGGCTGGCTTCGTTGCGCAGCAGAAAGTCATAGTACTTAAACCAGCGCATGAAGTGCTCAGGAGTGAGTGCAAAGACCTTAAAGACATTGGGAATCATGCCAAGTTTGTCTTCGGCTTTGGCAAAGAGCTCCTGAACGTCTTCTGGCAGCTCAGAGCGCTCGGGTACGGTCAGCCAGCCCGGTTTTTCCATTACTTCTGGAACTCGAGCGCGCCCTTGGTCAGCAGTTCTACCGCCAGGGGCAAAGCTGCTTCATCAACATCAAACCTGGGGTGATGATGCGGGTAATCCGAAGCCTTGTCCGGATTGCCAGAACCCACAAAAAAGTAGCAGCCAGGGGCTTGCTGAAGCCACAGCGCCATGTCATCGCCACCCATAATCTGCGGACTTTCCAGCACCTTGTCTGCGCCCAGGACTTCGCTGGCGACCTTGCGAAAGCGCTCGGTCATACTGGCATCATTCACCACTGCCGGAGAACCTTCGCGCCAGTCGATTTCTACCTTGCCGCGCAGGGTCTCCGTGATACCTGTCGCCACAGCGATAATGCGCTGGTGCAGCTTCTGACGCGTGTCAGGATTAAAGGTGCGCAGCGTGCCCTTGAGTTCAACCGTTTCGGGAATGATGTTGTAGGCTGTGCCGCCATGGAAGGACGTGACCGAGATGACCGCCTGATCGACCGGATCGGTTTCGCGCGACACCAGGCTCTGTAAGCTGGTGACAATACTCGAGCCAATCACGATAGGATCAACCAGTTCCTGAGGTCTGGCAGCGTGACCCCCACGGCCGGCAATCACGATGCGAAAGGAATCGGCGGCCGCCATGCTGGGGCCCTCCCGCACAGCAACCACACCTGTTGGCGCAGTGCTGGACAGATGCAAGGCAATACTGGCATCTGGTTTGAGTCCTTCCAGCGCACCATCTGCCAACATAGCTTCAGCACCCTGCACAATTTCCTCGGCAGGTTGAAACAGAAAGATAAACTTGCCGCTGAGCTCTTGCTGCATCCCGCTCAGGATTTTAGCGCTACTCAGCAGGATCGCCGTATGCCCATCATGCCCACAAGCGTGATTTTTGTCTGCAAAAGTGGATTTATAAGCCACAGTTTTTTCTTCAGCAACCGGCAGTGCGTCCATATCAGCCCGCATAAGCACAGTCTTGCCAGGTCGCCCGGTATCCAAAACAGCAACCACACCGGTTTTACCCAGGCCACTGCGCACAGCCAAACCGAGTGCTTTTAAGCGCTCCACCACGATACCTGCGGTGCGAACCTCCTCAAAGGCAATCTCCGGGTGCTGGTGAAAATCTCGGCGGGTAGCGGTGGTTTCTTCCGCTAGTGCCATGGCGGCGTCACGAATAGAATCTGACATGTCTTCCTCCTTACGCTATAGTTTATACCAGTTCGGGATAAATCATTGGATTTATCCCGATGATTTATCCCGAGCAGAGCGTTAGGAAGCGGGGAAGCGCTTTTCAAATCTGTAACCAATTTATCGGGCTCCGGATTAGGCGCTTTCTGAACTCAAGGCTACGATATGCTCAAAGGCATCTCTGGTAACAGGCATAACGCTGAGTCGGTTTCCCTTTTGCAACAAGCGCATAGTTTGCAGTTGCGACTGGGTCTTGAGTTCGGCCAGACTGATGAGCCGAGGAAGCTTTTGTATAGCCCGAATATCCACCAGCAGCCAGCGGGGCGTCTCAAGGGTCGCTTTGGCATCGTAGTAGAGACTCTCAGGATCAAACTGGGTGGGGTCAGGATAGGCTTCAGAAGCGACTTCAGCAATGCCCACTACGCCTGTTGGTTTGGCATTGGAGTGATAAAACAGGACGGAGTCACCTTTGCACATTGCGTCACGCATGTAATTACGTGCCTGGTAATTCCTGACACCTTCCCACATGCTGGTCTGAGCGGGGGCGCTAAGCAAATCATCAAAACTAAAGACATCGGGCTCACTTTTGACAAGCCAGTAGTTCATGTACGCATTGTATCCTTAAAGCATAAGTCACATACGCAAGTCACATAGAGCGGGGACATGATGCCTTCCTGCTTTGTTTCTGGGTACTGTCTTTGCACATGACAGTATTACACATGACAGTATTTCGCAAAAGATTAGCAACTCAAGCTTAGGCACTCGAGCCATGTTTTTTTGCATTATTTCAGAGCCTGTGTTACCCTGATAGCTAGTGTAGTACTGAGTCATATTGTGACAAGGGTCGTCAAAAAAAGCTGTTTGTAGTGACGAGAGCCCATTTTGGTTACGAAAATTATGACTCGCTACGGGTTAGTTGGAATGGTTTTGTTGCGTTTTGTGGCACGTTAGAGAGAATGCAAGGCTAAGCAGGATCAGCAAAGGTTTAAGCTGCTCGTGGGTTTATGAAAACACTTGTTTATGGGAGAGTCATTTGATACGTGTTTCGAAATTAACGAAGATTTTTGGCGATCATCCACAACAAGCTCTATCCCTGCTCGCTCAAGGTATGAGCAAAGATGATATTCGACAGGAAACCGGTCAGGTTATTGGTGTAAATCAGGTGAATTTTGAACTGGCTGCCGGAGAGTTCTTCTGCATTATGGGGTTGTCTGGCAGCGGCAAAAGCACGCTATTGCGCTGTGTCAACCGCTTGATTGAACCGACCAGTGGCAGTATAGAGCTGGAAACCGAAAGCGGTACCCTTGACATTAGCCAGTTGAGCCACAGCGAACTTCGCAATGTGCGCATGAAAAACATCAGCATGGTTTTCCAGCATTTTGGTCTGTTTCCGCACCGAAACGTGCGAGACAATGTAGCTTATGGGCTCGAGATTCAGGGAGTGGAGCGTGCCAAAAGACGTGAAGCCGCCGAAAGCATTCTCAGTATGGTGGGCCTGGAGGGTTGGGGCAACGCTTACCCCAAAGAGCTCTCCGGAGGGATGCAGCAGCGGGTTGGCTTAGCCAGAGCCATCACTTCCCAAGCGCAGGTTTTACTGATGGATGAGCCCTTTAGTGCGCTTGATCCGCTCATTAAAGTCAACATGCAAGACGAAATGATCAAGATTCAAAGAGAACTGAAGCGAACTATTCTGTTTATCACACATGACCTGGATGAAGCGCTGCGCCTTGGCGACAGGATTGCCATTATGGAAGATGGCGAAGTCGTGCAAATAGGCACGCCAGAAGACATTATTGTGAATCCCAAAACCAAGTACGTTGCCGACTTTGTAAAGCATGCAGACCCGACCAATGTGATAACGGCACGTACGATAGCACAGCCCCTGGATGGCGCGCTGTTTACGAAAGTTCGGGATGACGGCACGACCACCTTTTACGAACGCAAAGGTACACCTGACGTGCAGTTTGGCTGGAATCCAGAGGGTGACTTTAATCAGCTTGTAGTTGATGGGCAGATTGTTCAGCTAAAACCCTTAAAGGAAGTGCTCGAACTTGACATTCCCGAAATCCGTTCCAGGGAAATTGCCGTTTTCTGCGATGAGACCGCCACTCTGAACCAGCTGATGCGGGCTCGTATGTTCTCCCGTTTGCCCGCACTTGTTATGCAAGACGGGCGCTTGCTGGGAATTATCGATGAGCGTGAAATCATCCACGGCACACTGGAACGGCGCGCCTATACACCGAGCTCAGAAGTGCTCGAGAACCTGCCTGGGAGCGTTGTATGAACTGGCTTTTTTCTGGCTCTGACTTTTTCGATGTTTTTAACATGCCTTTAGATGCCTGGGTGACAACTGGCGTGCGGTGGCTGGTCAGTAACTACCGCCCCTTTTTTCAACAGTTAAAGCAACCGGTGGAAGTCATACTTCAGCTAACGGAGGCTGGCTTACTTGCCATACCCCCCTTAATCTTCCTGGTGGGTCTATTTTTGCTTGCCTGGCGTGCTACCAACTGGAAAGTGGCTCTGTTTAGCTTCCTGTCGTTTTTTCTGATAGGGGCAATCGGCATGTGGGATCTCACTATGACCACGCTAGCCATGGTTTTGACTGCGGTGATTATCTGTGTGATTCTGGGAGTTCCACTCGGCATTCTGGCAGCTCGCAGTGACCGTTTTGCCGGCTTTCTTCGTCCTGTACTGGACATTATGCAAACTACGCCGTCTTTTGTATATCTGGTGCCGGTGGTGATGCTCTTTTCTATCGGCACAGTTTCCGGGGTAATCGCTACGGTAGTTTTTGCGCTGCCCCCCATCATTCGCCTGACAAACCTGGGTATCCGTCAGGTACCTAGTGATGTTGTTGAGGCTGCAACCGCCTTTGGCTCTACAGAACGCGACATCCTTTTTAAGGTGCGCTTACCACTGGCCCTACCCACCATCATGGCGGGACTAAACCAAACCCTTATGCTGTCGCTGTCGATGGTCGTGATTGCAGCTCTCATTGGTGCTGGTGGCTTAGGGCGTCCTGTTGTCGAGGGCCTTAATGCTTTGCGTGTAGGTGTGGCTTTTATCGGGGGACTTGGCATTGTGCTGATGGCTATGGTACTCGACCGCATAACTCAGGCTTTTGGTAAATCACAGCAGTAGACCCAAGCTCCTGAAGGGAGGCACTATGTAGCTGAACCGCTGACATCTCAAAGTGACCGCATGATGGATACCGGGTAATGGTTTAACAGAAAAAGCCAATTCGCAAGTGGAAGTAAGCACTTGTGAAACGAGGATTGTAACACCTTGCTTTGTAGCAAGGGTCGTTGTTGAGCCACCCCCTGATACTGCACTCTCATTGAAAGGAAACATTATGAATCGTTTATTCACACTTGTCATTCTCAGCTTCGCGCTGTTATTAGGTACAGTCTTGGCTCAAAGCCCTGAGCGCCCTGGTGAAGGTACGACTGTTCGACCGGCAGTCGCTACCTGGGAATCCGCCCGCCCGATCGAAATGACCCTGCGTGTTCTGCTCGAGGAACTTGGTTACAGTGTCGGTGAAGCAGTCTCGCTAGCGAATCCCCTGTTTTTCCAGGCTGTTTCAGACGGAGATGTCGATTACTGGGGTAACGGCTGGTTCCCTATGCACCGCACCCAGACACCTGACCACTTTGAGGCGAATGCCACTTTAGCGGGTGCCATACTGCCGGCTGGTGGCCTGGAAGGTTATCTGGTAGATAAGGCAACTGCCGAAGAGCTAAACATCACCTCACTCGAGGACTTCCGTCGCGAAGAAGTCAAAGCAGCATTTGACCGCACAGGTGATGGCAAGGCAGAATTGGTCGCCTGTCCTCCAGGTTGGGGTTGCGAGATCAACATAGAGCATCACATGGACGCTTACGACCTGCGCGACCACATTAACCTGATCAAGGCTGACTACACGGCTTCTTTTGCTGACGCACTTGCGCGTTATGAAAGTGGCGAGAGCATTTTTTATTATACCTGGGCACCGAACTTTACCATCTTCCTACTCGAGCCCGGTGTTGATGTTGTCTGGATTGAGGTTCCCTTCAGCTCTTTGCCTGATGAGGTTAAAGAGTTTGAAGCTGACACCATTGCTGAAGGTGTTGTTGGTTGCGTTGCTGATCCTTGCAACATAGGGTGGGTTGCTAACGATATTACCATCGTAGGCAATATCGCTTTCCTGGAAGCCAACCCAGCCATTGCAAGCCTGTTTGGCAATGTGCGCCTTGACCTGGGCATGGTTTCTGAATTGACAGCTCGTATCAATGATGGAGAAGACAGCAATGCTGACGTGCGTGCGATGGTAGAAGCCTGGTTGGCAGACAATCAGGAGTTAGTCGATAGCTGGCTGGCAGAGGCACGCGCAGCCGCGCAATAAGCCAGAACGCGCAATAACTCAGAAACAAGTTTTTATAAGGTAGCTTTGGCAAAGCTACCTTATTTTTATGAGCAGTTCCACAATAAAACCAAGCATCTTTTATACCAGTTCCGGATAAATCATTGGGTTTATCTCAATGATTTATCCCGAGCAGGGCGTTAGGAAGCGGGGAAGCGCCTTTCAAATCTTTAAGCAATTTATCGGACTCGGTATTTCTTGGGATTCTTGCCTTTTTGCTAAATCTACCAGGCATGGGTACTGCAATACCAAACGTCATTCCAGCGAAAGCTGGCACGATGCACTGAGACTTTGAAGGGTTTTTCGTGGAAGTGCCAAACAATCAGTTTTTCGAGCCAGGTATTAGGTTAGACTCGGGGGCATGAATCCAAGCGTGCGTCTCGAGCAGGGCGATAGTTATCTAAAGCGCTTTCACTCTGTGGTCACTGCGGTGCGTCAGGAGCAGGATGCTTGCTGGCTAGCCCTGGCAGAATCAGCTTTTTATCCGAGTTCGGGAGGACAGCCACATGATACAGGCTTGCTGGCTGGTCTGGCAGTCTCTGAAGTTGTCAGCCAGGAGGGGCGGGTCTGGCACCGAATTGCCGGCGAGTTAGCCGTAGGGGAGAGAGTGCTTGGGGAGTTGGACTGGCAGCGCCGTTACTGCCACATGCAGCGGCACAGCGCTCAGCATCTGCTGTCGCAGGCTTGCTTGCAGGTAAATCCAGCTTTTGAAACCCAGGCAGTCAGCCTGATGTCGGCAGAATGCAGTCTTGACCTGGCAGGCTTACCCAGCAATCAGGACCTGGCAGCCTGTGAAAGGCTGGTGAATGACGTTGCCTATCAGGCGCTTGATATTCGTAGTTTTGTCGTAACTGAGGCTGAATTGGCAAACTACCCCCTGCGGCGTCCAGCCAAGGTCACAGGCAAAGTTCGCCTGGTGCAAATAGGAGACTTTGATTTGTCAGCCTGTGGTGGTACGCATCTGCGAACAACTGCTGAGGCCCTGCCCATCAAAGTTCTGGGACTCGAGCGTATCCGCAAGCAACTGACACGGGTCTACTTTTGTGCCGGACTGGAGGCGCTGGCAGATTACCAGCACAAACACCGCCTCAGCACGGAGCTGGTGCGACTGTCAAGCACGCAGCTGGCTGACTTGCCAGAGCGGTTTAGCGCACTGCAGGCAGATCTGAAAGAGAGTCAGCGCAAGCTTAAAACCTGGCAGCTTCAGGTGGCAGAGTTGCAGGCTGCCAGGAGCATCTGCCATGCCCAGCCAAGCCCTCAGGGGCAGGTCGTGCTGCAATTTACTGACCCCGAGCTTCTCATGCCCCTGGCTATGGCCTTGAGCGCTTATAAGGATGTTGTTGCCTTGCTGGCTGCGGTAAAAGCCGAGACTGTGCAACTGGTTTTTGCCAGGGGCAGCGCAGTCACAGCCGATATGAACGCAGTCTTACAGCTTGCCTTGCCGCATATTGCCGGTCGTGGTGGGGGTAAGGCGCAACTTGCCAGAGGTGCGGGAGCAGGAGGCGCTGCAGGCGCACAGGCAGCTTTGCAGGCAGCGTCGGAGTCTTTGCAGCAGGCTCTGTGACATACCCGGATAGTGCTTGTCAAGTCTGGTCAAGCCTCCCTATGATGCGTTAGCATAGCCAGTATGATGTTTCATGATCTGTCGGGTGGTTGGCTTGAGCTCATTGTTGGACCTATGTTCAGTGGTAAATCTGAAGAATTGATTCGGCGCGTAAACCGCGCTATCATCGCGCGTCAAAAGGTGCAGGTATTCAAGCCTGCCATGGATCAGCGCTATGACAGAATCGCCGTCGCTTCGCATAATGGCAGGACGCTCGAGGCCTTCGCCGTTCATAATGTACAGGGCATACAGGACGCGCTCGAGGAAGATACTCGAGTGATTGCCATCGATGAGGGGCAGTTTCTGGAAGAGGAGCTTGTGCCCTTGGTCCTTGACCTGGCAGCGGCTGGCAAGCGCGTGATCATTGCCGGGCTCGATCTGGATTTTCGCGGCGAACCTTTTGGCAGTATGCCGCTGCTTTTGGCACATGCAGAATTTGTGGAAAAACTGACCGCTATTTGTCGCTGCGGTTCTGCTGCCACCAGAACGCAGCGCCTCCTGGGCGGACAGCCCGCCCACTACGATGATCCGGTTATTCTGGTAGGGGCAGCCGAAAGTTACGAGCCGCGCTGTCGCCGCTGTCACACCGTACCCCGCAAGGCGCGTCTCAGTCCGCTTTTCTCACAGCATAGAGCGGATTTTAGCGGGACATCGGTAGCCTTGCGTAAACACAGTGACTGAAGCTTGTTATACCGTTTTGGTGCTTGAGTGACTCGAGTCACCCAAGCACCCGAGCACCCAAGCACCCGAGCAGACGCGAGAAGAAATCATGAGATCAAGTATGCGTCACTCTTGCATAGAATTGGTATAAGGTGAGTCAGTCATCCTGCTGCAATTCCTGAAATCTGGCGGTAATCGG
>CAZZPQ010000125.1:0-10186 GCA_964655595.1 uncultured bacterium
ATTTATCCGGAACTGGTATTGAAGTGCTCGCTGGAGTCTGACAATCGGTCACAGTAATTCGGGATGACTGGCAAAACCAGCCAAGGTGGTCAGCACCTCAGGCTTAGCCTGATGGTCAAGCTCGAGTGCCAGCAAACAGGCTCCCAGAACCGGTGGCATTTCTGGCAGCGTCATCCGAATATGGGGCGCTTGCTGACGCAAGGCGCGGCGCATTGGTTGCCAGAAACTCTCACCTCCCTTACTGAGACCTCCAACAACGCTCAGCTCACAATCTTCAGCCAGGGCCAGCTTCCTCATGACCGTCGCCACACAGAGTGCCAGTTCATCCGCCCCCCATTGCAACAGGCGTTTTGCTACCCCATCACCAGCATTCGCAGCTTCCACGACTCGGGGCGCCAGTGCCGCCAGCTCACTGCGTGAAAGTCCGTCAACGTAAACACGGTGCATAATGTCATTGGGATCATCAACGCCTAGCTGGGCAAACAGACTCTTTGTCAGACTGGTCTCTTCACCGCGACCATCAACATGCCGGACAGCGGCAACGAGTGCTTCACGCCCTAACCAACAACCGCTGCCTTCATCTGCCATCACATGACCCCAGCCACCTGCACGCCAGCTTTCCCCTTGCTGATTCATACCGTAGCAGGAAGAGCCAGTCCCAGCGATTACCACGATACCCGGACGCCCACTTAAACCACCAGCTAAAGCGCTGCGCAGATCGTGATCGATGGCTAGCTTGAAATGAGCTATCCCCGTGGCAATTTCGGCAATGGCTGCGCGATCCTTGCTTGAAACAACACCAGCCATACCAAAAAAGGCTGTACGTATGTCCGCTGACTCAACAGCCGCTGCCTGACAGGCCGCGTGGATTGCAGCGTGAATATTGTCCCTGGCCAGTTCAAAGCCCAGGTCATCAATGTTGCCAGACGGGGCGCGACCAGTGCCGCGCAGCTTGCCTTCACAATCAACAATGGCTACCAGCGTCTTGGTGCCACCACCATCCACTCCCAGATACATGTCAAACCTCTGCCTTTACAAACGCCTGTATAACTTTGACCGGTGACGGCCCCAGATTGTGCAAGCGGTACGCGCCAGCTGCAGCTGGCACCACAAACGTCTCTGCGTAGTTCAGTACCACGCTCTGCCCAGCTGCGGTCTCAAGCCGAATGGCACTGCCTTCCACCAGACTCATCACCTGGCACTGACCCTGGGTTTCCTGAGCAAGACTCGAGTCAAACTCGAGCCTGCGAATTTCATAAAAATGCTCGGGATGGGTCGGCAACTGGTAAATGCGGTAGTCATCACCGCTGACAAGCAGCCAGGGACGGCTGATGAGTGAGGCTACAGCCTCTCCCTGACGCGCAAAATTCAGGTTATCCATACCGCGTTCAATATTGAGTGGTCGGGGTTTGCCATCCAGGTCAAGTCGCATCCAGTCATACATCTTGAAAGTAAAGATATAGGGAGTTGCGCTGATTTCCAGCACCAGGTTACCTACCCCTGCCGAATGGATGGTGCCGTGGGGAATCAGAAACAGGTCATGCTTTTTGGCAGGGTGTTTTTGTACATACTGCTCGATATCGATGGGGCTGGCACTCGCCTGACTGTGCTCGAGCGCCTCCCGAAAGGCCTGCGGCTCTACACCCTCCTGAAACCCAAGGTAGACGCTGGCATCATCAGTCGCGTCAAGAATATAGTAGGTCTCATCCTGGGTAAATGGTTCGCCAAAATGCTCCTTGATATATGACGGACGCGGATGGCACTGAATCGACAGGTTACCCCCCCCAACGGTATCCAAAAAGTCAAAGCGAATCGGAAAGTCATCCTGAAAGCGGCTGTACGCCTTGCCCAAGACCTTGTCGGCTGCATGGTACATCAGCAAATCAAAGGAGACTTCCATAAGCGTCTTGTCTTCCTCAAACAACAGGCCGTTTTCTGGCGTAATCAGCTCGAATGACCAGGCATAATTCGGGACATCAGAGGCAAGTTGTGGAATGCTGTCTTTGATCCACTGCCCTCCCCAGGCGCCTGGTTCGAACCAGGGACGTACCCGGAAGTAGTTCTCGCTCATACTGCCAAGCGCTTCGCGGAGCCTGGCACCGCTGCAAAACACTGGCATGTCCGGGCGCTGTGTATCGACAATCAGGTCGACGTTGGGCAAGAGGTTTTTTTTGTGGCGGTTAAGCACCGGCCAATCAATAAAGTAGGCCCGTTTATAGGCTGGTTTGGCTGGCAGGGCAGCGCTTGTCCCAAGGTTGATGGCCTGCCCCGCACGCGAGCGGAACTGCAGCTCATTTTTTGGCAGGTCAAGATACACCAAACACCCGTGCCAGCCCGCCAGTGCCGCTCCCGTACCATAAAGAATTGTGATATCTGCCTCTGGGTCACCGTGCAAATCCTGCCAGGCAGAGGCTTCAAAAAAGTCCGAGAGTTCACCGGTATAGCGCTTGCCAAAAACCGGGTCATCCCCGCCCAGGAACGCCCCTAGCATTGCGTCAATATCTGCTTCTGGCTTAAGGTGCCTGGTGACACTCAGCCAGCGCACCTTCTTGCCCAACTGAGAGAAGCCTGTTGCCAGCGTTTGGCGGATATCCTCCCAGAATACCGCTGTAAATCCATCCAGAATGATAACGGCATGCTGAGCAAGCTCTTTGACCAGGGCTTCATAGCCAGTAGCCAGGCTTCCAGCAGGAAGCGGATAGGCTGGATAGACATCATAGTGCCCAGTTGCCAGTTCAGGACGCTTGAGCGGCAAAAGCTGCTGTTTGGTTTTCCGCTTGTCCTGCATCATTCACCTTGTTCAGGGCGCTGATAATCATCATCGTAGCGCTTGATATCATCTTGCTGCCAGTTGCCAAAGGCAACCTCGAGCACTCGCACTTCTGGTCCCGTACTTGCCAGGCGATGTTTTGCATTGACAGGTATCCAGATTTCGTCCCCAGCTTTGGGGAACAGGATGTCTTCACCCACCTGCACACTAGCCCCGTCATCCAGGACAATCCACAGCTCAGCACGGCCCTTATGTGATTGTAGTGAAAGCCGCTGATTAGCCCGGGCAGTCATGAGGCTGACCGTAACCGCTTCATTGTGAGCATATTGCTTAAAATAACCCCAGGGGCGCTCGACATGTTTTATAGCAGGTTGTTGCGCAGGTATTTCTAACATCCTTCATCCTTTCGCTGGTAGTCCGTTCGCTGAATCACCTGATAGCCATCCGTTTGGGCAAGAACTACCTGTCTAAAATTTGTCTGCTGAATCGCCGCATAATCATGACCAGCCTGTGCTGGATAAACGCCCAGATAACTGAGGATTTCAGAGCCGGTATTGACAGTTCGGTGCGCCGTGTAACCAGGCACATAAATAGCAGAATTGGGGGTTAGCGGCACGACTCGGCAATCACCGCTTTCGTGCTCGAGCAGCATCACACCTTCACCAGCCAAACCCAGGTAGAACTCAGCCGCTTCGCGCCAGCTATGCAGATGCCCTTTGGTCAGGTAGAACTCCTGCCCGACCTGTCCCGGCATGATGCGTGCCAATCCATAGGCCAGGTCGCCCGGGCCGGAAGCTGGCTCAATACTGGCCACTTCATACATCAGCGAATTGCTGACAGCCAGTGCTTGCTGATAGGCAAGTTCATCGACAAAAACCCCCTGCAAGTCAGCCAGATAGCGCTGTTGCGTCGTGACCTGCTCGCCACTGGGCAGGCTTATGCGACCCTTTGAGCTATCAAAAAAACTCAGTATTTTGTCCATCTCGAGCGTCACTGGGCTACCTCTATGCTGATAAACTTGTCAGCTTGACCTTCTGGCAGGTCGATGACTCTGTTATTGAGTACAAGCCGCCAGGCGTCCACCTGACGATGTACCGGAAAAAACACGCGGTACGCCTGTAGTGGCACAGCTTTCACTGGCTGATGCTCGAGCCTGATCTGGGCTGTCCTGTCAGCCTCAATAGCGACTTGCAGTGTAACATCACCAAAGCGCGTAGCTGTACTGATTTCCAGGGGCTGACCTGGCTCAAGCCAGGTCTCAGCCACAGCCGGAAGAATATCCAGCACATCGCCACGCTCAAATATCAGACAGTTGCGCAGCAGCCGAATAAACTCAACTGACGCCCAGTTATGCGGCATGTCACCAAAAAACTGTCCGATACCGCTCGAGGCCAGACTTTGTTCCTCACGCCACACGCGTGTAGGTGTTGCATGATTGGCAAAGGCGTACAGATAATCAAGCGCTTTATCAGGATAGCCTGCGTAGAGCCAGGCATTGGCGTAAAACATCCCGGCATAGGGCCAAAGCGCCTTATAGGGCAACCAGCCTGTTTCAACAGGTAAGCCCTGCTCATCATCCAGACTGTCTAAAAGCCTGCAAAAGTTCAGCACCACCGGATCATCCGCAGCAAATAATTCACCCGGATAGATCGCCTGTGCCAAGGCCCAGGTTGCGGTCGCCTGATTGATACGGTGCCAGGGAAGTACTTCCGCAGGGTAATCAGGTAGCCAGTGATGCGGTCCACTGCTCGGGTGAACCATCGGCAGTACGGCGGTGCCATCTGGCAGACTTTGCAAATCGTTGGCAATCTGCCGCCTGACGCGCGCCCCCAGACGCTCATAAAGAGCTGCGATATGTTGCGCCTCATCTGCTGAGCATATCTGCTCGGCACGGTCAGACAAAAATTTTAAGCCTATCAGGGTCCACAGCGGCGTGGTGTACTCATAACGCCGTCCACCCGCACCACCATCACCATAAGCCATCGGCATAGCAGCAAAGACGCTTCCCTTGGTATCCTGACGCTCCGCTTCATCCACCAGGTCTTCAATATAGTGCAGGGCTTCTTTAAGTTCCGGCCACAAGCGCTCCCTTAGCGCCTGAAAATCGTCAATCAGTTCATGCTGGCGTACAATCGTGGCAATAGCGATGCCCGTTTCTTTTAGATGGTGTGGGATAATGCTGAAGCTGCCGTCTGGTTTCCGGCGTTTGAGCAACACTTCGATACCATTTAAGGCTGCTTCAGTCCAGCCGAGATATTGCGCTGCCTCGAGAAAAAAGTGTCCATCCACAAAGTAGAGGCTACGGTAAACGGTAGGTCCTACCTTAAAAACAGGAAGTCCCTCCTCCAGCTCACGCGCCTGTAGAATATTTCTGGCGCAGGCAACAAGCATGTCATTCACAGCCGTATCGGCTAGTCTGAGCTTGCGAGACTGCAAATTCAGTGTTTGCCAAAAGTGACGCTCTGTTTCAAGAGCAGCTTTCGCCCACGCAAGGCTAAAGTCCTCTGTTTGCTGATGATTGAGAGGAAAAATAAACGCCCCTTCGGCCACCACACCAGGCTCCAGTTGCAAAAGTTCTGTCATCAAACCGCTACCCGGAGCAAAGTTCCGAGTTGAAACGCGGTGCAGTGGCTCAGGCTGGCTTACCGCCACAATGCTGCCACTTAACTTCAGGCTGTCTGTATGCACCTGGGGATCAACCAGACCAAAAAACCCCGTGTACTCGGCTTCCTGTGGGGTACAAGCCCGAATGGTCTGACTGTAGCCCGTAGCTTCGGGGATAAATTGATACTCGAGTTCCTGAATATCCAGCCGCATAGCCGTCACAACCGCTTCAGCCTTGGCTCTGAGTTGCCAGATCACCACATCGCTGCGCCGGTTACTGTCATCCTGGTAGGCAAAGCTGATAAGCTGCAAGCTGAATCTGGAGTAATCCAACAGGGTATGCACGACAGGAATGCGCGCTGACTCGGTGCGCTGCTCTATGACCCTAAATTTGTCTGCTGCTTGCGCATAGAAACTGATACGACGCCTAAAGCTGTAGCGCTCGAGATCGCTCTGAACGGCTTGGTAGTCATAAAGCAGTACGCCATCCTGATCAACGAGCGTCTTGTGTGGATCATCGGGACGGCAAATGCTGGTCCACTGAATCGGGGGAGCGTAACGATGATCGATGCCACGCTGACTGACAGGCGTCTGGCCTTTGCTAGACACTATCTTCTCCTTAACCACCCTCAAAAGGGGTCTTGCAAAAGTTCGTTTGCTGAGCGATTCTCACAGGTTTGCTGCTTGCCAAATGAATACTTATGCAAAACAGCTCATAAATCATCCGTCTCGCCATCACCCTTTAATAATCAATCAGCAGCAGCGACATCCAAGTAGGCATTGCCCCAATCAGGAATCCCAGAATTGTTAGAGTCATCACCTTTTTGCCGCTCTGCTGGATGATCCTTTTGGGCCAGAGGCTTCGTTATAAATACTCCTTAATCTCTGGTATGCCTGAGACGCCATCCAGTGCTTGCAAAAATCTCTTATACTCCTCATCTTTCGCTGTGACCATATGCCCAGCCTCAGGGTATTGCCCACTGACCACATCTTGCTTAAATTCGGCAAAAGCAGCGATGCTCTCTTTATGCAAGCGGTCATACTCGGCAGCGAAATTTCGGTAGACCTTCGCGTGGCGTGGTACGTGACCCGTGTTGCTGCCCAGGATATCCATAGCGAAAAGATATTGCCCATCACAACCCGTACCACTACCCATTGACAGCACCATGATCTTAACGCGCCTGGAGATTTCAGCAGCAATCTGCTGTGGCACGATTTCCATTTCCACACCGATGGCGCCTGCCTCCTGATAGGCGAAGGTACGCTTATAGACCCTTAGCGCACTATCGGCAGTTTTTCCTACCGCCTTAAAGCCCCCAAACCAGCTACTTTTATAAGGGATAAAGCCCACATGACCCACAACCGGTATACCCTCATTGGCCATGGCCTCAACCGATTTCATACTTACTCCCGCATAAACCGCGTCTGCGCCACTATTCATGGCTTTGCTGGCATTGCGGATACACTCATCCGGATTAACGTATTCCCCACTATTAATAAAGCCAACGGTAAAAAAGGTATTCGGGGCAGCTGCCCGTATCGCTTTGACGTCGTTGCGCTCAGAGGTGATGATGAGATCAATTCCGGCAGCTTCGCAGGCACTGGCTTCGGCGGTGGTGCTCACATAAACCTCGGTGAACTGGCGTTTTCCCTTGAGATCAAAGATATCTTTAACGGTTAGTTTTGGCATAATCAGGCTCCTTAAAGTTTCCCCAACAATTCTTGACTACTATCCTATAGCAAACACGGCTCCCTGGTTTCAGAATAGCTTTTCTCGGTTTCTGATCTCCTCAGGCTAATCCTCAGGAAAAACCCAAGGTTGTATCCGAAAACAAGTGTGAGGATTAGCCTGGTTTGAGGATAAGCAAAGTGCAGCTTCTGATACCAAACCCGCTTAGATTTGAAGGCAAGGTCCTCGGTTCCTACTCACTCTGCTCGGGATAAGAAGCAGTCTTGTAAGCATGTGGCTTATTAGCGGGGTCACACTGCGAGCATATCTACCTCGTCAGCAAAAAGTTTATTCGTGTAAAGCCGTCTGAACCTTGCTGGCCGGATGAATCATTTCAACAACCTGCTCACCCTCCTGATCGACCCAGACCCCACACTGACCACCATGTTCACTGACCTCGAGCACCACTTCCGTACCGTCCATACGCAATACAGGATGATAGAATTCAGCGACCTTTTGGGCTTCTGCCACAATGTAATGACCAATGAGTGAACGGCGAAAGCGGTCTGTTGTGGTATTGGGCAAACTGCCATGTACCAGTTGTCCGTTAAAGAACAGGACATCGCCCGCTTTCATAAGCATCGGCCTTGCCTGCATTCCTTCGGCCAGGGGCACGGTGACATCGGTAAAGCTCTGGCTGGTATCCGCTTTTTGCAGACAAAGTTCAGGTGTCTCCTGCGTACCAGGGACAACCTGCAAACAGCCGTTGGCTTCGTCGCAATCGTCCAGTGCCATCCAGGCAGCCAGACAAGTACCAGGCTTGACCTGCAGGTAGTAATTGTCCTGATGCAGGGCCTGTCCTCTCGCGCCCGGTGGTTTAAAGTACAGCATCGTTTGCACGGCCAGTGGTGATGCGCCGCCAAAGGCGCTCATGCAGGCGTCCAGGCGCGGGTCAGTCATCCACCTGAGCGATACCTCATCCCAGCGGTGCATGTGAATCATGCGCGGGTATCTCTTTAGTGGGTCTTCGTCACTTAGGTTGACCCCGGGAAAGTCCCCCGGATACGTGCCCGCTTCCCGCAAAGCCATATAGTGCTCTATCAAAGATGAAATCTCTGCTTGTGAAAACAGCTCTGGCACGATGGTGTAGCCTTGCGTTTTGAACTCTTCAACAAATTGCCTTTCAATCATCATGCATTGCCTTTCTCAGCAGCTTGCGCCCTGGCTTGCTCGAGCGCTTCCTTACGGGCTCTCGAGCCCCACTTTTCGCAACCACCTTCACCGCTGGGTCGCACCGAGGGCTTGGCTATATCTTTCGTACTTTTCCAGAAATAGGGGTCCTTACCAGCAATCATGACAATGTCACGGTAGTCCGCAATCGCCATGTACTCATTTTCCTCGGGCAATCTCCAGGGCAAGAGCGAGGACGCGCTCATATAGTGATTAACCAGCACACGGCGATAGCCGCTCTGGGCGCGGTTGGGGAAGGAGCGGTGCAGCGTGTAGCCATTAAAAAACACAATCGAGCCAGCTTTGACTTCCACTGGAATCGCGTCAGCATCGCTGTAAGGAAAACCCTGGGACTCATCGGTGCAGTCAAAACGGGAGTCTTCCTGCGCTTCCAGTGGCCAAAGCACGCCGTGCCTGTGACTACCAGGAATCACCCACAGACAACCATTTTCAATCGTTGCGTCATCCATAGCAATCCAGCCACCTGTCAAAGAGCGGTCACGGGTAGGAATAAAGTCCTCATCCTGATGCCAGGCTTGTCCTGGTTTACCTTTGGATTTGATAAAGAGCATCGACTGCATACACTTGACATCAGGGCCAATCACTTGAGTTAGTACTTCAACCATTTTGGGTGTAGCGAGATACTTGAGCATAATCTCGGACATCTTGTGCGGAAAGTGAATGCAGAGGTAGCGGCTCAGGATGTCATCATCCATATCTTCAGGGTCAAAGTCCAGAAGACCATCGAACACGCCCCGTTCTCCCTTGCAGATGCGCAGGGCTTCGTCGTTGAGCTCCTGCAACTCCTCCGCTGAGAGGGCGTTGGGCAAGACGAAATAGCCGTTTTCGTCGTAGAACTCCTTAACACTGCCATTTTTAAGTGTTGGCTCAGTGATAAAGTCAGGGCCACCCTTTTTGAGTGCCTCGAGTTGGGGGTCAAGTACTGCCGTCATACTGTCTCCTAACCAACGGCTGCCGGATGTTGTCACAAAAAATAAGACATCCACTTGCCGCTAGGGCGTAATATATGATGATTATAGGATAAATGTCCCAAAAGGTCGTGCAGAAATGCCTGAGAAAAATTCAAACAAGGACGTAATCGAACTCTATCTTGCCCCGACCATTCTGCCCGAAGTACCGGTCCTGGGCTGGCAGCGTTTCAGACAGGGAACCCGCGGCGGTAAAAGGCCCGGTCAACTTCCAAGCTATGAAATATGTTATGTCGATAAGGGTAGTGTGGAGTGGTGGATAGACCATCAGCTTGTTGAGGCTGGGGCCAAAACCCTGTTTATCAATAAACCTGGCGAGTGGCACGGGGGTGAAAGCGGTTATATTCAACCCTGCGAGATGTACTTTGTGCAGTTTATGTTTCCACCCAAAGGCCAGTTGCCTGGACTAAGCCCAGAGACTGTTCTCGAGTTGCACAGGGTTTTTAAAACTATCCAGCGACCGTTTAATGCTTCAGCGGACATCAAGCTGTTTTTTGACCTGCTGCTTGGCGAGCAGCGCAAACCTGGCCTTGCGTCTGTAAGTTTTGCCAGAGCCGCCTTTCAGCAACTTCTGATTACCACCCTGCGTGACCATGCCAAAAAAGAGGCCCTGAGTCATTCTGAGGGAATTGCCCGGGTCATCAACTGGATTCATCACAATCTCGAGCAGGATATCTACAGTGACACTCTGGCCCAACTTTCCGAAATGAGTGTAGCCCAGTTTTACAAGCGTTTTAGCCAGGAAGTCGGACTGACACCCGCCGAATACCATCTGCGACAGCGTATCCTGATTGCCAAGCAGCAGCTTCGCACCACCGATGACAGCATCACAGATATTGCCTTACAGCTTGGCTTATCCAGCAGTCAGTATTTTGCTACTGTATTTAAGAAGATTGTTGGCTTAACGCCTGGTGAGTATCGCAG
>CAZZPQ010000126.1:0-9981 GCA_964655595.1 uncultured bacterium
TCTGCAAAGCCGTATTGCAGGGCAAAATCATACTATAAATAATCCTGTCACAGACAAGAAATTACGGTGATTTTACACCTTGCAATCCTGCTGTTCCTAAAACCTCAAACCTCACATTTGTCCAGGGGATGGGGTCCATCTCTCTTAACCCTTGATGAAAGCCTAAGTTCAGTAAGCAGAAGCGTAGATTTATTTCTCAAAAGATTGCCCGAGTATCTCCACTTTCCCTGGAATCTAGAACTCATGGCAAAAGAATGTGGACTGGGCAGGAGTCAATTTTCCGATTATTGCAAACAACTCACTAACATGACACCCATCGAGTATCTAACGTATTGTCGATTAGAAGCTGCTCGAAGGCTTCTGGTAGAGAATCCCTCTATGAAAATAACTGACATCTCTAATGCATGTGGTTTTGGCTCGAGTCAATATTTTGCTACTATTTTCAAGAATAAATTAGGATGTTCAACCCATGAATATCGTCAATAATTTTATAATGCTGCATAGTCACGATGCCAGACCAGAGGCACGTAGCGATCATCATCCAGTTTATCTCCAGTCTTCAGGTTGCGATAATATACTTCTGGCAAAGTATCTGGATGCCCCACATAGGCTTCGCCATCAGGATAATACACGCTGGTCATAGCTCGCCTGGGTCTTGGCGTCATGTTTGCCCCTGCTGCGTGGGCCACCATGCCATTATGAATCACCACCGAACCAGCCGGACAGGGTGCTGACACAGCCTCGATCGTTTTCCAGTCTGGATAAGCTTTAAATAAATCAACCATATTGCTACCTATTTTGACCAGACGATAATCGCCTAATAACTGCGTGCCAGGCAAGTACCATAGACAGCCATTCTCGAGCGTGGCATCATCCAGCGCAAACCACATATTGACGGTTTTGCGACTATGCACAGCCCAGTAAGGTGTATCTCGGTGCCAGGCTGTTTGATTGCCATAGGGCTGCTTAAACAGGGCCTGATCGTGCCAGATACGTACTCCATCTACCTCAGTAAGTTGCGCTGCAATTTTCCCCAGCCTCGGGTCAGTAACCAGTTTTTTAATACCTTCATGCGTATCGGATAAACGCAAACACTGAACAAATACATTTTTGTAAAACTCATCCGAATCCTGATTTTGCATTCCATTTCGTTCAGTCAGGCGCTGATGTACGGCTTCTTCTACAACTTCCCGCCAGGTATGCAAGTCATCTGTGTCCAGTAAGCCTTCTAAAACCACAAAGCCATCTTTCTGAAACTGCGCGATATGTGCTGGGGTAAGAGTTGTATTCATGACTCACTCCTCGATTAGTGCTTTTTAGAAGATAACTATAAAGCTCTCGAGTCAAATGCTCCATGTGTAAGATGCAAATCACACTTTGTGAAAACCAAATCAAACCTGCTCTCTATATGCTGATGGTGATAGTCCTATCCAGCGCTTGAAGGCAGTAGAAAAGGCAAAGGCATCCTGATATCCAACCGCATAGCCTATGTCTTCAATAGTCCAGTTGGTAGTCTTAAGAAAATGGGTAGACCGCTGCATTCGCAAGTAAGCCAGATGTTTTCCAGGGCTGCGCCCCAATCTTTGATGACATTGTTTGCGCAAATGTTCGCTGCTCATGTTAGCCAGGTGAGCCAGTTCATCCAGCGTCCAGGGATAAGCCAGCATTGAATCTACTTTGCTCCAGAGTTTTTGAAAACCATCTGCTACAGACCAGGGCTCCAGAATACGCTGGCAATATAAAACCAGAAGTTCTGATAAATGATGCATAATGCCACTATGATTGGCTCCGGTATATTCCTGATACAGATGCTCAACTGTCTTATAAAGTGGGCCAGGATCGATCTGGGTCAATGCAGGCATACTAAGCTGTACAGAAAGGTCTCGAGCCCGACCTGCTGTAAATGCCACCCAGGCCAGTTCCCACGAAGCCTCCGTATAGTAGGCATGGGGCACATCAGGCGGTGTGATGTACGCAGCATTGGCTTTACATGCATACCATGCGTTGTCAATCCACACCTGGCCCTTGCCTGAAGCACAGGCCAGAATCACACTCATGCCGGGCTTTAGTCTGACAAACTGATACCCAGGTCGCGTAAATGAAATACCTGCGCTTAAAATCCCGTTATTTTCTAAAGATGCACAGGCTAAACAGGGAACAATCCATTCTTTGGTTTCCGAACCCAAAATCTGCGTTTCAGCCAGAGGTTCTAAAAGCATGGCTCAGCCTGGGCCAAGACCTGCGGATCAATGGTAATCTGCCGCTGAACCCTCAAACGCCTGACTCCTTTCTTCTTTAAACTATCTGCTTGCTCGCTCTCTGATTCACCTGTAGAAACACGCTTGTCCTCGTCGGCTGCCATAGCCCCTACCTTATCAGTGTATCACCATGCAGGTATATGGTAATGTAATGACATAATGACATTATTGATACAGGCAGCCTGTGGTAGACCTGCTAACCCATTCATGCTTTTGACAAGTGTAACGTTGCGCGCTACACTATAGCTGAATTGGCAAAGGAAGGTGAAGGGTGATTGAAAGCTTTCGCCATAAGGGTCTTAAAGAACTCTACGAAACCGGTAACTCCCCCAAACTTGACCCCCGTCAGCTTCAGAAACTGCGCCTTATACTCTTCAGGCTGGATACTGCTCAGGAGATTGATGATATGCGCTTTGCTGGCTCTGGCCTTCATGCCCTCAAGGGCGATCTTAAAGACTTTTATGCAGTCAAGGTTACGGCGAACTGGCGGCTGATCTTTCGCTTTGACTCAGGTGAGGTACATGATGTTGATCTGCTTGATTATCACTAGCTTGATGATGCTTAAAGGAGATAGCTATGGCAATGTTTAACCCGCCCCACCCAGGAGAAGTTCTGAAGGGCCTCTATCTGGATGAAATGCAACTTAGTATTACCGAAGCGGCTCAAGCCCTTGGCGTTAGTCGCAACTCGCTCTCAAGGGTGGTGAATGCTAAAGCAGCTATCTCCCCAGAGATGGCCTTCCGAATTGCTAAAGCCTTTGGAGGCTCAGCCAAATCCTGGCTTACCATGCAGCTTGACTATGATTACTGGCAAGTCGAAAAGAATGTGGACGTATCGCAGGTGCGCGTATTGGTGGAGGCTTAATTCCGGCTATCTTGCCGGAGGTACAACTTTCTCATGAGGGCGTTCACTCTGGTTGGTGGGATTTTCATACTTGACACAAGGGTTTGTAGATGGTAGCGTTTAGGAAATCGATTTTTTATCTTTTTGCCAATAAATCCCCTTTTGGGATGGTATGTTTTCAATCTTGGTTAGCTGTTGAAAAATCGATTTCTTGACGTATCTCCAGAAGGGTTGATTAGGCGATTTAAAATGCTTAAAGGTAAACGACCAAAAAACCCTGTTACTATTAAAGACGTAGCGCAACTTGCCAGAGTTGCCCCTTCGACCGTTTCCAAAGTTTTGAATGGCGCAAACAATATTAGTGAATCAACTCGTATCAAGGTAGAAAAAGCTATTGAAAAACTCAGTTATCGCCCCAATGCAATTGCGCGCAGCTTAAGAAGTAACCGCACTCGCACAATTGGCATCATAAACAACTCGCGCAGCAATAAAAATACCTTCGTGCTGCAGCTGATGGTAGGCGTTGAAGAGGCTGCCAGTGCAGCAGAATTTTCTGTTTTCTTATGTAACTCAGAAGCAAGTCAGACACGAGAACAGGAATATCTTGAAGTTCTTTTGGATAAGCAGGTTGACGGTGTAATTTTTTTAGATAACGTAGTTAAGGAACGTGCTTTACCTACCCTTAAGCTCAATGGACTTCCTTTGGTATTCCTAAACCAGTATCCAGCAGAACCAAAATATCCAGCAGTGCTTCCAGATGACATGCAGGGCGGGTTCTTGGCTACCAAACACCTTCTGTCAATCGGTCACAAGCGCATAGGTTTTATCGCGGGCCGTGTTAAGCACAAAGCTTCACATTTGCGTCTCGAGGGCTATAAATCAGCACTAAAGCACTCGGATATTCCTTTTGAAACTCAGCTTATCCAGGGTCAAGACACCTGGGATGAAAAAGGAGGGTATCTTAGTACGCATCACCTGATAGGTCTAAAAGATCCTCCCACTGCTCTGTTTTGTGCCAGTGATACCTTGGCAATTGGAGCATTGGATGCTTTGCGAGAACATCAGCTTATCGTACCCAAAGACATTGCTCTAGTTGGTTTTGACAATAGCCTGGCAGCTTCTCAAAAACGTCCACCACTAACGAGTGTGACCTTGCCTTTTGGTGAAATGGGTAGACTTGCGACCAGCCTGTTACTTGCTGAGATTCAAGGCAACGCAGTTCAGGGAAATATACACCATGTTCCCTGCACTTTAGCCAAACGGGAGTCTTGTGGTTACCAAAATGACTCTTGAATACCCCGAAGAAAGGAGGAAAGTCATATTCCGGGCAATACCATTTCAGACATAGATTGCAGCTTTTAAGGAGAAACCATGAAAAATAGATCAAGATTATCAGTAATAGCATTGATCCTGAGTATTTGGTTTGGTGCTTCAGCCATTGCCCAACCGGCAGAGCTAACGTTTACCTTTTGGGGTTCCCCTTTTGAACGTGAAGCGGTTGAGCGTATGGTAAAGGCGTTTAATGACGCGAATCCCGATATAAGAGTACGGGCCCAACATATACCAGATGCCTATACTGAAAAGATTAGTACTATGGTGGCAGGCAATACGCAACCAGACGTTGCCTACCTTGGAGAAAGCCTGGCCTTGGTTTGGGCGCAGGAAGACATTTTGCAGGACTTAACCCCTTACTTCCAAGAAGATCCGGAGGCAAGCAACCGCCTGCCTGCAACCTACTATAACTATGGAGATGGAAAAACCATCGGTACCAATACAGCAGCTGAAACCATTATTCTCTACTACAACAAAGATCTGTTTGATGCCGCAGGTGTGGACTATCCTCCCTCAAAAGCCGCTGAAGCTTGGACATGGGATGAGTTTGTTGAGGTTGCCAAGAAACTAACCAAGGACAGAAGAGGAAACGACGCTGCCAGTCCTGACTTTGACCCAAATAACATTGAGATTTACGGCATTTCCTTCCCCCAATGGTGGGGTGGTTATATCCCTATGATCCTGAGCAACGGCGGTAGCTTTGCCAGCGATGATGGTATGCAGCTGATGCTTAACGAACCTGAAGCTGTTGAAGCGCTCCAGAAAATGCAGGATTTAATCTATGTTCACCATGTTGCACCAACACCTGCACAGGCGGAAGCCCTACCCTCAGCTGACATTATGATGCAGTCCCGCAGGGTAGCTATGAGCATCGATGGTCACTGGAAAGTTCTTGATTACAGCCAACTCGGTTTCAATTGGAGCATGGGGGTTTTGCCATATCACAAGGAGCCAGTTACTATAGTTCTTGGGTCCCCCACTGTCATCTTTGCCAATACGCAACATCCGGAAGCAGCCTTCGAGTTTTACAAGTTTCATAATGATCCTACCCAGGTTGACTTGTATGCTAAAGGGCTCTGGATGCCGCTTCAACTCGAGTATTACACGAACCCCGAAAAGACCGCCGAGTGGCTTGATGCCATTCCCGGAGTTTATCCACCCGAAGCCCGAGACGTACTTATTGACTACACCTTGAATAACACACCGTATCAACCACCAGCATACTGGCTAAAGAATATCGGCCAAATCCTTTCGGAAGCTGTCGATCCAGCAATGTCGCTATTGTGGGCAGGCGAAGCAACTGCTCAGGAAGCTATGGATCAAGCTGTTGCGGCTTCACAAGGGCTGATGGAGGGACGCTACTAACATAGCTGTATCTGGAACAGGTGAGCGTACTCACCTGTTCCAAAGCCATATCCAAAGACAATAATGATAGAGGTACAGGAAGAGTAATGGCAAGCAACTCAACATCTCGATCAAGAAGCTCTAAGCTGAGTGGGCATCGTCGTCGTGAAGCGATGTGGGGCATCATCTGTGTCACCCCTGCGGTATTGGGGTTTCTCATCTGGCAACTCGGACCCATTGTTGGCAGTCTCTTTATCGCGTTTACCGATTGGCGTATTGCTGGAACCCCCAACTGGATCGGAACTCAAAACTTTGAAAGGATTTTTACCGAAGATAGAATTTTCTGGAAATCCCTGAATGTGACCTTTTACTATGCCTTTGGAAGTGTTCCCTTGCGCTTGCTGTTTGCATTTGCACTTGCAGTCTTGCTGAATCAACAAATACGTGGTTTGCCGATTTTTCGAACCATTTTCTACTTGCCATCCATCGTACCCATCATTGCTAGCAGCATTCTGTGGATTTGGCTATTCAATCCGGATTTCGGCCTGCTCAACGCCATCTTGCGACCCCTTGGATTTCCTAAGATCCAGTGGATATATGCCTCTGACACAGTAATTCCCTCTCTTATTCTGATGAGCCTTTGGGACGTTGGCCCCATGATGATTATATTTCTTGCTGGTTTGCAGGGAGTGCCCAGGCAACTATACGAAGCAGTAGAAATTGATGGTGGCAATGCCTGGCATCGCCTGAGACACATAACCATTCCCCTTATTACACCCACGATTCTGTTCAATCTGATTCTTAGCATTATCGGAGCCATGCAGACCTTTGTGCAACCCTACATCATGACCAATGGCGGGCCTAATAACAACAGCATGCTTTATGTACTCTATCTGTATCAAAAAGCCTTTCAGCAAAGCCAGATGGGTTATGCCTCAGCTTTAGCCTGGATTCTCTTTGTCATTATTGCTGTACTGAGCTTTATTGTCATCAGAACAAGTTCTAGCTGGGTTTACTACGAAGGGCGTTAGAGATGCTTTCGAAAACAAGCAGAGGATACATTGTCATCAAGCATATCAAGACTCTGATTGTCTATCTACTCTTACTTGCGGGCAGTGCTGTTATGCTTATCCCTTTAGTCTGGTTAGTGCGCAGCTCGTTCATGGGATTGTCTCAGATATTTATTTTTCCACCTCAGTGGATACCCGATCCCTGGCACTTTGAAAATTACCCCAGGGCTCTGACAACGATTCCCTTTTTTCGATACTTCCTTAACACTATGATTATCCTTATACCTTCTGTAATAGGTACTGTGATTACTTCAGCCTTGGCTGCCTATGGATTTTCCAGATTGCGCTGGCCGGGACGGGATTTGATATTCAACATACTACTGACCACACTCATGCTGCCTTATGCCGTGACCCTCATACCTACCTTCCTATTGTGGGCCAGACTTGGCTTGATTAATACCTACTGGCCTCTGATACTTCCTAGCTGGTTTGGTGGTGGCATCTTTTTCATTTTTCTTCTGCGCCAGTTTTTCATGACGCTTCCTAGAGAGCTGGATGAGGCTGCTATCATTGACGGAGCAAACCCCATACAAATTTTTATTTATGTCATTGTGCCTTTGAGTGTTCCTGCGTTGATTACTGTAGCCATCTTTGCAACCCTCAATGCCTGGAATGACTTTTTGGGTCCTTTGATTTATCTCAATGACTCACGGCAGTTTACTTTGGCGCTAGGACTCGCCGAGTTTACCGGGCTTTATACTTCACAGTGGCATCTACTCATGGCAGCTTCAACCATGGTAATCATTCCAGTTTTAATTTTGTTTTTCATTGCCCAAAGATATTTCATTGAGGGCATAGCACTAACAGGAACCAAAGGTTGAATCTTTAAGATTTTAACTGGTGAATTTTAGGAGGAAATTATGGATTATCCTATCAAACCCGTCAATTTTACTGAGGTTAGTTTTAAAGACAATTTCTGGAAGCTCAGGCTCGAGACCAACCGCAGCTCAACTCTCCCAGCCAATTTTAAAAAGTGTGAAGAAACAGGTCGGATCGATAACTTTTTGAAGGCAGCTGGCAGGATGGAGGGGCCTCACGTTGGTCTTTATTTTAATGACTCAGACGTATTCAAAGTCATGGAAGGCGCCGCATACTCTCTGAGTGTTCAAGCAGACCCCGCGCTTGACGCTTATATGGATAATCTGATCGCCATGATAGCCGGTGCGCAGGAAGCAGATGGCTATCTTTACACTGCACGCACCATCAATGCCAGTGCTGTCAAGGCTGAGCGCGAAGGCCCGACACGTTGGTCAAACCTCAAGATAAACCACGAGCTATACAACGTCGGGCATATGTATGAGGCTGCTGTAGCCCACTATGTGGCAACGGGCAAGCGTAACTTCCTCGATGTTGCCATCAAAAACGCCGACCTGATTGATTCCGTATTTGGAGTAGATAAACGACGAGATGTGCCTGGGCATCAGGAAATTGAAATCGGCCTGGTCAAGCTTTATCGTATTACAGGTGAGGAGCGTTATCTCAGGCTGGCGAAGTTTTTCCTCGATGAGCGTGGGTCCTATCATGATCGTGAAGCCTATGATCTTTTTGGCGTACCTGGTTATGCACAGGATCATTTACCGGTGATTGAGCAGACAGAAGTGGTTGGGCATGCTGTACGTGCTGTGTACATGTACGCTGCCATGGCAGATGTAGCGGCTCTGACAGGTGATTCAGCCTACATTAGTGCTTTGGACACTTTGTGGCATGACCTGGTTGACAAAAAGATGTATATCACTGGTGGAATTGGCTCATCGCATCATGGCGAGTCGTTTGGTCAAGCCTATGATCTACCCAACGCAACTGCCTATAACGAGACCTGTGCAGCAATTGCAGATATATTCTGGAACCAGCGGATGTTTCTCCTTCATGGCGACGCAAAGTACCATGACGTCCTCGAGCGCACCCTTTACAATGGGTTTCTGGCAGGTGTATCCCTGTCTGGTGACACCTTCTTTTATGCCAATCCTTTAGCTTCAGATGGCAAGTGGGCATTTAATGTTGGTGTTGGAGCAACGCGCAGTCCCTGGTTCGATTGTTCCTGTTGCCCAACAAATATCGTACGTTTACTTCCTTCCTTGCCAGGCTATATCTATGCACATGTGAGTGATACGGTGTATGTCAACCAGTACGTGGCTGGAGATGGCACAATCAGGCTTGACAGTGGTTTAGTGAGACTCGGGCAAGAAAGTAACTATCCTTGGGATGGTCACATCAAAATTACTGTTTCGCCAGAAAATGTACTGGATTTTACTGTGGCACTGCGAATACCTGGCTGGGCGCGACAGCAACCCCTGCCCGGTGACCTTTACAGCTATGCTGATAGGGCACATGAAGTGCCCAGCTTGAGTATCAATGGACATTCGATGCCCATATCATTGGACAATGGCTATGTCCACATAAAGCGCAACTGGCAACCGGGAGACAAGATTGAGCTTATCCTGCCGATGCCCATTCGTCAGGTAGTAAGTAATGAGACCATACAGGAAAACATCGGTAAAATGGCGATTGAGCGTGGTCCGCTGGTCTACTGCGCAGAGGGTGCAGACAATAACGGTCAGGCCCTCAATCTTAGTTTGACCGATGAGGCTCTTTCAACCTACTTTGATCCGGACTTCCTCGGGGGTATGACCCTGCTCAAAAACTCCAGCCTTACACTCATTCCTTACTATGCCTGGTCACACCGTGGGTCTGGCGAAATGGCCGTGTGGTTGAATCGGACTTGATAGAGCATTAACCCTTGCCAGCTTACCAACCACGCTGGTGAGTTTATTTCTTCCGTTGATACTGCTTAATACAACAACCTGGTGTTGATAAAGCAGTAGCCCACCTATCCCCCTCGAGTCTTCTCCAACTCCTTCTTCACCGCCTCCTCCACCAACTTGCTAAAGGACATACTGCGGTTGCCAGCTTGCTTCTGCTGAAAGACAAAGGTCTCAGCCTGGGCCAAGACCTGCGGATCAATGGTAATCTGCCGCTGAACCCTCAAACGCCTGACTCCTTTCTTCTTAAAAGCATCCTGCTCTTTGCTTGCTGCTTCATCCTGAAAATCTGCCTGCTTGTCCTCGTGGGCTGCCATAAACCCTACCTTATCAGTGTATCACCATGCAGGTATATACTAATGTAATGACATAATG
>CAZZPQ010000127.1:0-9960 GCA_964655595.1 uncultured bacterium
GCTACCCATAGTTTCGACGTTCTTCATGGCCACTGCAACTAGCACCAAAGGTTATTAGAAAAAACACCACAATAGAAACTTTTATAATCCTAGATTGACCATTCTAGTAGGGCTTCTTTAGTAGTTTCAGGATTTAGCCTGAATTATCTCAGCTTCACAGCCAATTTCACCTCTCGATTGACTAGAATTCCCTGACTCGTGGACCGCTATTCTTTCTGGGCTACCTATCCGCCTCCCTTACGGCTTCCATAATGTCGCCTCGAGGAAACGCTCACCGTCGGGTCTGTCATTAAAGTAGTAAACAGTGACGATAGTACCATCGGGTCTCAAGGTGGTGCGTGGGTAGCCGATGTCATAGCTGCCCCCGCCTTCGCGCAAGACGATCCAATCACCCCAGCTCTCACCGTTGTCATTGCTCAACTTGGCGCAAATAGTAAAGGGTGCATCACGGTTACCGAAAATCAGGGCCAGGCGGCCATCATGAAGTTGGGTAAGTGATCCGGGGTTGCCGTTATGATCGACATCTTTAAACATGACGGGGCGGTTTAGGAACTGCCACCTTTGGCCATTATCTACCGAGCGATAAAGGTCGATCCAGGTGATGCCCTGCTTGCCCTGGCGCTCGCTGCCACGGCAGCGAACAGCTGTGAGAATATGCGAATTAGAAAGTCGAATACTGGCGGGCATAATAGCGAAGCCATCACCGGAAGGTTCCTCGCCTATCCATGAAACAAAGTCAAAACTTTTGCCACCATCGGTGGTGCGGATGCAAATGACGCGGCCCTCTTGCCCATCTTTCTTGTTGGCCGTTAAGAAGAAAAAGCACTCGTCTTTGCCAGAGATGAGATAGTCAGTCCTGGCGGCAATGCCTGTCTGGCCAAACATAGGCAGCTTGTAAGGTCCTTGCCAGCTGTGGCAGCGGTCATAAGAGACATAAAAAAAGGACGTCGCGCCAGCCTTTAGTCCGGTTCTTGCGCACATAAGTGCAAAGTTTGGATGGCTAAAATCGATGTCGCCGGGTGGGTCAACAGGTGCATTGTCCTGATCCAGTACGTCACCCACCCCCATACCAGCATTCATGTGTTCGTCCGCTGAAAGACCACGATTGCCGGGAGTACGTCCGGGGAAGTCCTGATTTTGCCAGCTGAGACCACCGTCAAGGCTGCGCGCCTGGATTGTAACAAAGGGTTTGGAGGTGTCGCGAGCATGGAAGTGACTGTCGGTTTTGTGATAACCGAGTGTATATCCCACAACTATTTCATCGCCCCAGGACCATATTCCGTAGTTTGCAGGCCAGCCCGCATAACGTCCAGGTTCTCTAAAAATGGTGACGTGCTGTTTCATAAGGCTCTCCTTGATATATGATATGTCTTATAAATTCCTGTAGAATATCAGAGGCTCTTCACACACGGTTCATACGCCAGAGATGGACCAGGGCTGACGCATCTTAATCAGGAATAAGGTGTTTGAGAATAGAAGCACGAAAGTCATCATCCCAAGCAGCTCGCTTACGCTTACCTTTGAGTGAGCATTTAGCATCATCTTATACGGAGCCCGATATATTGATTACAGACTTGCAAAGCAATCCCCGCTTCCTAACGCTCTGCTCGGGATAAATCGTTAGGATAAACCCAACGATTTATCCGAAACTGGTATTATTTAAGCAGACTAAGCGCAAGCTGGCATAAGACTGACATATTCTCTACTCCACAGTGGTCACGGTAAGTGTAAGCATCTTCGCCAAAAACAACATCTAAGCTAGCCTTACACATGAGATGAAAACGAAGTCATTTTGAGGCAAAAAAGCCGTAAAGCCTGTATCTCAGTGCTGCTCGAAGCCAGCTAAATAGTCCTTGTTTTCTAATTTATCCTTGGATTTTTAACATTCAAAACTTGTTGCCTAAGATCAGTTATATACTGTATAGTTGATCACCATACTTGACCGAGATCATTGGACTTCTTGCGAAAGTATCAACTGAATTCAGGTTATTGAGTACGATCTGGCTTTGCCACTTGTTCAAGCATCATGTTCAGTGAGCAAGCTTGTGGCCAGTAAATATCGCTTGTCCAAGTAGACGTTGGCAAGTGGTCTATTTCAGATCCTGAATTCCAGGAGGTGGTATCTTAGAAAACTGAATTGCAGACTTTAGGTATTTCAGCTACTTTAAGGAGGTTTTACCATGAACCGTTGGTCTTGGATCTTAGCACTCGCCCTTTTATTCACCTTTAGTATATCTTTTGCCCAAAAAACCGTTACCTGGGCCATGTGGGGCAGCCCTGATGAAATTGCCACACATCAAACAGTTGCCGATGCCTTTATGGCTTCACACCCTGATATCAAGATAGAAATCTGGTCACAGCCCTGGGGTGATTACTTCACCAAAATCCAGACCCTTTGGGCCTCTGGCGACGCCTCAGTTATTCCCGATGTCATGTTTTTGTCTCCTATCGTCAGCTACGCCGCAGATGGTGTTTTAGAAAACCTAGATCCTTATATTGCCGCCTCAAACTACCCAACCGATGACTACTGGCCTGGTCTATTAGACTTTGGTATGTATGAAGGCAGTGTCTACGGCTTTCCCCGTGACATTGGCCTAGAAGTGCTTTACTATAACAAAGACATCTTTGATGAAGTCGGCGTTGACTACCCCAATGAAGATTGGACCTGGGATGATCTTTTGGCCGCTGCCGAAAAACTCACTGTTGTTAGCAGCAGTGGGCGAGTAAGCCGCTCCGCTTTGGGCATGGAAGGCGGTAAATATCAGCTCTGGATTGGGCAAAACAAGGGCAGTATCTTAGATGATATGCGTAACCCTAGCCGCTGCACACTTGCAGATCCTGAAGCGGTGGAAGCGGTTAAATTCTTTGCTGGCATGATGAATGATAACTACGCGATTCGTGATGCCAACTTAGGTCAGGCAGGTGGTGACGCGGCCGTCTTCCAGAGTGGTCAAGCTGCCATGATTATTCAAAACGCTAGTCGCATCTCAGCATTTAATGCTGCTGGTATGAATTATGACGTTGCCGTGGTGCCCATCCCAGAGGGTGGTCAGCGATCTGCCAGTGCCGCAGGTGCTGCCTGGACCATGAGCAGCTTTAGCGATGATAAAGACAGCGCTTGGACCTTCTTAAGCTGGTTGCAAAGCACTGAAGGCGGGCAAGCTATCTACACGGCCTCAGGTGAAATTTTACCCGCTCTACAATCAACCGCCAAATCAGATGCCTTTTTAGGTATTTCTGATATACCTGCTAACCGTATGGCCTTTATAACCGAAGGCGAAAATGCCAAAGTGGGTCGTACAGGTTTCTTTAGAGAGTGGAATGAGTTAAATGGATCTATCATCAGCCCAGCAATGCAAAGTATCTGGTCAGGTGAAGCTAACCCCGAAGAGGCACTGCCTGCCCTTTGTGAAGCCGTTGATACCTTCTTAGCGCAAAACGGTTACCCCAAGTAAGGTTTACGAATAGGAGTAGGGATATCCCTACTCCTATCCCCTATGTCAGCACAACCTCAAAAACCGAAGGTCAGCGCTTCAAACAAAGTTTCTTTTGGTAGATGGCGACCCAGCCAGCAAAACGAAGCTTATTTGTTTTTGTTGCCTAGTCTCATTGGCTTTGCTGTTTTTGTCTTAGCTCCTATTATAGGTGCCTTTGCCTTAAGTTTTTTCAAATGGAATTTGATAAGTCCGGCTGAATTTATCGGGCTGGACAACTACCAGCAGCTTATATTTCAAGATGCTGTTTTTCGTAAAGTTATAGCTAATACCTTCTATTATGCTATAGCGATTGTTCCCTTACAACTTGTTTTAGGCTTGCTTATGGCTGTGGCACTTAATCAGGGGATTAGAGGGCTCGAGCTTTACCGCCTTATTTATTTTATGCCTGTTATCACAAACATTGTGGCGGTTGCCATCGTCTTTCAGTGGTTACTCAACCGAGACTTTGGTGTTGCCAATGCCTGGGTCTGGCAGCTGGCTGAGGCCACTGGTTGGCCCATTGCTCCGCCCGACTGGCTTAACAGCTCGTTTTGGGCAAAACCTGCGGTTATTATTTTGACACTCTGGAAAAATATTGGCTTTACTATGGTTATTTATCTGGCAGCCCTGCAAGCTGTACCCGAATCCCTTTATGACGCAGCAAGGGTTGATGGTGCCACGGGCGCACAACGTTTTCGCTTTGTGACCATCCCTATGGTGAGTGCCACTACTTTTTTCTTGATCGTCATTCAAATGATTGGTGCATTTCAGCTTTTTGCCGAACCCTTTGTGATGACCAGGGGCGGTCCAGCACAAGCCAGCTTAACCATCGTTATGTACATCTATCAAAATGCCTTTGAGTTTGGCCGTATGGGCAAAGCAGCGGCACTTGCCTGGATTCTCTTTGCCATTATCTTTGTCTTTACGCTGATTCAAACCCGCTTACAACGTCGCTGGGTTCACTACGAAACAGGAGATTAGCCGTGAGCAAACGCCAACGTATCGGTCATATCGTTTTACATATTATTCTAATTATCGGCAGCCTGTTTATGCTGCTGCCCTTTTTCTGGATGCTCAGCACTTCCCTAAAAGAAGCAAGGGAAGTCTTTACCTTTCCACCTCAGTGGATACCCAGCAAACTTAACTGGTCAAACTACAGCCAGGCCCTGACTGCTATGCCCTTTGGGCGCTTTTATCTGAACAGTTTTTTTGTCGCCTTTAGCACAACTTTGCTCACCCTCCTTACTTCATCTTTAGCGGCTTTTGCCTTTGCCAGACTGCGTTTTAAAGGAAGGGACACGCTTTTTCTGGTTTACCTTGCAACCCTTATGATTCCTTTTACCGTCTTGCTAATTCCCAACTTCATCATGGTGCGCTACCTGGGCTGGTATGACAGCTACTGGGCACTCATTTTTCCGCCTGCTTTTTCAGCCTTTGCCACCTTTTTGCTCAGGCAAAACTTTCGGGGCATCCCGGTTGAACTTGATGACGCTGCGCGCATGGACGGCGCATCTTCGTTTCGCATCTGGTGGCAAATCATTATGCCAAACAGTGGTCCAGCCTTAGCTGCTCTGGCGATTTTTCTCTTCTTGGGTAATTGGAATGAATTTTTGTGGCCACTGGTCATAACCAATTCGCCAGAAATGCGCACAATTCCGGTTGGACTCAACTCTTTTCAGGGACAGTACAGCGTAAAGTGGGAACTATTGATGGCTGCGGCAGTCGTTGCTATGCTACCGATTATCCTTGTGTATATGTTTGCTCAGAAGTGGTTTATAAAAGGCATCACAGTCACTGGTATGGGCGGACGCTGAGCATTTCATGGCTTTTAAGTACCTCCAAACTCACGAGAACGGCGCTAATACCGCTAAAAAATATTCTCGTACTTTCAACGAGCACTAATACCGAGCCCGATAAATTGCTTAAAGATTTAAAAGGCAATCCCCGCTTCTTACTCGCCCTACTCGGAATAAATCATTGGGATAAACCCGACGCTTTATCCGGAACTGGTACAAAAACATGGCTTCTAGCCGGCACGGTAATGACAAGAGCCAAAAATCTTCAGTGAATCAAATGATTCCCAGGCGCCCAGATGATAGTATAGCCAAAAGGAGTGCAATCTTTTGGCTAACCTGTTAAGAAATTAAGTCATCCCTGCAAAAAGATCATTGACAGGCATTTCTGGAAAGCTTCCTCTTAGTCCACCTAAAACAAAGATCTCTTGCTCGAGCATACCTGGTTGACCATCAATCATGGCTTGAATGCTGGATTCTTCACCAAACTGAGAACGATGCGCCATAATACCCGCGCGTTTTTGTTCGGCAAACTCGCTTATATCAATAATGGCAGCAAACGAGTCCTGGGACGTACCATACAGTTCAGGGTCAACTTTCGCCATAGTGGTACTGGTCGATTTGCTTTTAATTTTACGTAAGACCTCGAGTGATCTGGTAGGAAAATAAAGTCGCTTGGGTGCGGGTTGCATAGCACTGCCAGCTGACCAAAACGCCGCAATGGTAGCGCGGTGAATGGTTATGTGGTCAATATGTGGATAGCCCCCATGGGGGTCAAAGGTAATCATGACATGCGGTTTAAGTTCTGCGATGAGCGCTAAAAGTTGACGTTCTAGTACCAGCAAGTCCTGATTCATGAAAGCTCTCGGATTATTTAGTCCTACTTCAATGGGAAAACCTGAATCATGATGATCCAGGAAAATCGGTGGATGTATCCCCAAAGCCTTACAGGTTGTTTCTAGTTCAGTTGTACGCAAAACACCTCTGGGGTCACCTTTTGGATAAGGCTCTGGATCGATATCTGGGTGAATGATCTCACCCTCTTCGCCTCTTGTTGCGCAAATAAGGTGCACGCTGTGACCTTCAGCAGCCGCTTTTGCAAGACTACCCCCGCAAGAAAAGCCTTCGTCGTCTGGATGCGCAAACACAGCTAATAAGTTCATAGCTTCCTCCTTGAGAATAGTAACACTCGTAAAATTAGGATATACTACCTTGAGCTGTATGTTCATGAATAGACCACGTACCAACGTCTACTTGGACACCGATATTTATTGGTCACAAGCTTGCTCACTGAACATGGTGCTTGAACAACTGGCAAAGTCAGATCGTACTCAATAACCTGAAGTCAGTTGATACTTTCGCAAGGGTCTAATGATAAAGAGGTGCTAATGAAAGTTTGGTTTTTCCTGGGTCTACTCTTTCTCCAAAATCCGCAAGCACAGTCTATTTCCCTTGAGTTAATAGAGCAAAGCCTAGAAGAATCTCAGTGTTCTGGTAGCTTTATTGGTCACGAACTCGAGCACCAAACCACTGTGCTCGGTGGGCAAACGGTGCGAATGTTCGAAGCCAATGGTGGCGGTGTTGCTATTGGCGACCTGAATAACAACGGCAAACTTGATATTGTGCTGGCAAATCAGGCAGGCAAAAACACGATTTTGTGGAACCAAGGTGGTTTGTCCTTTAAAGCTCAAGAGATGGCTATAGGTGACTCGAGAGCCGTTATGATTCTTGATCTGGACGCTGACGGCTGGCAAGATATTCTGTTAAGCCGACAAACTAGCAGTCCTAATTTCTGGCGCAATCAAGGGGACGGTACCTTTGAACTCGAGTTATTGCCCAATGTAACGAAGCCATTGTATGTTTTTAGCTGGGCCGACCTTGACCAGGATGGTGATCTTGATATGGTTGGTGCAACGTACGACGCTGCACTCCTCAACGCCTTTGGTAGCGATTTTTTAAACAGTGGAAATGCTGGTGCCTATATCTACTGGAATGATAATGGCCAGTTTAGAGAAGAGCGCCTTGCCAATGAAGGACAAGCGCTCGCCTTATCTCTTTCAGATCTAAACTCTGATGGTCGTATAGATATTTTGGTCGGTAATGATTTTGCTGTACCAGATATGACCTGGCTCAACCTAAAAACTGGCTTTATCGAAACACAGCTGTTTGGTGAAACAAGCCACAGCACTATGAGTTTTGATACAGCTGATGTAAACAACGATGGCAAAAATGAAATTTTTGCCTCTGATATGCTGCCCTATCCCGGAGAAGATTTACAGCTCTGGACCCCGTTTCTCAAAAGTATGCACGAAAACCAGACGGGTCAGGACGAAGTACAGATTATGGAAAATGTTTTGCAATTTTCAACCGGTGAATCATTTCAGAATCTGGCAACAACCTGGGGCGTAAATGCGACAGGCTGGAGCTGGTCAGCAAAATTCGGCGACCTTGATCAAGATGGTTTATTAGACCTCTATGTTGTCAATGGCATGATGGAGGAAAGCATTTTCCACTATTTGCCCAGACACGAGTTGGTCGAGGAAAACCAGGCACTCCGCAATACTGGCGAGCGCTTTGAACCCATGCCAAACTGGGGGCTGGGTTCGACGTTGAGTGGTCGGGGTATGAGCATGGCCGACCTTGATGGTGACGGGGACTTAGACATTGTGGTTAATAATTTGCGCGGTCCTGCTATGCTCTTTGAAAATCAGCTCTGTGAAGGCTCGAGCCTCATTGTTGAGCTTCATTGGTCAGAGAGTCAAAACCCGGCTGCCATTGGAGCCAGGCTAGGCTTAGAAACCAGTATGGGCACGCTCTACCGCGACATCAAAGTTCTCAGTGGCTATTTATCAGGAGATACCAAGCGCGTCCACTTTGGCTTTCCTAAAGATACAGAACTTCAGTCGTTGCACATTACTTGGCCTGATGGACAAGAAAGCCACATTGAAAACGTAAAGCCTCAAACCTTGCTGCAAGTCCTGCGCTAGCCTGATCCATTGCCCTGGATAAGCCTTAAAATTTAGCTGCTTAACGCTAGAAACCCTAGGTCGTGTTGGCATTTGTTTTTGAACGTATCCGGATAGATCGTTAGGATAAACCCATTGATTTATCCGGAACTGGTATTACCTGCGGATTGTGGGGTGGTACAGTTATGAGGTATTTTACCAAAGGAAGGGATTTTATGAATATGCTTGCACCTGCGCTGTCTGCTCTGGCTATTTTCACTTTTCTTTTTAACAGGAGCTCCTTTCTATATCCCCTGGTTGTCACCAACAGTACGCGTATGAGCACCTTGACAGTCGGCCTTAACCCGTTACAGGGTCAGTACAATACAGCCCGGACGCTGCTTATGGCTGGCAGTGTCATTGCACTGATTCCTGTTTTAACGGTCATTATTTTCGCCCAGCCTTACTTTATCAAGGGTATTACCATGACTGGTATTGGAGGACGTTAATGCTCATTGAGGATGCTTACCAGGAAGCCCTGAAAGTCCTTCACGCCTGCGCTACACCGCTGGGGTTTAAAGCCAGTGTACACCTGAGCGGCTATCCACATGTCTGGGCGCGAGATAGCGTAATCACCAGCTTAGGAGCCTTACTCACTGGCAGCGACAGCCTGCTTGAGGCGAGTCGAGTATCCCTACAAACACTTGCTGACAAGCAGACAGAACTGGGCATGATTCCCCTTAATGTCGATACCCGTACCGGTGAGGTAACAACAGAAAACGCAGGAGCGGTGGACGCGAATCTCTGGTTTATATTGGGGCATTATGCATACTATCAGAGCAGCGGTGACGAGGCTTTTCTTCTGCAAAACTGGAAACATCTGGAACTTGCTGCCTTGTGGCTTCGCTACCAGGATATGAATAATTGCGGACTTCTGGAAATCCCGGAGGCGGCTGACTGGGCTGACCTTTACAGTGTTCGGTATAACGTGCTTTATGACAATGTTCTTTACGCTTTGGCAATGCACGCCATGCATCTTATGGCTGTAGCTCTACAGCAGCCCCTCCAAAGTTTCAAATCCATCGCATATGACGTAAAAACCAAGCTCAATCTGCTGCTTTGGCTGGATCGACCCTGGGATGGACGCGTATTTGGAGAGCAACTCGAGCACTTAAAGTCGCTTAGACTCGAGTGGTTCCTCTTGTATCAAAACACTGCAACACTGACAGAAAAACCTTTTTATCTTCCCTGGGTCGGATTTCGAGAATTTGGAGATACCTTTGACACCTTTGGGAATTGCCTGACTATTCTGGGAGGCGTTGCCAATCAGCAAAAGACAAACGTCATTCTTGATTATGCCGAGGCTGTGGGTATCACTGACCCCTATCCCGCAAAAGCCTTTTACCCCCCCATCTTTCCTGGAGACCGTGATTGGCGAGAATACTACCGAAGCCGGAATCTTAATCTTCCCTATCAATATCATAATGGAGGTATCTGGCCATTTTTGGGAGGCTTCTATACTGCCGCCCTGATTGAGGCGGGGCGCACCGAAAAAGCTAACTTTATGCTAAACCTGCTTGCAGAAACGAATAACCTGGGCAAGCATCAGGTTTGGGAGTTTAACGAGTGGCATCACGGCCTTAGCGGTCGCCCGATGGGGCATCCCCAACAGGCTTGGTCTGCTGCGCTTTATGTCTTTGCATATCACGTCGTAAAGCAAAAGCAAGTTCCATTTTTCAATTCTCT
>CAZZPQ010000128.1:0-9937 GCA_964655595.1 uncultured bacterium
GGTGGCATCCTTATCGCTTTGGGTCTTGGGGCTTATCTCTTTAGTGACAGCCGCAGCTTTACCGCGCTGATACCGGCCATTTTGGGTGCACTCTATCTGGTCGCAGGTCTGTTGTCACGCAAAGCTGGCTGGCACAAGCATGCCATGCACGGAGCAGCCGCAGTGGCGCTGCTTGCTTTCCTTGGCACGGTGTCTGGCTTATTCCAACTACCTGCCCTGCTGGCTGGTACAGCTGCCAGGCCAGTTGCTGTCGTTGTTCAAGCCATCACGGCAGTATTGTCACTCGTCTTTCTGGTTTTGGCTGTCCGTAGCTTTGTGGCTGCGCGCCGTGGACGGGCGACAAGTAGGTAAATGCATTTGTGGGTGACCTAGCCTAACACCTCTTGGTGTCTGGTGTCACCCTGAACGAAGTAAAGGGTCTCCCCACGACGTAGTTTGAAGGTGCTGGAGTGGGCATCGTGTCGTGCACAGAGATTTACGGCGCTGTGCTCCGTTCGGAATGACCGTTGGCGGCTTAGTCCAGGATGCGTATGGTAGGTCAAAAAGAAAGGAAGCCCGCTTGAGGCTTCCTTTCTTTAGGCTCTAAAGGCGGGATTATTTCATAAAGGCAGCAGCTTCTTCTTGGGTGATAATGCCGTCCAGTACGTAGGTGTTGGGGGAGTCCTTGTACATTTCGTACATTTCCGCAAAGTTCTCGGCGCTGACGCGGCAGGGGATGGGCATGTACAAGGTGTTGCCAAAGGGGCCCTCGAGCTTAGTCTCGTCAATTTCCTTACCCATCAGTAGCTCAATGGCGATGCGTAGACCATCGGCACCTTGGCCGGGTGGGTTGCAGACCGCGAAGGACTGAAAGTCCGGTTGCTGAGCAGAAATGTCATTCCAGAGCTTCAGGAAGCCTGCATGGCCTTCACCGGTACCGATGGGGAAGGGGTTTGGGTTGGCGGTTCGCACTGCCGTCCAGACGCCTTGAGCCATACCATCCTGAGTCCAGACAGCGTCGATCTGCGGAATGGAAGCAAAGAGGTCAGATACGACTTGCTGCGCAGTCGCCTGGTCCCAGCCGCCTGATTCACGCCCAACAACCTCGATACCTGGATATTCGGCAAGCACTTCTTCCACGCCTTCCATGCGCGCTTCGTTAGCGGGATGCCCTACAAAGCCCTCAATAAGGATGATTTTGCCTTCACCACCCAACGTTTCAGCCAGCCAGCGGGCACTTTCCATAGCCCATTCTTTCTGATTGATGGCGACGTTGTAGACCCCTTGGGCGCTGACTTCCTGATCGACGGCAATTACAATGATGCCCTCTTCAACGGCCTCTTCAAAGGCGAGGTTCAGCGCGCTCTGATCGTTGGGATTGACGATGATTGCATCCACACCACGGTTGATAAGATTCTGAATCTGCTGGATTTGACCCTGCACATCGACATTGGCACTCTCGATTACCAGGCTGATGTCCATACCCTGAGCGTTGAGCTCTGCCACGATATTTTCCATGTTGCGCAGCATCTGAGTACGCCATTCGCTGCTGATAAAGCCATTTGATACACCAATGGTGAATGATTGGGCCAGAGCAGTGCTGAAGATGATGAAGGTGAGTAGGGCGATAGTGATATAACGCATAGAATCTCCTTTTCCTTGTTTGAAATTACCAGCTTACTATACTGGTACGAACCACCGGACGTCTAGCTGTTTTATGACCTCCTTTCAGACTTAGCCTTTGCTGTTAGCCAGGTCAATATGGCGCTTGGATTCACGAATGGCCTGCATACGACCCTCGAGACTGTCCTCAAAGGCGCGGTCTTCTACCTCGATGCAGCTGTAGCCTTCATAGCCCACATCACGCAGTGCCTGACAGAACTCCGTCCAGTCAATGCTGCCCAAACCCGGAATCTTGGGATCGTGCCACTTGAGACCTAGAATGCCGCGCTGGAACATCAGCTCTTCATTGATTTTTTCATCCTTGATATGGACATGAACGAACTTATCGTAATACTCGTAAATAGCGCGGATATGGTCAATCCCTTGCCACAAAAGGTGGCTGGGGTCAAAGTTGAGGCCAAAGTGATCGCTGGGTATGGCTTCAAACATCCTGCGCCACACCTCTGGAGAAATCGCCAGATTCTTGCCTCCGGGCCACTCATCCAGGCTAAAGAGCATGGGACAGTTTTCGATGCCAACCCTGACATTCTGGGATTCTGCATAAGTGATAATGGGTGTCCAGACCTGCTCAAACATCGGCCAGTTGTCCTTGACAGACTTTGCTGGATCACGCCCGATGAAGGTGTTCATGATGCCTATCTCGAGCCTGGCACTGGCAGCAATCACCTTGTGGATATGTTCAATGTAGACCTCGCGCTCAGCCTCGTTGGGCGCCAAAGGATTGGGGTAATAGCCCAGACCGGAAATCTTGACCTGATACTGCGTCTGAAGCCCCTTGATACGCTCCACTTCAGCATCTGCAAGCTGATCCACATCGATGTGGGTCACGCCGGCATAGCGGCGCTGATCGCTGGCATCTGTGGGCCAGCACATCACCTCTACGCAGGAAAAGCCTTCTTCAGCGGCAAAGGCTAGCACTTCCTCGAGAGACAGATCAGGCAAAATGGCGCTGACAAAGCCTAAGTTCATTCTTTACCTCCTTTTCAGGCAACGCTGATCCAGCGCTGCTCCTGGTGACTCTGCAAAATCTTCTCGCATAGCATAACCTCATCATGCCCATCCTGAAAGGTTGGGTAGGGTTTGGGAGCACTAAAATCGGATGCCGCCAAATAGCCATAGATGGCGCGGTACAGTTGCTTGAAGGTATCAGGAAAACCTTCTGTGTGACCGCCAGGATAGTTGGTATAGGGTAGTACCGCATCGTGAAGAAGCGCGGGGTCCTTGAGGATAAGCTCATTAGCTTTATCGCGGTAGCCCAAAGAGAGTTCATTGGGCCGCTCGCTGTTCCAGGCAAGTGAGGCTTTGGAGCCATAAATCTCAAAGCCAAGGCGATTTTTACGTCCAGCGCTCACCTGTGAGACGTTCATGAGCCCTCTTGTGCCACCAGCAAATCGCAGGAGCATCGCCCCGTAGTCTTCAGTGCTAATGGGAACCTCGAGATAGTCCTCAGTAACCTTCCTGCTAAAGGTTTCAACGTCGCCAGAGGGTTTTTTGCGCTGCTTGACAAAGGTTGCCAGCTCCGCCATGACATGGGTGATTTTCTGCCCCAGAACGAATTGCACGGTATCCATCCAGTGTGTGCCAATATCGCCAACTGCTCTCAGTTTGCCCCCTTTATCAGCCTCAAGTCGCCAGTTCCAGTCGCTATCTTTTAAGAGCCAGTCTTGCAAATAGCTGCCTTGAACGCTATAAATCTCGCCTAGTTCGCCGCCTTGCACCAGTTCACGCGCTTGCAGCACCAGTGGATAAAAGCGCACGTTGTAATTCACAGCAGTGATGAGTGCTGGTCTGGAGTTTGCCAGCTCGAGCAAGCGACCTGTTTCCTCAGAAGTCATTGCCAGTGGCTTTTCACAGATCACATGCTTGCCTGCTTCAATAGCGTGGCTCGCCTGTGACAGGTGCAGGTGATTAGGGGAGGTGATATGGACGACGTCAATATCAGGGTCGTTCAGGATGTCATCAAAGGTCGTGTAGGCATGACGGAGTGCCAGGCTGCTCGCCGCCTGCTGGCTTTTGACCGGACTCGAGCCCAGAATGCCTTTCACAGGAATGTTCAGGCGTTTGAGCGCTTCAACATGAACGGGTCCGATGAAGCCTGTTCCGACAACCGCAACTGTTGGCATATATCTTTATCCTCCCTGCCTCTGTGATACATGTGACTTACGCAATCGATTGCACTCAGCCTACCATACAGCGCGTGCATTTCACAAGGTGCTCGAGCCCCGCACCTTGAGTTGTATGGGCAACTCTTCAGCCCTGACCGGCTTGTCAGCCAGAATGGCCAACAGCTTTTGCACCATCAGCCTCCCACCCTGAGCGATTTCCTGTCGGATAGTACTTAGAGGTGGACCGGTCAGTGAGGCCAGGGGAATATCGTCATAACCTACGATAGCGATATCCTGTGGGATGCGTAGGCCACGCTCACGCAGGACCTCGTAAGCCGCTAGGGCCATAAAGTCACTACAGAAAAAGATGCCATCGGTTGCGGGTTGTTGCTGAAGTAGCTGGGCTACTGCCTGCTGGGCTGCTGCAGGTGTGTAGTCGGTAAACATCACTGACTGCGGCTGGTAGGCTTGTCCAGCCTCAGTCAGGGCCTGTTTGAAGCCCTGAAAACGAAGCTTTGTCTCGATCATGCTCTCATCACCGCCAACAAAGGCAAGCTGCTTGCGTCCCTCTTGCAGCAGGTGTCTGACTGCCAGCACTGCGCCTCCCAGGCTGTCACCACCCACCGAAATATACCGTTGATTAGGCAGCAGGGGTCCCCAGACGACAAAAGGTACTCCAGCAGCCATCAGGCGCTGCACGCCAAGTTCAGCATGGTCGCGCTCGAGCAACAGGAGGCCATCGGCACGTTTGTCAAGCACATAGCGCTGATACCAGCTGTCATCATCCCCCCGTGCGCGTGAAATCAATAGATCATAGCCATGGAAACTGAGTTCATCGGACAGGGCCCCCAGGATTTCCAGGTAAAAGGGATCCGACATCAGCCGACCACTCTGACTGGCTTGGGGAAAAACCGCTGCAACCGCGTGTGAGCGCTGCAAGCGCAAGTTCCGCGCCCGCGTGTTGAGCCGATACTGATGCTCTTGTGCCAGCGCTGCAATCCGCGCCCTTGTTGCTGGCGGGATTGACGCATGACCAGACAAGGCCCTGGAAACAGTTGAACTCGAGACGCCTGCCAGTCGGGCCAGCTCCGCCATGGTCTTGATAGGCATCATGACAGAAAAGGTGACGGTTGACCGGTAGCGGTGAGCAGCAAGCCACCGTCCACTGGCAGCGTCAGGCCCGTCAGATGCGCGGCCTGCGGTGAAATGAGAAACTTGCACAGCGCCAGTGTGCTCTGGTTTGCTTCGTCGGGCAGCGGCGTGTCCCGATGCAGTTGCTGCTGGGCACTGTCTGACAGAGGTAGTCTGCTGTCCTGCGCAGCAAGTGCCAGCGCGTTCACGGTAATGCCACTACTTGCGAGCTCGAGTGCCACCATCTTGACCAGCGCCTTTAACGCAGCCTGGGTCGTTCCCAGCGTGCTGAGTCCGGCAAAAGGCATAAGCCCTGAAACATGGCTGAGGAGCAGGATGCGGCCACCCTGCTTCATTGCCTCGAGTCGGCTCGATGTTGCCTGCATGAGGTAGACTACCGCTTCTAAGTTGTGTGCCAGCGCGTCTTCCCAATCCTGATAGGGCGTGTCCAGAAAGCGCCCCGCCTTAAACCAGGCAGGTTGGATGATTACCACCTGTGGCTGGTAGCGATTCAAGGCTTGCTCGAGCGCGCCTTTATCCAGCGGATCAATGCTGGTCATTTCACCTTGATAGGTCAGGTGTTGCACTGACCAGCCATCATTGCTGAGGTGTTGGGCAAGCTGCCTGCTAAGTGCAGTAGCTGGGCCAAAAATCAAACAGTCATTCATCACAGCGTCTCCGAGAGGTACTTGCTGACTCCCAGACCGCCATCGACACGCAAAAAAGCACCCGTGGTGTAAGCAGCCTCAGGCGAGGCCAGATAGCTCACCGCTGCGCCCATTTCGGACAGGTAGCCATCGCGCCCCACTGGAACCGCTGCACGTTGCGCCTCAATGGCCTCCACTGTCTTAAGCTCAGGAGATGCATCATTCAGAGGTGAGCGCACCCAACCCGGACCGATGTGGTTGACGGTGATGTGATGCGGGGCCAGCTCGAGCGCCAGACTACCCACAAAACTGTGCATGGCTGCCTTGCTGGCTCCGTAAACAGGAGTGATGGGAAACTGAACGTCGCTCTGTACTGAGGAGATGATAATGAGCCGCCCACCTTGTCCCTGCTCAACCATCCGTTGGGCTGCTTCGCGGCAGACATGCACCGTACCCAGAATGTTGACACGCAAAATCGCCCGCAGGCTGTCAGGCTGGATATCCCGAAAGCGTTCCCAGCGGATAATGCCTGCATTGCTGACCACAATATCAAGGCGGCCAAGGTCAGTCATCACCTTAGTCATCAGGCTCTCTACGGCACTTGCGTCACCGACATCTGCTTGTACAGCCAGTGCGCGTCGCCCCAGTGCCTCAAGACCAGCAACTCGAGCTTCCAGAGCTTCCGTATGGGCAATGTCATTGACTACTACGTCAGCACCTGCTCGAGCCAGAGCCAGCGCGATACCCCAGCCAATGCTGCGCTCATGGGCTGCACCTGTGACCAGGGCGACTTTACCCAGTAGCGTCATGTGCTCACCGGCGTCAGGAGCAGTTTGACACCTTGCTTCTGTTCAAAGGCGTTAAAGGCGTCTTGCCAGTCGGTAATCGGATACGAAGCTGTGATGAGCGCTTCGGTATTCACAGCAGCACTTGCCAATAGGCGTAGAGCCTGTAGCCAGGCAGCAGGAACACTGGCGTTTGATCCGGTCACCACAAGTTCCTTGTAACAGATCTGATCCATATCCCAGGCGATGCTCTTGCCAAAGAGGCCAATTTGCACAAAGCGTCCGCGGCGGCGTACCAGCTGCAGAAGCTGCTGGGCAGCAGCACCAGCGCCGGAGCACTCGTAGACAACATCTGCACCCAGACCCTCCACGCTCAGGTCAGCAATGAGTGCTGTGACATCTTCTTGTTGTACGTTGATTGTAAAGTCTGCACCCAGCCTCTTGGCTAAACGCAAGCGCTGTTCATCAGCATCAGTGCCCAAAATGACGACCATCGCCCCAGCTGCTTTCAGAACCTGAAGGCTTAGGAGACCAATCGCCCCGGGCCCTGCGACCACCGCCAGGTCACCTGGTCGGATGGTTGGCGTACTTAGTATCCCATGAACCACACAGGCCAGCGGCTCTGTCAGGGCGGCTGCCTGAAAACTGAGTGAGGTTGGCAGAGGGTGGACATTGGCTGCTGGTACCAGCACATAGCTGCTAAAGCCACCATTGACCGCCGAGCCAATCGAACGCCGCTGCAAACACAGATTCTGCTGTCCGCTGCGACAGTAGCGGCAGTGACCACAGGTGGAAAAATAGGTTTCAGTGGTGACGCGTTCACCAACGCTGAAACCCTCGACCCCTTCACCAAGTGCGGCAACCTCGCCAGCCAGCTCATGGCCGAGTACAACGGGTGGCTGGGTCTTGAACTCGTCGTGATAAATGTGAAGGTCTGTACCACAGATACCCGCTGCTACAACCTTGATGACAACTTGCCCAGCCCCGGCAACAGGTTCGGGAATATCCCGCAGTGCGATGTTGCCGACTCCAGAGGCGACTTTCATAACTGCTTGCATAACTTCACCTTCGTTCCACTAAATCTTGCAAATATCCATTTGGATGACGATTCTGGCTGTGCTTATGGCTGCTCAGTTGTTACCCAAGCAGATGGTACTGCGCCAGCCTGTTGAGTGCTTAGTGCGTTTGCCTATATGCCTTGAGCCTACGCATTTAGTCTAACTTAACGCAATCGATTGCACAAGCTGGGTATATAGTTCGTTATCGTGAAAAACCTTCGAGTACGGTTGAGGTGCGGTACACTCTAGCCTTATGACAGAGACGCAATGGATCAGCTAAACCGTTCAGCCAGACGCATTACTCTGGTGCTTTTGCTAGTACAGAGCATGGGTTCTGCCGCTATAATTTCTATGGCGACGGTTGCCGCCATCATCGGCGCAGATTTAAGCGGGCGTACCTCTTTGGCGGGTTTGCCCTCGAGTGTGTCTCAACTGGGTGTGGCAGCGTCAGCGCTGCTGTGGAGTTTGGTCACTGACCGTATCGGACGGCGTTTGGGCTTGGCGCTGGGTATCCTGATAGGTGCTTTGGGTGCAGCATTGGCACTTTTTGCTGTCCTGATTGGCTCTTTTGTATTACTGTTACTGAGCGTTGCCATCGTTGCCTCAGCGCAAGCCTGCTTCAACTTAGGGCGATTTACCGCTGCTGAGGTGAATCCACCGGCCTCCAGAGGGCGGGCGGTAGCCTTTGTCGTGCTGGGGGGTACGGCAGGTTCTGTGCTGGGGCCTTATCTCGTGGCACTGTCGGGTAGAATTGCTACATCCTTCGGTATGACAGAATTGGCCGGGCCTTATGGGGTCAGTCTAGTGCTGTTTTTGCTGGCCTCAATCACCTTGTTGCTCTTTCTTAAGCCAGAACCAAAGCAGCTGGCTGAAACGGTGGCATTGCACTATCCGGTTGGCGATGTCATGGCAAAGCAACTGCGACCCCTGTCTGTTATTTTTCGCCAGCCAGCGGTGATTGCTGCTATGGCTTCAATGATTATTGGTTATGCGGTTATGGTTATGTTGATGGGGATTACCTCGCTTCATATGCGACATCTGGATCATTCCCTTGACCTTATCGCCCTCGTTTTTTCTGCCCATACCCTGGGAATGTTCGCCTTCTCCATGGTAACGGGCTGGATGTGTGATCGCTGGGGTCGTAAACCTGTGATGCTGAGTGGCGCTGTATTGCTGCTCGTTTCATGTCTTTTAGCGCCCCTCTCACCCCTCTTTGTGCCAATTGCGGCGGCTTTGTTTTTATTGGGTTTGGGTTGGAACTTCACCTATGTGGCTGGTTCGACGCTCCTGTCTGATCAGTTGTCCCCTGGAGAAAAGGCCCGTACGCAGGGCGTGAATGACATGCTCATCGGCCTGGTTTCAGCTAGCAGTAGTGTAGCCAGTGGTCTGGTTTTGGCTACTGCTGGCTATGGTGCCATGGGGCTTATCGGCGCAGTTTTGTCGGGGTTGTTGGTGGTTATTCTGCTTTGGTATCACCTGGTAGGCGGTGAAGTCAAAGCGGTGAAAGTGAGTGGTTAGTGTCTGAGACAGTGGGAAAACGGCTTCAGGCGGGTGGGTTTTGGCAGCTTTTGGGTATGCAAGTCTTACATGCTGATGCTGGTAAAGCACAGTTGACGATGCCAGTTACCAGCGAGCATCTGCAGGCCTATGGCGTCATTCATGGGGGGGCTTTGGCTAGTTTGATTGACGCTGCGATTGGTCTGGCAGTACACACCACGCTGGGGCCAGATGAAGCCACTACCACAACCAACTTGAATGTGATGTACTCGAGCCCTGCTCACGAGGGACTATTACTGGCAGAGGCGTCGCTGGTGAGGCGAGGTGGCACTATTATTTATGGCGATTGTCGTATTGAGGATACACAAGGTCGCCTCATTGCCCATGGTTCAGCTACCTATATGATTTTGCAGCGTAGCCGCTGGGCTAAACCTGTCAGATAAGAGGATTGCGTTTCTCTCTTAACCTGCCGTGCTGGTCGATGGTGATTTGCCAGGTGGCTAGCTCAGGGTACAGTTCGTAGGCATAAGCCTCCAGTTGCGCCCTAAAGACGGGGTCCCAGTGTGGGCGCTGCTCGAGCACCTGCCGTACAAAACTGTCTGGCACGTCAGTTCCGGTCGCGTAGCTGAGAACTTCTTTAAGGTTGATCATGATTTCACCTTAGACAAAATGTTGTTTAGCTCCTTTTGTTTGCGAGGTCTATCGGGGAGAAGCAACTTTAACGGCTTTTGCTGATAACTTGGCGTAGCAGGACTGCTGCCACCCTGAACGCAGTGAAGGGTCTCCCTATGCGGTTGTTTATATATGACTGAATGGCTATCGAACCGTAGCGTGTAGAGATTCTTCACTGCGCGTTGCTTTAGTTTAGAATGACAGGCGGAAATGTAATGAGAGAGGGAATGTAATCAGGGTCTTTTGAAAGCATAGATTTTGTCGGGCTTGCCCAGGCTACTCCTCAAGCAGAGTTTCCTCGGTGGCTGCGCTCGCAACAGCTTTGCCCCCCACAAGCTCGATAACCTGCTGCTGAATCTGAGCCATCAGCTCAGGATTAT
>CAZZPQ010000129.1:0-9886 GCA_964655595.1 uncultured bacterium
GTACGGAATCAGCTTTGAGTGCTCAGTATCGTTTCATCTGCTGTGATCTAATGCTGCTTGGCTGTTTCCTTGATGGCATGTGTTGAAAAACCAAACTGCGGCAGATGTCTCTCCCCTACTCCAGTAATGATTGTTTCGGCCAGTTCTGCCAGATTCGTACCGCCAACCTCAACTGGCATTCTGAGTTCACGGCGCAGATCATCCAGACTGCGCTCATCGAGCAATTGCTCAGTGCCATATTTCAGTACATTGGGTGACACCAGCAGCAAATCCGCTTCGCCTGGTTGAATCTGGGTCAGAAAATCCCGTCCTGCCAATAAGCCTGCTACGGTTGTGACCTCACCAAAAGTACGGTTTTTTAGCATGCGCACTTCTAACTCGAGCCCTTCAATGGCTCTCAGTGGCGCAACAACCTGCTCGAGCAGTTGCGCAAAGAGCTTGCCTGTTGCCAGGATGACTTTGCGAGGCTGTGCTAAGGACTTGGGTAAAGCGGGTAAGGCTGCACTTAGAAAATCCCGCACCATGCCTATGCCATTTTCCAGCATGGCATAGTCCTCATAGTAGTCATCTTCGGGAATCGGCAGGCCTGCAAGGATATAGAACTCATCGCTTAAAAAAGCGAATCTTGTGCCGCGTTCTTTAAGCATTTGCTCTTGAAAAGCCTCAACCCGTTTGACCAGTGCCTGCGCCTGAGCTTTGTTAAAGGGTTTTAAGTCTGGAAGATTAACGCGGTGCTCTGTCAGTCCCACCGGTACACAGGCAACCGCTCGGATATTGGGATAACGTGTGAGGGCGTGTAGCGATTCTGTTAGGACCTCGCCGTCGTTTCGCTCGGGCAGAATGACCATCTGCGTGTAGAGGTCGATAGGCTCGAGGCGCGTCAGCATACTATGGATGTCAGTCGCCTGCTGCTCTTTAACCTTCAGACGCCACCAGCGCATCATATCCTTGCGCAAAGCCTGATCCATCGTGTGTACCGAGACATAAAGCGGACTCAACTGCTCATTCAGAATCCGCTGTATATCGGCTTCGCTAAGGTTGGTGAGGGTGATAAAAGAGCCGTAGAGAAAGCTGGTCCGAAAGTCATCGTCCATCATGTACAGACTCTTGCGAAAGCCTTTAGGCATCTGATGTACGTAGCAAAATTCGCACTTGTTGGCACATTTGCGAATACCATCGAAGATGACCTCATCAAAATCAAGCCCTGGGTCTTCCCAGTCTACTGAGAAAAGAACCTCCACCATCGTTTCGGGATTGCGCACGCGAAGCTGCGCCTGACCCCGCTCGAGTTCTCGGCGATAGGCCAGAATATCAGGGATACTTGCATCATTGACACTGATAAGTTCCCAGCCACGCCGAACGCCAGCTTTCGCTGCGGCTGAGTTCTTTTTGACTTCAGTAATACTTGCCGGGTAGTAGAGGGTGGCTTCGGTGAGGGGCGTCATAATACCTGTATTTCGTTAGATTCCTATTCTTACTGATGTGTAGATACCCTCAGCCTTTGCAGTCTTGCTAAGCTCGAGCCTGTGGGCATCACCGGGATAACATACCTGACTTGAGCGCCAAAACGCCCTGAGCAGTTGATTGTAGCAGAGCTGAGCTATGTTTAGCAAAACCGATACTGCTTTTCAAGGGCTTTCAGGCTGGCAGCATGTGCCAGGGCAATCTGTTTGACATCTGTCTGGTAACCACCGCCCATAACATAAACCAAAGGTATCTCACGCTGCTGACACATTTGATAGATCAGCCTGTCTCGCTTGATAACGCCCTCTAGGGTAAGAGCGAGGCGTCCAAAGCGGTCACCTGCCAGTACGTCCACACCTGCAATCAGAAAGAGGAGATCATATCGCTGTGTCAGGGGCAGCAAGGCACGTTCCAGGGTAGCCAGATAATGTGCGTCGTCAGTATTGTCTGGCAATTCAATATCGTAGTCGCTCTGCTCTTTGTGAAAGGGGTAGTTGCGCGCACCATGCACGCTGAAAGTTGTCACCTGGGCGTCGTCCGCAAAGATTTTAGCCGTGCCATTGCCTTGATGGACGTCCAGGTCGATAATCAGTATCTGCCTGGCCCAACCTTCGGCCTGTGCCTTGCGGCTGGCAACTGCCACATCATTAAACACACAAAAGCCCTCTCCCCTGTCAGCAAAAGCGTGATGGGTACCACCTGCCAGGTTTACACCAAAACCTCGGTGAAAGGCGTCTTCCATAGCGCGAATAGTACCGCCCACACTTGCCAGCGAGCGCTTGAGCAGACTTTCTGTCTGCGGAAAACCCAGACGCCGTACGTCCCTGCTATCCAGGCTAAGGTCTTGCCAGGTTTGCAGGTATTCTTTCGTGTGTACTCTGACAAGATCCTCCCAGGTGGCTTGTGGTGCCTTCATGATCTGCCAGGCAGCTTCTGTGAGGTAATCTGCCAGCAGGGCATACTTTTGCATGGGAAAGCGGTGTCCCGCAGGTAGATCAACCGCGATATGGCTGGTGGTGTAGGCAAGCACCTAAAGGCTTTCTGCGTCGCTGTCGCCACCTCGCCTATAACGCTGTGCTGGTGGTACGACAAAGCCATGTATAGGTGCAAGAGATTCAAAATAAAGCCAGTCCCCCTGGGTTATGTTTGGCAAATCCTTGAGTGAGCTTAAAACAATAGGTATACCCACATCGACGACCAGGTTGCGCTGCTGTTGTTCAAGCACCAGCCCCTTTGCTTTCATGTGTCCCAAATGGTTGGCTTCGAAGGTCTTACTGGCTGACTCGAGCAATTCAAAACTTTCGATGGTGGGATTGATGATGACCTGTGCCCGTCCTGCTTTGGTTCCATAAGGTCCGGTACGTTCCAGAAGATGAAGTATAGACTGTCCTACCAGGCACTCCAAAAGCGGACTTCCCTCAATGCGTGGCAGAACCTCGACAGTAGCAGCATAGGCTTGATATTGCAGGATAAAACTTTCTACCGATTCCTCGATCACAAGTTGTATTCTACACTGAGTAGAGAAATCTGTCGCATATCTGAGCAAAAAAACCGGATTGCTGCGTGGGACGCGGTGGAGTTGAAAGGCAAGCACCAAGACGGCTTGAGGTTTTGTCGTGAAATTGCCATGATTGGGTTTAACTCTCTATTGAAGCTGAAGCCACTTTAATGCCTTAATTATTAAGTATTTTAGGTCGCCGTCAGTGTTTGGCAGGCAGATCGGGTGCCAGACCCCTGAGGCTGATTTCGGCTTCTTCAACCTGCCAGCCAGTGGCCTCAGCCACCTTCTGCTGTAAGAAGTGACTAAGTGGTACACCATCTATATCGATAGGCGGTACATCGATAACCTTACCACTACGCCGACAAACAATGTGGTAGTGAGGTTCGCTGACATTGCTGTCATAGATGGTTTCCTCACCTACAGCACGCAATTCTCGCAACAAGCCTACATCTTTTAAGACACCCAGATTAAGATAGATGGTTGACAGGCTAAGCTCAAAACCACGCTTGCGCAAAACGCGGTGCAGCGCCTCGGCGCTGATGTGCATGTTGCGCTCTAACACATAGCTGAGGATAGCCTCTCGGGGTTTGCTATAACGCAGCCCGTGTTGCTTAAGTAAATCGCGAATAGTCTGATTCTCGAGCATGACTCAACCTAAATAGCTAGTTTAGCACGTCCGGCAAGAATCTGAAAAGCAATACGCCACAGTAATAGCAGTTCCGGATACATCGTTGGGTTTATCCCAAGCAGAGCGTTAGGAACCGAGGAATTGCTTTTCTAATCTGTAATCATTATATCGGGCTCCGCATAAACAGACTTTCGGACGGCCCAGCCTGCACCCCTTGGTCTTCCTGATGACTATTTCCTTTGCTTTGGACAAGGGGTCGTGTGGCAGATGTTCTGTCAGTATAGGACAGCCTCATCAAACGCCGTATGCTTGTGCAGTGCAGCCACTTGAAGTTTATGGCGTAATGAGTGTTGTACTCACTACGCCAACTGACATTAAATCAGGTGTGCAATGGCAGCGCGCTCTTCCTGTAGCTCTGTTTCGGTAAGTTTCATACGCTCTTTGATGAATGCAGGAACAGCTAGTCCCTCGACCACTTGTATTTCCCCATCGATCACAATAACTGGAAACGAATAGATTAAACCTTCTGCCACCCCATACTGTCCCTGACTGGGAATTGCCATACTGATCCAATCCTCCTCTGCTGTACCCATTGCCCAATCACGCATATGATCAATGGCGGCAGAAGCAGCTGATGCTGCGCTCGAGGCGCCCCTTGCTTCGATGATAGCGGCCCCACGCTTCTGTACTGTTGGAATAAAGTCTTCAGTCAACCAGGATTCAGCTACCAGCTCTGTTGCAGACTGCGCAGCAACTGTGGCTTGGGATATATCAGGCACCTGAGTGGCTGAGTGATTACCCCAGATAATCATCTTTTTAATCTCGGTGACTTGACTACCTGTTTTGCCTGCCAACTGGCTGATTGCCCGATTGTGATCGAGGCGGGTCATGGCGGTAAACTGGGTTGGTTTTAAGTCGGCTGCGTTTTTCATAGCTATTAGAGCATTGGTATTTGCCGGATTTCCAACTACTAATACCTTAACGTCTCGACTGGCATGGTCATTCAGTGCTCTTCCCTGCCCCGTAAAGATAGCACCATTGGCTTCCAGCAGATCTTTACGCTCCATTCCGGGACCACGTGGGCGTGAGCCGACAAGAATAGCATAATCGACATCGGCAAAAGCCTTTTCTGGTTGATCACTGGCTTCAATACCCTCTAGCAGTGGGAAGGCGCAGTCATTCAGCTCCATCATGACACCCTCGAGCGCTTTCATGGCAGGTGGTATTTCCAGGCATTGCAAAATAACAGGCTGGTCTTTACCCAACATATCACCTGCGGCAATCCTGAACAGCAGTGAGTAACTGATTTGACCCGCTGCACCGGTTACGGCTACACGCTTGGCTTTTTTCATCATTCATTCCTCCTTAAGGTTTCTATTCGGTTTCATTGCGAGACAACGTCTCAGTTTGTACTATTCTGGCATCCACGCCAAATTACTCCGGGCAGGCATCCCAATTGTTTCACGTGAAACAATTGGGATGCTTCGAACCAGCACATCCAGCCAGCAGGCAAAAACCCAGTGGAAAACGCCTGGGTGGATTTTCACCAGAGGTCTAGGCTTGATAATCCAACACCTCCAGCAAGCGCTCAAGCTCATCCTCAGAGTAAAAATGTAGCTGTAAGACGCCCTTTTTTCCACCTTTAAGCTTTACCTTGGTTCCCAGATGCCGTGTCAAACCCTCTTCAAGTTCCTGATAGGCAGACGCCGCCTTGCTTGCCGAGCGCCCAGGTTTAACAGCCTTAACCTCGAGCTCTTCTGCCTGCCGCACTGACAAGCCCTTTGTCAGGATTTCATTCAAAGCCCAAAGCTGATGTGGCTGGGGTTGCGCCAAAATAGCCCTGGCGTGACCTGCACTAATGTTTCCTTGGGACAAGGCTTGCTGAGCTGCCTCTGGAAGTTTTAGCAACCTTAGCGTATTAGCAACAGCACTGCGGCTTCTGGAAACGGCCTTGGCAACTTCTTCCTGATTCATCCCGAAAGACATGAGTCGATCGAAGGCCTGTGCTTCTTCCAGAGGGCTGAGATCCTCGCGCTGCAGGTTTTCTATAATGGCTATCTCGAGTGTTTCCTGATCAGAAAGGTTGCGTACAACGACCGGAACAGTCTTTAGACCCGCTTCTTGAGCTGCACGAAAACGACGTTCGCCTGCAACAATTTCGTACCCCCCTCCTTGCTTGCGTACCAACAGTGGCTGCAAGACACCTTTGCTGGCGATTGAACTGGCAAGCTCGGCAATGCTAACAGGATCGATGGTTTTTCGTGGCTGGTAGGGGGAAACCTGCAGTTGATCAATCTGGACCTGTTCGACAAGCTTCTCGGTTTTTGGAAGCAGTGCATCGAGGCCACGACCTAGGGCTTTACGCTTGACTGACACGGAGTAACACCTCCTCAGCTAAACGACGATAGGCAAGGGCACCCTGCGAAGTGGGAGCGTATTCAAAAATGGGCTGGCCATAGGAGGGTGCTTCGGCCAGACGCACATTGCGGGGAATCACAGCCTTGAATACCTGATCGGCAAAATGCTGCCTGACATTATCTTCAACATCCTGGGAGAGTTTGGTGCGGGTGTCAAACATAGTAAGAAGAATGCCCAAAATGGAGAGTTCTGGATTGATTGAGGATTTTACCCGTTCAACGGTTTCAACCATACTGGCTATCCCCTCGAGTGCGTAATATTCCGTCTGGAGCGGGATAATCAGGTGATCAGCCGCTGCCAGTGAGTTGAGGGTCAGCGCGCCAATCGATGGGGGAGAGTCCAGAATGATAATGTCATATTTTGGCCTGACGCCAATAAGGGCTTTGCTGAGCAATTTAAGGTTTTCGGTGCTTGCGTCCAGCTCCACTGCAGCTCCTGCTAAATCCGCAGAAGCTGGTAGCAAAGACAGATTGCCAACACTCGTTTTACGGATTGCGTGGCGCGCCGAGGCGTTGCCAATCAAAACATCATAAACGGTTTTCTCAGCTTGGGTAACGCCCAGACCACTGCTGGCATTCGCTTGGGGGTCCAGGTCAACCAGTAGAACGTTTCGTTGACTTGCCAGGGCTGCAGCCAGATTGATGGCAGTGGTGGTTTTACCCACACCCCCCTTTTGATTGATTACACCGATGATTGGCACGCTAGCCCTCCAGGAAGCTGCAATAGCACCAGCCTACCATGTGAGGAAAGTACTTGCGTTTGCAAAGGGTAACAGGGCTGCTTTATGGTTGCCGACAAGTGCTCGAGTTCGGCCTCAATATCGTCACCCTTGCGACTCAGAATATACACGGTCCTCGCGTGAATATGGCGTGTCAGACAGTATATCTGCGCCAAACTGGCCACGGCCTGTGCAGTTATTATGGCGACCCTGGCAAGTTCCAGTGCACGCACATCACCTTCGGCTATGCTTACGTTTGTCAAGCCAAGCTGAGAACATACCAGACGCAAGAATGAGCAACGCTTTTTTCGGCGCTCTGCTAAAATAACCTGTCGATGGGGGAGACTGGCAGCAATTACAATACCTGGCAGGCCTACCCCAGAGCCAAGGTCGAGAATCGGACTGTTGGTTTTGGCTAGCCCTTCGATGGTCTTGGCAAATACCAGAGCATCTGCCAGCTTGTCATCCAGTTGCCTCAGTCCCTGAAGGGACATCAGGTCGAGTGTCTGGTGATACTTTTGAATCAGCTCACGGTAGTGTGGCAGCCAGGCTTTATCTGAGTGTTTCACGTGAAACATTGGCGGGTGCCCGCTTGCCCGTTTTGACATGAATCAACAAGGCTGTGATATCGCTGTCCCTGACGCCGCGTAAGCGCTGCGCCGCAGCCAGGCTATCAGGCTGCATTTTGCTAAGCATCTCGCGGCCTTCTGTTGATAAGCTTTGAATCCTGGCAAAGTCAAGACCCTCGAGACTCATGTTGTCATAATCCTTGCGTGACTCGAGCTGCTTTTGGCTTCGTTCGATATAAGCCTCATACTTAACCAGTATCTCGACCTTGCGTTGTTCTTCAGGGCTTAGTGTTTCAGTACTATCACCATAGCGTTGACAAATTTCGGCATAGGTCACCTCGGGGCGGCAGAGCATCTTGGCAGCCAGAACACCGTCACGTCGCTGAGACTTTAATCTGGTTACCTCAGTGAGCACGCGAGCCTCATGGTGCTTAACCTCACGCAAGCGTTCATCACTGACCAAGCCCCAGGCATGACCAATAGGGGAGAGCCTCTCAAGTGCATTATCCTGTCTGTGCAAAAGACGGTATTCATTGCGCGACGTCAGCATTCGGTAGGGTTCATTAATGCCCCAGCGAACCAGATCATCAAGCAAGACCCCCGCGTAGCCATCCTGTCGAGCAAGCTTGACTGGCGGCAGCCCTTGGGCATAGCGGGCGGCATTCACACCTGCTACGAGACCCTGCATGGCAGCTTCCTCATAGCCGCTAGTTCCATTTATCTGGCCTGCGCTAAAAAGTCCTGACAATTTGCGTGACATGAGCGCGGGTGACAATTCTGTAGGATCAAAAGCGTCATACTCAACGGCGTAGGCATAACGCTGAATGACGGCTTGCCCAAAGCCGGGCAAACTGCGAATCATATCATCTTGCAGATAAGGCGGCATGGAACTCGAGAAACCCTGCAAATACAGCTCGCTGGTATCGTGCCCATCGGGTTCGACAAAGAGCAAGTGCCTGTCCTTATCGGAAAATCTCACGACCTTATCCTCTATGGAGGGACAGTATCGGGGACCTTGACCTTCAATGACTCCGCCGTACATGGCTGAGTGCTCGAGATTCTCCTGAATCAGTGCGTGAGTTGCCGCCGTTGTATGAGTCAACCATGTGGGAGACGACATAACCCGTTTACCCGGACGACCCGTAAAAGAGGCGGGAGGCTCATCCGGTGGTACGACTTCGAGTAGCGAAAAGTCAACGGAATCGGCGCGAATGCGTGGTGGTGTGCCGGTTTTAAAGCGTAAGAGGCTATGGCCCAGGCTACGTAAGCTCTGCGACAGATAGCGGGCCGGGGCTTCACCCTGCCGCCCCGCTTCCCGCTGCTGTTTGCCATACCAGACCACACCAGCCAGAAACGTCCCGGTACACAATACCACTGCGGCGGTGGTGATACTGCGACCATCCGTCAGTACTACCGCGCTGATACGTCCGCGCTCCTGTTGTAGCTCTGCGACCTCTCCTTGCACAATCCGAATACCCGGTGTTGCCTCAACCAGTTGTCTTGCTGCCGTTGCATAGCCGTCGCGCTCATTTTGTACCCGCAACGACTGTACGGCGGGTCCTTTGCTGGCATTTAAGGTACGCGCATGGATTGCGGTCTCATCTGCCAGCTGGCCCATGACACCTCCCAGCGCATGCAATTCGAAGACCAGTTGCGATTTGCCTGGACCGCCAATGGCCGGATTGCAGGGCATCAGACCAATCTTGTCAGGATTGGGTAAGACCAGGGCCACTCTCGAGCCCAAACGGGCTGCCGCATGCGCCGCCTCTATACCAGCATGTCCACCACCCACGACCACTACATCTACAATCATTGAAAAACTCCACATACCCAATAGGGATATCCTTGCTGCTCAGCCATCATCTTACAAGTATAGCCTGAGACACCTTGTAGACAGTATGTTTTGACCACTTCATGTTTCTCATAAAGGGGGTAAGAATCGTGTAAGAGCCTGTCGGCTACTCTTGAAGAAAGGTTGAGGTAAGAGGTTGCCTCTACGGGTTCCGTTGCAACGAACGCTCTGGAGGCTTGGAAGTGAAGAAAGCGATGTTAATGATGGAATCGTGGGGTACGGTGCCAAACGTACGGGGTAGCAGTATCAGTCCAGTGTGGTCGCGCCTGTACCGTGGCCATAACTATGTTATGGATTTGGTTTATCGCCCAGGACCGCAGGAAGGTGTTCTTGAAGGGCAAATCCTGGTAACATCGGGGCATGACCTGTTTGCCACAGGTAGCGTAACTGTTTATGACAGTGGTGGCGCGCTCGCAGAAGCCGAGCTTGACTATATGGGCCAATTCCAGATCAAAACAGCAGGCCGCCCTTTAGAACAACTTTTTGTACAGCTTGATAGTGGTGTAGACGAGTTTTTGGATGTGCAGTTCCCCAGCACAGTAATGAGTTATTGAGCTGTCAGCAAGGCATCTGTGTCAAGCCCTGTATGTCGCTGCACGTTGTTCTCGAACCGTGCCTTGAGCGTGCCGAGCATTTCTACAGGCTGTTCATGGGATAGCTTCATTACAAACTTGCCCTTTCGATAGATTCAGGGCATTCGGCCAGTTATTGCCAGGCTATGGCGCCAGTCTTACAC
>CAZZPQ010000130.1:0-9784 GCA_964655595.1 uncultured bacterium
GTCTTTAACTCGTTATTCACTTTAAACCCCACTCTAAACTAACAAAGTTCGTCACAGCATAGGATTGTAACATCCTAGCTGTTGTCAGTTGATTCAACATATCTTTCCCCTCTCTGGAACAGACGCTTAGAAACACTTATACCTTACTACACAGACGAGTGTATGTGAAATGTCGTAAAAACTCAGCTTGGCTCGAGCTTCTGACTGACAGTTGGCGAAGTCCCCAGTGGGCTCGGTCTATTCCATTCGCCTTAGGACTTACGCAGTTGCTCTGAAGGATAGGAAACAGCGCACTCTTAAGACCGATTAGAACCGCTATCAAGCTGGATTTTTGCAAGAGGTCTACAGATATTTGAACTGCTATACCCCTCCACGCGACGACATGCTGTAAACTATCAGCTGTGTCTGGAGTGGTGACCCTAACTCGGCTGATTTTACTTATTGGCATCAGCCTTATGCCCTTTCACCCTATCCCCTGGGGTAAGGGTTTTGCTGCCGAGGAGTCACAGCTTAGCTCGAGTAGCCTGCAAAGCTTTATAAGCGAAGCAAGCACCAGTTTGCGCACCACCAGTAGCAGCTTTGCTTCACAGTACAAACCTTTTTTTGTGCTCTTGTTTGTGCTGGGCTACGCCCTGTTAAGCCTGCTTTGCCACTCGAGTCCCACTGCAAGTAAACCCAGACGCAGCTCTTTTGGAAACTGGCAGCTTGAAGGGGGCTAAAGCCGTCATCAGCCACCCTTCTTGCAAAAGTATCAACTGGACAATGGTCAAGCCGCTAAACAAATTATCCAACATTTTTGCAAGAGCTTGTGGCTTTGGCAAGCTCTTTTGCCATACGCAGCTATGACCCACCAGGCACCATGTCTGGTTTGCGTATGTTTCGTCAAACACAGTCAGGGAAATACAGGAACAGCCTGAGCGCTTACTTCTGGTTCCTGACCAGCCCCAACAATGCTGATAACACCCAAACCGCCAGGCAACGAATAACAATCTCAAACATCTAAGGAGACACATGAATCGCCGAAACGTTACAGGAGTCCTTGTTCTTGCAGCCATTGCTGCTGCCCTGCTCTATTTGTGGCAGCCCTGGCAGACAGACGAAGCCAGCATCAAGCTTGGTCTTGACTTGCAAGGGGGTCTGCGGGTTGTCTTGCAGGCAGAAGACGGTATTCCCAGCCGTGAAGATTTAGACACCGCTCGAGGTGTGCTGGAAAACCGCATCAATCAGTTTGGTGTTTCCGAACCACTCATTCAGATTAGCGGCAATAACCGCATTATTGTGGAGTTGCCTGGTTTGTCCAGTGATGATCAGGACCGGGCGCTGGGTCTGATTGGTCAACAGGCAGTGCTCGAGTTCCGACTGGTTCGACCCGAAGCTGCCAATAAGGCAGTGACGGATCCGCTGAATCCGCTGAATCTGGCAGACCTGGAGGACGTCTCGTTCACAGGGGAAATCCTGCGGGATGCCAGAGCAGACTTTAGCCGCATCGGTGGCACGACCATCGGCGGTGCAGTGGTGCTTTTTGAAATCAAGCGCGAGTTTGCCGCTGACTTTGGCAACTTTACCGGTTCAAATATCGGCCGCCGTATGGCGATTGTGCTGGACGGGGTTATTCAAACCGCCCCAACCATCAACGGGCGCATCAGTGACAGCGGTCAGATTGATGGTATGCCCAGCATCGAAGAGGCTGCCGATATCGCCCTGGTCTTGCGCAGCGGTAGTTTACCGATCAACCTAAGCGTGCAGGAAATTCGTGCCATTGGCCCAACCCTCGGTCAGGACTCCATCAATGCTGGCCTCCGAGCAGCCCTTATCGGCGGTCTGGCGGTCATCGCAGTCATACTGCTGTACTATGGACCACTCTTTGGCGGGGTACTCACCTTTGGGCTGGTACTGGTCGTGCTCTTTCTCTTTGGCGCTCTGGCTGGCTTTGGAGCAGTCCTTACGCTACCGGGTCTGGCTGGTTTGGTGCTCACGATTGGCGCCGCAGTTGACGGCAACGTTATTTCCTTTGAGCGTATCAAAGAAGAGCTGCGAGCAGGCAAAAGCATGCGCCTGTCACTCAAGAGCGGTTTTGGCAACTCACTCTCAGCCATTATTGATGCCAACGCCACCACCCTGCTGGCTGCTGCCGCACTCTACCAGTACACCAGCGGACCCGTTCGTGGCTTTGCCATAACGCTGGCACTCGGTATTGTTGCTGCGGTTTTTGTCAATACCATCGTCGTGCCATTTTTCCTCGATGTTCTTACCTTGCGAATCAAGCGTCCGCTGATGTCTATGGGATTCTATGCTCAGGGAATCCGCTTTATTCGCATTGCCCCCGTGGTACTGGCCATCTCGGGACTGCTGGCTGTTGCTTCGATTGTCATTCTCACGGTTAAAGACCTCAACCTCTCAGTTGACTTTACGGGTGGAACGACCACGCTGCTTGAAGCCAGTGACAGCGTTACGGTCAATGATGTCAGAGCAGCCATCGATTCACTGGGGCTGAGTGGTGCTAGTGCAACCGTGCAGGAAGTACAGGATGACACGATCAGCAGCGCTGACACTGAACTTGCCAGCGACAGCAAGCTTATCTCAGTTCGTATTGGCATCACAGAAGGGGCGGCAGCCAGCAACAGTTTTTCCAGCGACCTGGCCAGCGCACTGGGTGGCACTGTGCTAGCAACAGACTTTGTGGGTCCAGCAGTCGGCGCCGATCTGCGGCAAGGCGCAGTTTACGCTGTACTCGTTGCCCTGGCACTTGTTCTGGTCTATGTGACCTGGCGCTTCTGGCCGACCTGGATTGTAGCCATTGCAGCGATTATTGCTGCCATTCACGATGTTGGACTGGTGATGGGCTTTTTGGATCTTGTCAGTGCCGAGTTCAGCATTCCGGTTTTGGCTGCGCTGCTCTTTGTGGTGGGTTATTCGCTCAATGACTCCATCATTATCGCTGACAGGATCCGCGAAAACCTCAAGAAAATTCGTGGCAAGAGCCACGCTGAAATTGTCGAGTTATCCGTCAATCAGACACTATCCCGCACGATAGTCACCTCGGGCACGACCCTCTTGCCCGTGCTGGCCTTGCTGTTTTTCGGTGGTAGCGTACTGCGTGACTTTAGCCTCACTCTGCTGGTTGGTATTGGTGTGGGGACGTACTCGAGCATTTTCATTCTGGCACCTCTGGTGGTATGGCTCAAGACTTGGCGAACCACTGCCTCACCCATACGCCGGCGCACTGCCTAGGCGTTCACCCAAGACTAAAAACGGGCTGCCCAGGCAGCCCGTTTTGGTTTCTCCTCTTGACCTAGCGCATTGCCTTATAAGCATTCATAAGACCATTGGTTGAAGCGTCATGGCTGCTGATGGTTTCATTTCCATCCAGTTCAGGCAATATGGCGCTAGCCAGCACCTTACCGAGTTCCACACCCATCTGGTCAAAGCTGTTGATACCCCAAATGACCCCCTGCACAAAAATTTTGTGCTCATAAAAGGCGATCAGCATACCCAGCGTCTCGGGGTCGAGTTTGCGGTATAAAAAACTGTTGCTTGGGCGATTGCCTTCAAAGCTCCTGGCCAGGGTCAATAGCTGAAGCTGCTCGGCAGGAACACCTTGGCGCTCGAGTTCTTCACGGGTTTCTTCGGAGGTTTTGCCCCGCATCAGCGCTTCGGTCTGCGCAAAGAAATTACTGAGTAAAATCTTGTGATGCTCCCCTGTTGGGTTATGCGACTGGGCAGCCGCCAGAAAATCAGTGGGAATCAGCTTGCTTCCCTGATGAATCAGCTGATAAAAGGCGTGCTGACCGTTGGTTCCTGGTTGTCCCCAGATAATCGGCCCCGTTTGCCAGTAAACTGCTTCGCCGTCACGCGTGACGCTTTTACCGTTGGATTCCATGTCCCCTTGCTGAAAGTAGCTGGCAAAGTGCTCGAGGTACTGGTCGTAGGGCAATATGACGTGGCTTTCAGCTGCAAAAAAGTTGTTGTACCAGATACCCAATAGCGCCATAATGACCGGGATATTTTGCTCAAAAGGCGTTTCCAGAAAGTGATGGTCTGCCTTGTGCGCACCTTCCAGAAGTGCTTCAAAGTTCTCAAAGCCAATATAGAGTGCAATACTGAGACCAATGGCACTCCACAGGCTGTAACGCCCACCCACCCAGTCCCAAAAAACAAACATGTTAACAGGATCAATACCAAAACGCGTCACCTCAGCAGTATTGGTACTCAAGGCGACGAAGTGCTTGGCAATAGCGGCTTCATCTGCTGCACTCTCCAGCAGCCAGGCTCGAGCGGTGTGGGCATTGGTCATGGTTTCAATGGTGGTAAAGGTCTTGGATGCCACCAGAAAAAGTGTGGTTTCAGGCGAAAGATCTTTTAAGGTTTTAACAATGTCGCTGGGGTCCACATTCGAGACAAAATGCACCTTCAGGCGCTCATGAGCGTAGGGCTGAAGCGCAGTGGTGACCATTTTAGGCCCCAAATCGCTACCCCCAATGCCAATATTGACGATATCGGTGATGACCTTACCACTGTAGCCCCGCCACTCACCAGAGCGAACCCGCTCACTAAAGTCCCGCATCTGTGCCAATACTTCATTGACCGCTGGCATGACATCCTGAGCGTCGACGTAAACAGCTGTATTGCTACGGTTACGCAAAGCAGTGTGCAACACGGCGCGATTCTCTGTGGTGTTGATTTTGTCGCCCTGAAAGAGCCGCTGCGCCATATCATGCACACCAGCCTGCTCAGCAAGTTGGAGCAGGTAGGCCATGGTTTCTTCGCTGATGCGATTTTTGCTGTAATCAAACAAAATATCTGCAAAGCGAATGGAAAAACGCTCAAAACGCTCGGGATCCTGTTCAAACATCGTGCGCATGTGTTGGGTGGCAAGTAACTTGTGATGCGCCTGGAGCGCTCTCCAGGCGGGTAGCTCTGTTGGATTCATTTCGTCCTCCTGGCTGCTGAGTCTGGGTCACTGGGCATAGCCAACTATACCGCGTTTGTTTGACGCGTTGGCCAAAAGGTCCTAGAATGTGCTGGCAAGGGGTTGTAGCTCAGTTGGGAGAGCGCCTCGTTCGCAACGAGGAGGTCGCGGGTTCGAATCCCGTCAACTCCACCACAGCCTCCTAGGGAGCAGTTGTAGCGGCAAAATTGTTCAAGTCATGCAGATTAAAACGGTAACGTCCGCGGGTGCCACTCAGCAAGCCTGCGGCGCGCATTTCACCAAGCAGGGCCGTCGTGGTCTCACGGGCAGCACCTACCATGGCAGCAAGATTGTCATGGGTCAAGGGCAGCATCAGGCTTACCGTGTGATCTTCAGATAAAGTACCAAAGCGCTGTCCCAGTTGCACAAAAGCTCGAGCCAGCCGTACATTCACCGGCAACTCGGAATCTTCCAAAGCTTCCTGCAAGCGTATGATGTGCTTCCCAGCCGCAGCAAAAACCTCTTGTGACAACTCTTCAGCCAACTCAGTAGACGGGATAACCTGAACTCTCACTTCAGGACTCAGCACCTCGGCGGTTTCCTGAAAATGCTGATGGGCTGGTGTCAGTGCTCCAATAAAGTCCTCAGGACCAACAATGCTGATGATTCGCTCTTTGCCCGTGAGTAAATCCATACTCAGTTTAAGGAGCCCTTCCTCAATGCGGTACACTGTACCTGCTATGTCGCCAGCATGGTAAAGCACATCTGCCTTGCGGAGATTTCGGTAAGGAAAATCCTGCGGTTTTGACGTCAGTGGGAGCAGGCTATTCGGTGTACGGATAAGGCCGGTTGAAACTGACATAGCAGTAGTGTACGCGCTAATCAGAGATTACATGGTTACATATCATGCAATCTCGAGGATGGCGCTTTAGGCATCCTTCATAAACACGTGCTTAGCCGCTACAAAAGTAGCTACCGGCCAGCCCTTGAGCTGCCAGCCGTCCCAGGGGCTGAACTTGGCCTTACTTTTAAACTGCCCAGGTTCTACAGCACGTTCTGTCAGCAAATCAAGCAACACGATATCGGCAGTACTACCCACTGCCAGCCTTGGCAGCTCCCAGTCCATCACCCGGGCTGGGCCCGTGGTCAGCAGGGCAATGAGTTGTTGCAGCGAGATATGACCTTCCTCCACCAGCTTGGTGTAAAGCAGTGGAAAACAGACCTCAATGTTACCGATACCAAAGGGAGCCCCCAGCATATCTGCTTCTTTTTCCGCGCGCGTGTGTGGCGCGTGGTCGGTGCCGATGCTATCCACAAGCCCGCGCTTAATCGCCTCTGTCAGATAGTCAACATCTTCCTGAGTACGCAGGGGCGGCGCGACCTTGGCAACAGCCTCAAAGTTGCTCAGTACCTCATCGGTCAAGGTCAGGTGATGTGGCGTCACTTCGGCAGTTACAGGCGCACCCTGCTCTTTAAACCACTCGATGACCTGCATCCCACGCTGGCTCGAGACATGGGCAATATGCACCCGCGCCCCGGTCATGGCGGCAATTTCGCAGTCTCGGTAAATCATAATGGCCTCGGCACTGACTGGATTGCCCGGCAAGCCTAAACGCTGCGAAACAAGCCCCTCGTTCATCACACCGTTTTGCCGTAGTGAAGGCTCTTCAGAGTGTGTCTGGATAACCAGACCCAGTTCCGCCGCGTACTCGCAGGCGCGGCGCATCAGGTGGCTATCGGTGACCGGAATGCCGTCATCGGTTATCATCACCGCACCCGCCCTTTTAAGTGCCGCAAAATCGGTGAGTGTCTCCCCTTTTAAACCGTGGCTTAGCGCCGCCGCCGGACGCAAGCGCGCCCCCTTGATTTCGGCTGCCTTGGCAACGAGTTCAGTAACCAGCCCAGCTTCATCGATAGTTGGTCGGGTATTGGCCATACTGACCACTGTGCCAAAGCCCCCCGCTGCGGCTGCCGCCAGTCCAGAAGCAAGGTCTTCCTTAACCTCCTGCCCCGGCTCGCGCAAATGCACATGCAGGTCGATAAAGGCTGGACAGAGCGTTAAGCCAGCCGCGTCAATGGTCTCGTCAACCTCTCCAGCCAAGTCAATACCTTCAATAACACCATCCTTGATATATAAGTCAGCAACACCGTAGTCCTCTGCTGCATCGAGCAGATGTGCGCCTGTTATGCGTAGTCGAGTCATGGAGTACTCCTTAGTGATGAGTGAAAAGCTATGAGTGCTGAGCAATGATGTTTGCTATAAGCCGTTAGCCATTAGCTTAAGCAATGAGTAGCGAGCAATGAGCAAGGCGTGCCGCCCTCCACCTTCCTGTATTTCCCTTACTTCTATGGCTAATCGCGAATTGCCGCCTCTCTAATAGCCTGATAGCCTTTATCATTTTTTCCCGACCAGCAGCGAATACAAGACCGCCATGCGAATCGGTACGCCGTTCGCAACCTGCGCTTCGATGACGCTCCGCTCACTGTCCGCCAAGTTTCCTTCAATCTCTACATCGCGGTTCATGGGGCCAGGGTGCATCACCAGAGCATCGGGGTGTGCGTGTTTCATAAGTTGTTCAGTTAACTGGTAGCGCGCCTGATACTCGGCGACACTGGGTAGTAAGCCGCCTTGCATACGCTCCCGCTGCAATCTGAGTGCCATCACTGCGTGCGCACCCTCCACAGCTTCTGTCAGTCTGGTGCTTAGGCTGACACCGTCTGCGGCCAGCTCCTTGGGCACCAGCGTCGCCGGACCGCACAGGCTAACTTCAGCACCTAACAGAGTCCAGAGTTCTATGTTGCTGCGGGCGACTCTCGAGTGCAGAATGTCCCCCACAATCACCAGTTTCTTGCCAGCAAAGCCGTCAAAGCCTGAGAAATGCTGTTTGAAGGTGTAGGCGTCAAGGAGCGCCTGGGTCGGGTGCGCTCGCCTGCCGTCCCCGGCGTTCACGATACTGGCATCGGTCCAGCGGCTAAGCTGATAGGGCACGCCAGCCGCGTGATGCCGCACCACGTACAGATCAGCCTGCATCTGGTCGATAGTGCGTACCGTATCCTTGAGTGATTCACCTTTAGACAGACTACTGGCCCCCGCCGCAAAGGAAACCACATCGGCACTCTGCGCCCGCGCTGCCCGCTCAAAGCTCAGGCGCGTGCGGGTACTGTTTTCAAAAAAGAGCGTACCGACCGTAAAGCCCTGCAGCGCTGGTACTTTTTTGATGGTGCGCTGCATCACCTGTGCCATCACATCTGTCGTATCAAAGAGCGACAGCAGCTCTTCAGCACTCCAGCCGCTAAAGTCCAGAAGATGCTTGCGCTTGCGCGGCTGCATTTCGCTGGCGCGTGTCTCTGGCAAAGTCACAGGCGTACTCCCGGCAATCATGACAGCAACTCCATTAAGTCAACCCCCTCAGCACCATCAACAGACATCAACTTCACCTTGATGACCTCCTGCTTGCTGGTCGGTACGTTCTTACCTACATAGTCAGCGCGTATAGGCAGTTCGCGGTGGCCTCGGTCAACAAGCACCGCATACTGAATCACGGCGGGCCGCCCCATGTCAATCAGGGCGTCAAGGGCCGCCCGCGCGGTGCGCCCGGTATAAAGCACGTCATCAACAAGCACAATGCGTATACCGTGAATGTCAAAAGGCACTTCGGTCTTTTTTACCACCGGTTGCAGGGCAATCTCGCTTAAGTCGTCACGGTAGAGCGTGATGTCCAGCTTGCCTACAGGCGGCGTCACATTGGCAAAGCTGCCTATGCGCTCTGCCAGATACTCAGCAATCGGCACCCCCCGCGTATGAACACCGACCAGTGCCAGATTGTCTGCCCCCTTGTTGCGCTCGATAATCTCGTGCGCAATACGGGTGAGCGCCCGCTCCATATCAGCCGGATCTAAGAGTTGTGACTTGTGGTGCAAACGCACATTTCACCCCTTACAAAAAGAGCGAGCATAGCGCTCGCCAAAAAAAAGACGCCGACACGCGGCGCATGACTCCTTGTATTGTCTATCCAACTCTGCATCTGTACTCCTTCTCAGCCTCACGGGGCTGGCTTAAAGGTCCTGTCGAAAGTCTACCCCTTGGGAATGATGGCGTCAATGCTTTATGAGGGGTGGGAAATGTTTTTTGACAAAGACTATTGGTCGTAATTACAATGTGCTTATGAGAACCCGTATTGTAAAAATTGGCAACTCGCTGGGTGTTCGGATTCCCAAGGTCTTACTCGAGCAAAGTCGGCTGCCTGAAGACGTTGAAATTGAAGCCTTTGACCGTCAGATAGTGATTCGTGCAGCGCAGAATCCAAGGGACGATTGGGACGCAGCTTTTCAAGCCATGGCGCAAAACGGTGATGATCAACTGCTAGACGAAGATGAAGTAAGCAGCTCGAGTAGTTGGGATGAAACAGAATGGCAATGGTAAAACGCTTTGAAGTCTATCTTGTCAGACTCGATCCGACGCTCGGTAGTGAAATCCGAAAGACGCGCCCTTGCCTGGTCATCTCGCCCGACCAGATGAACCGTCATATTCAAACTGTGATTGTTGCGCCGATGACGACGAGAGGTAAAAAGTATCCGACCAGAGTTGAGTGCGAAGTTGACGGCAAGCAGGGTCAAATTGTGCTGGACCAAATCCGTACGGTTGACAAAAATCGCTTAGTCAAAAGGCTGGATACCCTAAACCAAGAGACGCAGCAACAGGTTTTGCATGTATTGGCGGAGATGTTTGCTGAATGAATAAGGCGATACTCGAGAAACCAATGGGCGCGAGGGCGAAGCTGTAATCTTCCGAATCGCCATGTGTACTCCTTCTCAGTATCACGGGGCTGGGTTCAAGGTTTTGTCAAACTTCTACCTCTTGGGAATGATGGCGTC
>CAZZPQ010000131.1:0-9715 GCA_964655595.1 uncultured bacterium
ACCGGTCAATCAGATACCCGTTATTGACCATATCCTATTATTCCTTAGTTCTCAAAAGCATTAAAACCTATACTGAATTAAAAGCTTGACAAATAAGCAAGTTAAGTTCTATATTGTAAAAAACTAAGAGCAGTAAATGTAGTCAATATTACACAAAGGATGAGTATTATTCCAGAAATTGGAACCTTACGTAAAAATATTCATTTATTAATATTTCAACCACCGTATCTACGCCTAAGCCCATCACGAATTGGTAATAGGTATATTCATTCAGCACGTTTGACTTAAGATCGAACGTCCAGCTACAATTGCGAGCGGTGAAAATGTTTCAAAATATCGCAAAGAGGAAATTAATCAGTTTAGTTATGAGTGTTGTTTCTGCCAATATCTTGCAAATACCTACAATTTTGAATATGAATAGCGGAGACAATGTATGTCACTAGCATCACCAGCCAGATTCGCGACAAAAAATTTGAGTGAATTGCGCATAGTGCACCTAGTGCAACGTCATGGCAGCGTAACTCGAGCTGACCTGTCTAACATCACTGGCTGGAATCAGACAAAAGTTGTTCGTTTGGTTGCGGATTTGGTGAACAGAAATATTCTTTTGTCAGAACAGTCAGGTACCCAAAATCGCCCAGGGCGACCATCTGAACTTGTGCAACTTAATCCCGATGCGGGTTATGTCCTAGGGATAGAATTTGGCCGTAAACACTTTCGCTCCGTAATCACTAACGCCGTCGGTCAAGTCATTTTTTCCTCGGAAGAGCCCCCCCCAGAACCCTTTGAAGGTTGCGATATAACGATGGACAAAGTCATTAACCTACTTCAGGGAAACATGCAAAAAAGTCGGTTGGGTTGGGAAAATATCCATGCGGTCGGGATAGCTTTGCATGATATTGTTAGTGCTGAGGGTCACTGGGTAACACACGAAAATCTATCTTCGACACCTTATGATGTTAAACGGTATCTGACCAAACGCCTAAATCGCCTGGTTGTTGTTGAAGATATTTCGAGGTCTTTTGCTGAGACTGAACATCGCTTTGGGGCTGGCAAGGATTTGGCTGACATGATTTACCTATTTTTGGGTAGTCATGGCATTGGTAGTGGGATTTTTGTCAATCGGCAAATGTTAAAAAGTTCGTCAGGGGTTTGTGGCGAGGTGGGCCATATTGTTGTCGATGAAGCAGGTGCTTTGTGTACCTGTGGCAATCGTGGATGTTTTGAAGTTATGGCTTCACAGGATGCCATTATCAAACAATTCAAGAGCCTGCTAGCACAGGGGATTCAAACCCTGTGGCAAGGGGAAGCGCAGATTTCATTTGAACAGATTTGTTTACTGGCAAATCAGGGTGACAAAGCAGCGTTTATGGTCTTGCATCAGCTTTCTCAATATGTGGGCAAGGCTCTTTCCAGTACCATAAACATTACCGGGGCTCCAAATGTGGTGATTGGGGGTGAATTAAGGCTTGCAGGCATGGGCTTTCTTGCAGATGTAACAAGTGTACTCAGACAAAGAGTAATTGGAATTTTGGCAAAAGATATCAATGTACAGTTTGCCTCACTACCCTATTATGCCGGAGCCTGGGGTGTAGCCATACAGGCCTTGGAAGCTGCCTGGCAAGAGGGACAGTTCATTATCCACAATTCCCATAAAGCCGCTATTGGGTAATGTTGTCACGGTGTCGCTTGTCTTAACACAGGTACAGGCACCGCTCTACAGCCTCTTTTTGATCACTCCCAGAAACACAAAGAGGCAATCCTGGCGATCCCGATTTGCGTTTAGTACAGCTATACTGAGATTACTTGGTTGCGCTCGCAATGACAGGATGCTTAAGCAGAGTTAGTCATTCGCTGTCAGAAACTTCGGTCTGGTGATAATTCCCAAATTGCTCATCTACACCAGTTTTGCGTACTGATGAGCCGAGGGGATGGGTTAACGAGGAGCATTAAGATGGTTGAAGTTGTGGTTGTAAGCGCGGTCAGAACACCAATCGGACGTATCAGGGGGGCTTTATCCAATATCCGGCCAGATGACCTGGCAGCCATTGTCATTAACGAGGCTGTCAGGAGAGCTAATATCGATCCTGCCATGGTTGAAGAGGTTATTTTGGGGTGTGCCAATCAGGCTGGAGAGGATGGTCGCAACATTGCCCGTATGGCGCTATTACTTGCGGGTTTACCAGATCATGTCGCTGGATACACTGTTAATCGACTTTGTGCCAGTGGCTTGACTGCTGTCAACCAAGCCGCTCGAGCAATTCGCAGTGGAGAAGGGGATATTTACGTTGCTGGTGGTGTGGAATCAATGACCAGGTCCCCTTATTCCCTTCCCAAAAACCCCATTGGTTTTGGCCCCTCTGGAAATCAGACGGTTTATGATACGTCCTTAGGCTGGCGTTACCCGAATCCAAAAATGGAGCAACTCTTTCCGCTTGAAGCCATGGGGGAAACAGCAGAGAACATTGCAGAAATGAGCTTTTCTGGAGCACTTAAAGGTGGGCCAATCACGCGTGAAGACCAGGATCGTTTTGCCTTAAAAAGCCAAAAAAGAGCAGTCAAGGCAATGAACCAAGGGTACTTCCAGGCTGAAACAGTCGCCGTAGAGCTTCCTCTTAACAGTACCCCTCGGGTCTTTGATATAGATGAACATCCAAGATACAAAAGGATAGCAGCTGGCTTTGAGCTTGCAACTTCCTTGACTCAACTGAGTAGTTTGAAGCCGGCTTTTCGCAAACATGGAACGGTAACTGCGGGCAATTCAAGTGGACTCAATGATGGCGCTTGTGCTTTAGTGATGATGTCCCGAACCAGAGCCGATGCTTTGGGAATCAAGCCCTTGGCTCACTGGATTGGCTCATCTGCTGTTGGTGTTAGTCCCAGAGTAATGGGGCTAGGCCCTGTAAAAGCTATTCAAAAATTACTTCAGCGATGCCATATTTCCCTTGAGGACATCGATTTAGTAGAGATTAATGAAGCTTTTGCCGTACAGGTTCTTGCAGTTATGCGTGAGTTAGAACTTTCTGAAGAAAAAGTAAATGTAAACGGTGGTGCCATTGCACTGGGACATCCTTTGGGTTGTTCAGGAGCACGCATTTTAACGAGTCTGATTTTTGAAATGCAAAGGCGCGCTAACTTAGGACAGAAAATGCGTTATGGCTTGGCTTCGCTTTGTGTCGGCGTTGGTCAGGGTGAAGCAACGCTTATTGCCTTGTGATGGCATCCACGGTTTGCATGATGTTGTTGATACTGTGAGCAAAACACAAGATCTTCAAGAAAGGTCGGTCATCATGGCCAATTCTGGATTTACCCAGATAGAATGAAGAGGTCAGGTCCCACAATGCAGTACCCTAAGGTTCTGCACAATACAAAAGATTCCAGGAGCCAGTAGTTGGTGGCCATGTGACTTTTAAAGCCCCGCAAGAACGCTTCAGCCTCCATCATCAAAGACCCTCATGAAGTCGTCGAGCCTTGTCAGGATTCGCTGGTACACGCGCGTGCGCTCGAGTACTTTCGGCTTGCGCTCAAGGGCCTCAAAGACATCTTCGCGCAGGGGTTTCTTGGCGCTGAACTGATAGTCTGCCAGCAGGCGGCTGAGCCTCCCAAACTGCATGCCTTCGTCCTGGGCAAAGCGCTCGAGTGCTGCGGTTCTTTCCTGTGTCCAGTAAGCATCAAAGATGGCCCGAAAGTCATCCTGGGGCCTTATGCTGGGCATATAGTCATTCATGAACTTTTCAATCAGGGCGCGCTTGCTGCGCAGGCTGACTTCCTGCTGCATGGTATCCAGAATTTTCTGCTTTTTAAGCGCGTAGTCCAGCGGCTTGTCTGTTTCCTTGTTGAGCGCCTCGAGCAAGCCCAGGATATAGTCCACGTTGATTTCATCCTGCTGGATAAGTTCCAGCTCGAAGTTAATATCCTCAAGGATAGAGGTTTTGTCAGGATCGAGTTTACGTCTTTCGTAGATATCGAGGTAAGCACTTTTGTAGTCTTCAAAGTCCTGTTCGGGCAAGGCAAGGTCACTAAAGTCAAACTCACTAAAGGACTTAAGCACATTGAGTTCGCGGATCAGGCTTCTGAACGCAGTCACAAAGGCCAGTTGTTCAGCTTCCGTCTTGAGTTCACTGACGCTGTCAGCGCCTGGCGCAGCAGTTCGCAGTGTCCCTAGTGCCTGATTAAAGCGTTCGACATAATGCTCGTAAGACTCAAGCAGGATACTCTCTTGTGAGCTGGAATCTGAAAAGAGGCGAACCGCTTCATCTGTCTGGGGTTTAAGGTTACGAAAGACCACGATATTTCCCTGGGATTTTCGTTCACCCAGAATGCGGTTCGTGCGCGAGTAGGCTTGAATCAAGCCGTGGTATTTGAGGTTTTTATCCACATAGAGGGTATTCAACTTTTTGGCGTCAAAGCCGGTCAGGAACATATTGACAACCAGCAGGATATCGGCGCGGTCTTTGTCGGCAAAGCCTTCTTTATCGCGCTCTTTCATGCGCTTGGCGATATCCTTGTAGTAGGTATAGAAGGCTGTACCGTCCTTAGCCGAGTGCTGCACCCCATAGAGGGCGTTATAGTCCCGAATGACGCCTTCAAGGCGTTCGCGCTTGCTTTCGGATATGGGGCCGCTATCGACATCCAGATTTGGGTCGGCTATGAGTCCATCAGCCTCGGGGTCCTCTTCATTGGCACCGTAGCTAAAGATGCTAATCATCCGCAGGTCATGTTCACCGGCTTGTTGCTTGCGCTTAAAGATATCGTAGTACTTAAGCAGCACCTCAACACTCGAGACACAAAAGATACTGGAGAACTCGCGGTTGTGGGTCTTGCGGTTATGGTGTTGAATAATCCAGTCCACCACGTTTTCCAGCCGCTCTTCATGTTCAAAGAACTCGCTGATGTTGATACCGGGCACATCCTCATCAATCAGCGTGCCGTCTTTGCGTTTGAGTTTGCCCCAGTATTCGACTGAAAACCTGAGCACGTTCTGGTCGGCAATGGCATTGGTAATCACATAGCGGTGCAGGCAATCATCAAACAGGTCTTTGGTGGTGCGTTTGGCTGCGCCGCTGCCCATAGCATTATCCTTAAATATAGGCGTGCCGGTAAAGCCAAAAAGCTGCGCATTCCTAAAGAAGCGCACAATCGCGCGGTGCGTCTCACCAAACTGCGAGCGATGGCACTCATCGAAAATAAAGACGATGCGTTTATCTTGCAGGGCGGTCATGGCGGCTTCGTGTCTGGGGCGTTTGATGGCAGTATTGAGTTTCTGGATGGTGGTTACAATCAGCCTGGTCTGACCTGCCATCTGTTTGACCAGTGCCTGGGTATTGCTGGTACCATCGACACTGCCTTCGCTAAAGTGATTAAACTCGCGGGTGGTCTGGTAATCCAGATCGGCGCGGTCCACCACAAAGACAACTTTATCCACGCCGTCCAAAGCGGTCAGCAGTTGCGCCGCCTTAAAGCTGGTCAGGGTTTTACCTGAGCCGGTGGTGTGCCAGATATAGCCATTCTTGCGACTATAGTGCACGCGCTCCAGAATCGCCTCGGCAGCGTAGTACTGATAGGGGCGCAGCACCATCAGCAGTTTGTCAGATTCATGCAGCACGATGTACTTGCAGATCATTCTGGACAGCTGGCACTTTTCCAGAAAGCTGTCGGCAAAGGCGTCCAGGCGGGTGATGAGGGTATTCTCCTTATCGGCCCAGAAAAAGGTCTGTTTAAAATCCTGCTTGCGGTTATTGGCATAGTACTTGGTATTGACACCGTTCGAGATGACAAAGAGCTGAATGTACTGAAACAGGCCATGTCCTGCGGCGTAGGAGTCGCGCTGGTAGCGGTTAATCTGATGAAAGGCTTCTTTCAGCTCCATACCACGGCGTTTGAGTTCAATTTGCGCCAGCGGCAGACCGTTAATGAGCAGCGTCACGTCATAGCGGTTTTTGCGGCGTCCCTCGACGCTAACTTGCTGCGTCACCTGATAGCGGTTTTGACACCAGTTTTCACTATCCAGAAACTGAATATGCACCCTGCTGCCATCATCACGCTCGAGCTGCATATAGTCCCGTAGTAGCTTGGCACGTTCAAAGACACTGCCTTTATCCAGGTGGTTCAGAATGCGCTGAAACTCGGCTGGGGAAAAGTGCAGCTTGTTATGCGCCTCGAGCTGCTTTTTCAGGTTGGCTTCCAGCTCGCTGATGCTGCCAATGCTGACAGGCTCATACCCCAGTGTCACCAGCCGCTTGATGAGGCTTTCTTCCAGTTGGGCTTCGGACTGAATCACGCTTACCCCTTAAAGCAAAGCTTAACCGCCCATGCTAAGTTTGTGGTAGGTAAAGCTTCACAAAGTTCACAGGGCTAAGGATTGGCTTAGCGATGTGATTTTCAAGCTGAAGAAGTGCCTTGTCCCCTGTGACCAGCGCTGTCACCAAGGGATGCTCGAGCATAGCAAAAAGGTAACGGTCATCAGGATCGGGTGCGCTTGGGTAAGGTTCAACAATGTCAATCAGGATGCCAAGGTTATAAAGGTCATCGATACGGTCCTGACGCTCAGTTCCCTGAAAGTACTTGGCAAGGTGTTTATAGCCCATTACCCGAGTGTATTCCGCCATGAGGATGTCGGTTATTGCAACATCGATTTCACCTGCCAACCAGGCGTCTCTGATATGCCGTATGGGTGGGCGGTTACTTATCGAAAAGCTAAGCAGGATATTGGTATCGAGGATAACCAGCACAAAGGCTTAAAGGGTAAGCGTTTCTTTCCGCGCCTGTTTGCTGCTGCTAACCATCTCCTCCATCAGTGCTTCATCACTGACAGCCTGAGCATCCAGCAGCGCCTGATTGCGTTCAGCCTGTGCACTTAAACCTGCCAGTGCCTGCTTTCTGCGTTTTTCCCAGGCTTCAAAGCGGGCAACCGATACCATGACCGCTTTGGGCTTGCCGCCCTGTTCAATCACAATACTCGCGCCTGTTGAATCGACTTCATTGAGCAAGCTAGCCAATTGCTGCTGCGCTTTGGCCTCTGGAACGGTCTTAACCATAGCCGTATTGTAGCACGATCACGATATTGACAAAGCACCGTACCAGTAATACCATTTGGTATGACTACCCGTAGCACCACATCAAAATTTACCATCAGCATCCCGGCTGATTTAGCCCAGTTTATTAGCCAGTACCAAGCTGCTCATGGACTGGATAACAGAAGCGAGGTTATCGCCAGAGGTTTACAAAGTCTGCGCGAGGCAGAACTCGCCGCCGCCTACCGCGCCCACGCCGAAGACTGGGCGAAAGAACCCGACAGGGATTTTTGGGATAAAGCCGCCCTGGACGACGGCCTGGACTCTGAGGAATCTCAGTGGTAGGTCAACTGCGGCGTGGCGATATTGTACTGGTTGACTTTGAACCTGCCAGAGCCAACGAGGCCAACAAAGTCAGACCTGCTGTATTAGTAACGAATAACCTGGCCAACGCCAATGGCAGCAATGTAGTCGTCATACCCCTCACCAGTAATGTTGCAAGGGTTTACCCATTTCAGCTTTACTTAGCCCTCGAGCGCTCTGGTTTAGAGCAAGACAGCAAAGTCCAGATTGAGCTGCTACGCAGTGTAAGCGTCGCCAGACTAGGCAAGCGTCTGGGCAACCTACCCGAAGACATCATGACCGAGCTGGACCAAAAGATAAAGCTTCACCTGGGATTAAGCTGATACGCTCACTTAAACCCCTGCAAATCCCTGTCAGTCTGGCAGCCACGATCAGGCGAAAAAAGAGAATGCAGCATGTGCTTAAACTATATTGATTTTTGCTGTCAGGCTATGGATTCCAGCTTTCGCTGGAATGACGTGCAAAACTGCGGTGGTTGCACAGAATGATATGCACCTTAAACCCCACAAACACTAGACAAACATCTGTTGCAGCAAACCCTTCTTAAACCGCTCCACAAGCGAAACCTGCTTGCTGACTGCTTCTATTTTGGCGTCAATGGCAGTGAGAAAAGCGGCGATTTTCTGTTGTTCCTCGAGAATAGGCACAGGTAGTTTTACTATTCTTAGGTCACCCAAACCTATTCTTTTTCTAGTAGACCCAGTACCAAGGTTAAATGCTGTTTCCCGAAAAGTTCTTGTGTTGAGGCTAAAAAAGACGAAGTCTTTATCATAAAGCTTAGTTTCAGGCACAAATCTAATACCATCAGACGCCATTAAGCATCTGGTTTCATAATCAGGAATACGGCAGGCTCGAGCTACTGGGTCACCCATTTTTGCAAGAATAATTTCCCCTCCATAAATGTTGCAGCTTAATAACTCATCTGCTTTTTCCTTAGAAGTGTAGATTTTGTAATCATCGTTAAAAACACCATCACCAATGTTTTGTAACTGGATAATTCTAATACCTCCTTCAGTGTAATCTTCCGCTTTTAGGTTTGAGCCAAACGGTCCACCTGTAAAGCTCCATCGCACATTTTTATCAGCTATTTCTTCTAACGTTTTCTCTTCCCAATCAGGAAACCTCGAGCCATCCTCTCTTTTGAACCGTAGCTCCTGAGAAAAGAGCTTTTGCATAACACCGCGCTTGTAAGTCTGGAGTAGCTCCTGCTTGCGCCGTAGCTTGCTGATTTTTTCGTCTACGGTGGTCAGGAAGGCGGCGATTTTTTGTTGTTCTGGTAATGACGGAATATCAATTTTCCAACTGAACCATTCAGGAAGCTTAAAAATCATCTTTTCAATGTGAACACCAATGCTCGAGTGAAAACAGGTTTGCTGAAAATATTGACTGTGGGATAAGAAGCTCAAAAAAGTGCTGTCCAGCTTTTCATTACAGTTTAGAACTGAGTATTCGTTTGAAACGATTGCCCCATCCAACTCCTTTGGTACTAAAGCACATGCTCCATGAACAATCTGGCGTTTCGAGATTAAAAAATCCCCCTCATTCACTATGTACTGTGATTTTACTGAAATCTCTCTGCCTTTTTTTATACCTCTTAAGATTGCTCCCCCTCGAGAGCGCTTAACTGTCACTAAGGTGTAGTTTTCGTCATCGTCCATTTTTATAGGTCGGGAGGTTTCTTCAAACAGCTCACCAATTCTTATCCGCGTCCAACCATCTTTCAGTTCTCCTAGCCTTGGTATTCCGGGCTGAACCGAATCAGGATACTTTTTATGGAGAGTTGTTTCATTATCTGAGCTGTCGTCACTCATCCTAATGGTGCCTCTATACCCAATTCATCACAATATTCTTTTATTGCAATGTCAATGCTTTCCATAGCCATATTAATCTGACTTAATTCTTTGGTCACTTCCGCTAAATCAACTGCCTCTTCTTCCTCAAAGGTATCCACATAACGAGGTATGTTCAAGTTGTAATCATTTTCGGCTATTTCAGAGATTGCAGCGGCAAAGCTAAATTTGCCCTCAGTCACTCGGGCGCGATAGGTAGATACTATCTTATCTATATCATCATCTCGCAAATAGTTTTGATTGGTCATCTTGGCAAATCCCGCACTGGCATCTATAAATAAGATATCTTCGGGATGCTCACGGCATTTCTTGAAGACCATGATGCAGGTCGGTATACCTGTGCCGTAAAAGATATTAGCAGGTAAGCCAATCACGGCGTCCAGGTAGTTGCGCTCTTTTATCAGGTACTCTCTGATATATCCTTCTGCACCGCCGCGAAAGAGTGCGCCGTGTGGCAGCACAACAGCCATAGTGCCATTTTCATCGAGC
>CAZZPQ010000132.1:0-9672 GCA_964655595.1 uncultured bacterium
GGATAAATCATTGGGTTTATCCCAATGATTTATCTGGAACTGTAATACCAATTCCGTTAATATCCTTGCTTTATGCAAGGATATTAATGCGAGTGGAACGAGAAGAATCAGCGGCAGTGAATTTTTTAAAGACAAGGGAATTATCGGGCTCGGTATAAGCTAGAAGAAGTCTTGACGGTAGAAAGAAAGCGATATGTCCACTAAACACGTGATTCTCGGCCTCCTGGATATCAAAGCTATGTCTGGCTATGATCTGGCACAGAACATTAAAATCTCGATCGACTCGCTATGGGCTGCTAGTTATGGGCAGATTTATCCAATGCTTCACAAACTGGCAGAGGAGGGTTTGGTTTATGCCCAAGAGCAAAATCATGGCCTCAAACGCCCGCGCATTATCTATCATCTGAGCGCTCACGGCAAGCAGGAACTCGAGCACTGGATTCATGAGCCTGTGACCTATCTTCCCTTTCGCGATCCGTTTAAGCTGTGGGCGTCTTACCTTGACCGTATGCAACCCCAAGCGGCGCTGCGCGGTATTTTAAGGCATATTGAACTTCACGAAGCGAGGCGGGTCTATCTGGAAGGCATTGCGCTTAGCATTCGGCAGAACAGCCATCCGCTCATTCGGGCTCGAGCGGAGCAGTTGGAGGGCGAGTCCTTTGAACGTCTGAAGGTAACACGCGCGCTGATGTTTGATGAACTGGCTGCGCAGGCACAGTTTGAAATCGATAGCGCCAAACGCATCTTAAAGCTCTTCCAGACACTGTTTCCCGAAACGGACAAAATAGAGGGCGCGTCAGCTGACGCGCCCCAGGAGGGAGGTATGAAGTGAGCTCTCAGAAGTAGGACTTCGGCTCTTGGCTCCCACAATACTGTTTATTTTCATGAGGCAATAAGATATCTTTCACATTTGTCTCTTGACATAACCTTGCCATGAGTCCCGGACACTAAGGTTATACCGAGCCCGATAAAATGCTTAAAGATTTGAAAAGCGCTTCCCCGCTTCTTACTCGCCCTGCTCGGGATAAATCGTTGGGCTTATCCCAACGATTTATCCGGAACTGGTATTAAATGTTAGCTGCAACCGTTTTAACGTTTACTGAAAGACTTAATCTGGATGGGTGCGTTACGTTTGGCTTTTACATGTTGTCACCTTTTTCTTTTTTTTTAGTTTTGGCATAGTCATTCCTGTTCTGCCGGTTTATCTGACTGACAATTATGGTGTACCGCTGGGTTGGGTAGGCTGGGTTGTGGGGCTTTTGCCCTTTGCGGGCATTTTGCTGCGTCCCTGGACAGGCTGGTTGTCCGATGGCTGGAGTCGCAAATGGCCAACCATTATTGGTCTGGTCATCAGCGGACTGGCAGGTCTGGCCTACTTTGGCAGCCTGCCCCTACTACTAGTGGGACGTTTGTTACAAGGTGTTGGTATTGCCCTCTTTGCGCCCTCAGGCTTGGCACTGACCAGTGATCTGACACCAGAAAATAAACTCACTGCCGTCATGAGCACTCGCAATCTGTTGGTGGGTATCGGGGTCATGGCTGGTACCGCCGCAGGCGGCTGGCTGGCAGAAGCGGTTGGTATCTGGCTGGTATTTACACTGGTGGTGGTGTCACAGCTTGTCTTTGCGCCGCTGCTTTTGTGGTTGCCTGAGACTCTGGTCAAGCGCAAGGTGAGCAGTTGGTGGAGCGGTTACGCAGTGGTTGTGCGCATCAAGGAGGTTATGGCTGCAACTGTAGGCAATATGGGTTTTGCGGCCGTCTACGGCATACTCCAGGCTTTTTATCCCATCATCCTGGTGAATGCTGGTTTCTCCTTGGCACTGGTCGGTCAATTTTTTGCCTTTTACGGTTTGGTCTCAGTGATTTTCCGCATCCCGGCAGGAATCCTGGCGCATCGTTATGGGGCAAGCCAGGTCGCACTCTGGGGCTATGGCTTGGGCATTTTGGGCCTGCTTGCCTTGTCTGTGGCGCCCTTGCCACCTGTGGCCTTTGCTGCTGCCGCCTTAATGGGTATGGGCTCGGGTTTCTACCTGCCATGCAATCTGGTGGTGGTCGGGCAGTTCTCACCAAGGGATGTGCGCGGCAGTGCCTTCAGCATGTTCACCATGAGCTGGGACCTGGGCGGTGTGATTGGACCGGTCATTGGTAGCCTCGTTGCCATTACGCTGGGCCCCTGGACAGTCTTGCCTAGTGCCGCCTTGATTGCTGCCACGATTGTACTGGCTTATGTGATGATACTGGGACGCACCGTTTTACGACCAGCACTAAAATAAGGGGGTACTCGAGGCCACCCTTTGTGCCTGCTCGACGCGGTCAAGCCTGAAGGTGCGTTCTTCCTGACGCAAATGACAATAGGCGCGGATATAGACGCCATCAAAGGTCAGCACATCTACCAGGCGCTCTTTGGCACCGTAGGTCATGCGGATACTGCCTCGGCACTGCGCAGCCTCTTTAAAAAGACGACTGTGGGGACTCTCAGCAAAACTCAGGGAGAACATGCTGCGCCGCTTGCCCTTCATGAAGTACAAATGACCGTTTTTGCGAGCATATTCATAAATATCGCGCGTCAGTTTCACGTCTTCTAAGCAGTAGCGCTCGAGCTTGTCCCAATCACCTTCACGGTAGTAGTGAAGCGCATCAAGCCCACTGCCCAGTTTTTTCATACCCAGCGTGGCTTCGGCGATAGAGTCAAGGCTGACACGGTGCCCCAGTGTCTTTTGTGCCTCAAACATCAGGTCAAGGGTTGGCAATTCACAGACCCAGTCACCGAGTCCGGCGGCCAGTACCGGCCAGTCAAAGCCTATCAGGTTAAAGCCGATGATTTTATCGGCAGCTCGCAGATCCTGCTCGAGTTGTTCAAAATCCGTTTCACGGTAGGCGACGAATCGGTCATCATGGTAGTGATAGCTGCCGACAATGCTGACACCCAGACGACTTTTATTGTGGGCGCCGCCCACTTCCTGAAAGGAGCGTTTGGTCTCCAGGTCAAGCACCATCTGCTTCATGCCAGACTGCTTCCCAGCCCCAGTACTTGCAGGAGTTTACTGTGAATATGACCATTGCTAGCCACCACTACCGGATCTTCCAGCTTGTAAACCTCACCCAGGCCATTGCTGAGTGTGCCACCAGCTTCCTGAATAATCAGCATTCCTGCAGCGACATCCCAGGCGTTCAGCTTCAGTTCCCAGAAAGCCTCAAATCTTCCACGGGCAACATTGCACAGATCCAGCGCCGCTGCACCAGGACGGCGAATCGAGCGTACCTGCTGGTGTACCCTTCCAAAGAGTTCAACATTGCTGTCGATAGTATCTGGATGATAGGCAAAGCCGGTAGCCAAAAGAGACTTGCGCAAGTCGGTTTCGGTGGAAACGCGGATCGGCTGACCATTGCAGAAAGCACCAGCCCCGCGTATAGCGCTAAAGCGCTCTCCAGATACTCCGTCCTGAACCACCCCAACTTGCAAGACCCCATCAATTTCCAGGGCGATCGACACACAGTAGTAGGGAAAGCCATGCGCGTAATTCAGAGTGCCATCGAGTGGATCAACAATCCAGCGGTGGGTTGAATTGCCAACTTGCCCCTGCTCCTCACCAATAATCTCATGGCTCGGGTAGGCTGCCAGAATAATCTCACGAATCTGCGTTTCGCAGAGCTTATCAACCTTGGTGACCAGATCTGTGTCATTGCTTTTGCTGCTGATGTCCAGGTCGCCTTCCAGGTAATATGCCTGGATGCGAACAGCGGCCTCGGCTGCTCTTAAAGCGGTTTCAAGGTAAGTAGAGAGTTGATTCATGTGCTCACTATACGCCACTGCGAAAGTTCACAGGGCAGGCGGCAAAACAGGTGGTGGCAGTAGCTTTGCAGCAGTGCCAGGCCGCGTTGCGTAAGCCTGCTTAACATGCGTTATACTGATCGTGTGGAACGCAACATCAGGGTGCTGATTGCCAAACCTGGCCTCGACGGGCACGATCGCGGTGCCAAGGTCATCGCCAGAGCCTTGCGAGACGCCGGTATGGAAGTGATCTACACAGGCCTGCGGCAAACCTCAGAGATGATCATTCATGCTGCCATTCAGGAAGACGTTGATGCTATTGGTTTGTCTGTGCTCTCCGGCGCGCACATGCACTATTTCCGCGAAGTCAGTGAAGGACTCAAGGCGCGCAATGCCAGTGATATTCTGCTTTTTGGTGGTGGGATTGTACCTGAGCAGGATAAGGCAAGCCTGAAGGACATTGGCGTTGGTGCTATTTTTACCCCAGGCACCTCAACCCAGGATGTGGTTGCTTACCTAAAACAGGCACTAGCCCAACGTTTACAGGCACGTGAAATATGAGAGCATACGCTTCATCAAAGCGATTTGTAGAGGGTTTATGAGAACTTCACGGGGTTTTGTGAGATAAACCTGCCTGCCAAGCCAATATCAACTCATTGTTATCTCAGAACAACTTGTTAAGTTTTTAACACAGGCCGCGACACTCCCATACTGGTCCGGCTCTCCGGGTCTCTTTAATGCGCAAACTACTCTTTTTACTCATAACCGTAGTCCTGTGTGCCAGTAGCGCTCTAGCCGATAACTACGCCATACGCATTATCCAAAGTGGAGAATCTTTAAGTGCTATCGCCTATCGCTACAACATTCCTGTTGACGTACTGATGAGCTTTAACAATCTTGGGTCACATCTCCTGCACCCAGGGGATATCATCAAAATCCCGTTTATGGAAGCTACGGGTGGTATCGCTCAGCTTGCCCCCAAGCCACCACCAGGGTTTATCAGCCATAGCCTTAGTGCTGGCGAAACCCTTTCAGACCTGACAGCCCGTTACAACCTGTCGCTGGAAGCAATTATTGGCGCTAATCCGGATATATCTTCGCTGGACCTGCTACCCATTGGCCTCGAGCTTCTCATTCCTCCACGGCCAGGCCTGGTCATCACCTTAGAGGCCAGTCAGGATATTCGTGACATTATCAGTGTCTATGAGCTCGAGCCTACAGAGTTCCTTAGAGTCAATAAAATTGAAGCTCCCCAAGATATTAAAAGCGGCATGATGCTCTTTTTGCCTGGCATTCGTCCGGCTGAAGCGCTCGAGCGGCTCGCCAGGGTACGCGAAGAAGAAAACCGCTATGTCTGGCCGCTTCATGGCCGTTTGACCTCTTACTTTGGCAGGCGCAATCTCGGTATGGGAACCTCCGGCTTTCATGCAGGTCTTGATATCGCTGCGCCTACAGGAACAGCCGTGATTGCCTCACGCAGCGGCACGGTTAGCTATGCTGGTTGGTCAAGCCGAGGCTACGGCAATCTGGTCAAAATAAGTCATGCGGGTGGCGCGGAAACCTGGTATGCCCACCACAGTAAGATACTGGTCTCGGTAGGTCAGTATGTCAATCAGGGAGAGGTTATTGCCCTGGTAGGATCAACGGGTTTATCTACCGGCCCGCACGTGCATTTTGAGCTTCATGAGGCAGGCAGGGCTGTCGATCCGTTGACATATCTGCGCTAGTTATCTTTCGCCCACAGTATACGACCACAGCTCGGACACCTGGTGATATCTGTACCCTTGCGTGCTCGTTGCAGTACATGCAGCGGCAGCTTCATATTACAGCCCCCACAACTCTGTCCCACAATGTTAGTCATGCCAATCCCACGCTTTGAGCGGCGCACCTGCTCGTACTGTTTGAGCAGGGGGGCAGGCACCGTGGCTGCCAAGGCCTGACGTTCCTGTTGTACGACTTTCAAGGTTTCATTGAGCGATGTGAGGCGCGCCTCCTCGGCGGCTTCCATTTCCTTAAGGCGGGGCTCGAGCTCAGCCAGAGCTGCTTTGAGGGTTTCTACTTCCGCTTCCAGCCCGTCCATTTCTTCCATAAGGGGCAGGGTATCCTCCTGAAGCTCCTGCAAGCGGTTGGAAAACTGCAATTCCTGGTTTTGGTACTGTGACGCTTCCTTGGCGGTTGCCGCCCGTAGCGCCGACTCGGCTGCTGACTTGCGGCTGGCATCCAGATTTTTGATTTCCATATCATTGGCATTGAAGCGCAGACGCACTTCATGATGTTCTGCCACCTTGGCCTCAAGCTGGGTTATCAGCGCCACGTGATCGGCACGCAATACCAGCAAGTCGGCCGGGCTTTGCTGCTTCTCACTATCAATCCTGTCGAGTTCGAGGTCCTTGGTTTGCACCTCGTACAGCTTTTCCAGCATCATGACCTCCAAAAAATAACTCCGTTGCTACCACTAAAGGCAAACGGAGTCACAAGCAAAGCTGTGTTAAACGAACACTCACAACCTGAGTTTATCACGATAGCTGCTGATTGCCTATGCTGGGACTGTCTGAAGGCCTAGGCAACCAGGATGCGCGAAGTCTGACACGCTTATGCTACACTGCCGAACATGTTGAGGCCTAGCCTTTCTTACTATAAGAGACGGGGTGACGAGCTGTGCAAATCCGTGTAGATTTACTTCCCAGACCCCCTTATGATGGGCTTGTCATCCTGATTGATGTCCTTCGCAGCTGTACGGTGGCTCCGCTGCTCTTTGGCAATGGCTTAACACAGCTCCACATTGCTACACGCATCAGGCGGGCGCTGGAACTGAGCGCTCAGGAAAGCACGCTTTTAATTGGCGAACGCTCGGGTATTCCCCCAGAAGGGTTTAATTATACAAACTCGCCAGCAGCGCTCCGTCAGCTCCCAATTCAAGGTAGTGCTGTGTTGGTTTCTGAAAACCTGCCCAAGACCCTGCCTATGCTGGAAGGTGCAGATCATCTGCTGTTAGCTTCGCTTTTCAACGCCGATGCAGTAGCACGGCGTGCACTCGAGCTAGAGCCAGAGCGCATGTACTTGGTCGGTTGCGGCCTCTGGGATCAGGAAGACCTGGATGATACTCTGGCGGCAGGCTTGCTGATCGCTCGCCTGCGGTATCTTAGGCGTGAGGCTCGTTTTAGTGGTGCGGCGCGTCTGGCGCTGGCAGTATTTCGTTCTTTTCCTGATCCACTGGAAGCCCTGTGGCGCTCGAGTGCGGGTCATTATTTGCGCAAACTCGAGTTGGCAGATGATTTGGCGGTAGCCAGTCAGGTCAGCTATTCTGAGCATGTCCCCGAACTGTTTAAGGTGTCTCATGAGGCATCCGGTTCACTCTATAGTTTCACTACACACCAGTCACAGGCAGCTTTATGAGTTTGCTGACCTGTCTGTCGGGTGTTTTGCAGCTCTGCTGAATCATGGGGCAGTTTCCTGAGATTCACCTGCTTGACTACAAGCTAGCCAAGCTAGACCTTGAGGCGGCTACGGCCTGGTGTCTGGCAGCAACGCAGTACCCCGAACCTGATTTGGTAGTAACACTAAACCCTGAAATTATTATTCAGGCACAGATGCAACCTGCGCTAAAAACAGCCCTTCAGGCTGCTTCTTTAAGCGTGGCTGATGGAGTGGGTGTCGTCTGGGCTGCCAGGCAGCTCAGCGGGGAGCGGCTGTCTCGCGTGGCCGGGGTCGAACTTGCCATGAATTTACTGGTCCAGGGCGGCCCTGAGTTACGGGTCTTTTTTCTGGGTGCCAAACCTGGCGTAGCGGAGCTGGCAGCGACCACGGCAGCCAGGCGTTTCGCTACGGTCACAGCTGGCGTACAGCACGGTTACTTCAAACGCCCTGAAGAGTTACCGTCAGTGCTACAAAACATACGTGACAGCGGTGCGAATGTACTGCTGGCAGGTTTGGGTGAAGGGCAGGAATTGTTTTTGCATACCTACCGCCAAGAACTTGGCGTACCTCTGATGATTGGTGTGGGTGGCACACTGGATGTACTATCAGGAACAGTCAAACGGATGCCCCGCTGGACGCAGCGCCTGGGGCTCGAGTGGGCTTTTAGGGTGGGTCTTGATCCCAAACGCTGGCACCGCTTGCCAAGGCTGGGGCAGTTTGTGAGGCTGGTTTATAAGGCCAAGAGGCAAGGAAGCTAATGTCGTTGATAGTTTGTCGCTTGAGACAAGGGACTTTAGGCAGGCCCCGAGACTGTCACAGACTTCTGCCTGTGCGACAGCTCAAAGCGCTTCTTTTCGGCAACATTCAGATGCTCTGCTGCCCAGTCATGAATGGCATTAATCACTGTCTGAAGCGCTGTACCAGCAGCAGTCAGGCTATAACTGCTTTTGGGTGGCATCACCGAACAGACTGTTTTTTCCAGTATGCCGAGTGACTCGAGCCGCTCAAGTCTTTGGGCGAGTGTTGTGGGGTTACAACCCCCAATTTCCCGACCGAGCTCATTAAAGCCTTTGGGTCCGTCTAGCAAAGCCCGAACAATGTGCATGACCCACTTTTCCTGAAGAATCTGAATGGCAGAGTGAGCAGGGCAATGGTTCAGTGCTGCTTTCATAGTGGCAAGTATAGCAACTCTCAGTCAGTTTTTTGTAGCACTACAATGCATTTCAGGACGCTTGCCCCTGCTAGCAACTGAGGTTGGCGTGTTAAACTAGACTTAGCGCTATGTGAAGACGTTACTATAGTCACCTGCTAGTTTCAAGCAGGAAAGGAGCACTATGAATATTTACAAGTTTACTGGACGCAACCTGGAAATTACTGACGCTATGCGCAGCTATGCAGAAGAAAAACTGGCGAAGCTGGAGCGCTTTTCGGATCAGATTGTCGATGCTCGAGTGGTCATGTCTTACAACAGCAATGCTGCCGAACCCGCACGTGTTGAGGTGCAACTTAACATCCCTAACGGTGTAGTGCGAGCCGAAGAGAGTGGTCAGGACAGTTATGCTGCCACAGATAGGGTGCTGGATAAGCTCGAGCGGCAACTCAAGCGCTTTAAGGGACGCATGATTGCCAGGCGCACTGAAGACATGCCTGCCGTGGTTGCTGAAGACACTGACTATGACGAAGCGCCTCAGCTGGTGCGTACCAAGCGGCACACCTTAAGACCTATGTCAACTGAAGATGCCGCTATTCAGATGGAAGCTTTAGGACACAGCTTTTTCATGTTTCACAATATTGACACTAACCTGGTTAGCGTGATTTATCTGCGCCATGATGGTGACTATGGCTTGATAGAGCCTGCCAATCTTTAAGCCCTTACGTTGTCAAACAGTTTAAACCCCGAACAGTACTGCTTCTTTTGGAGGAGCGGTACTGTTATACCAAGCTGGGCAAGTAGGAAGCGGGAATTGCTTTTTAACCTTCAACCAATTTATCGGGCTCGGTATTAATGGTTCATAAGGCCAAAAGCATTCAGAATTGCGTTAGAATAGGCGAAGTCTGGACTCACGCAAGAGTCTGGCTCACTTAGACTTTTGTCAGAAGCGTTTAGAATAAAGCGTATGAATCTGGAGTCTGACAAACAGATGACATTAAGCACCTAAGCTTGGGAGGATAGAGATGACGTGTCCAGGTCTTTCGCAAAGTGCCAAGTTCCAGCCAGAGTTTGTCTGAATGAATGCTCCTTATAACATTCTGCTGCCAGGCTTTGTCGGAGAGTTGTGGCACTAAATTCTGCGCCTGATGCGCCACGACGCTGGCGACTGAACCGGATGAAAATCCAGGAAAACCTCACCGGCTTTGCTTTTATTCTGCCAGCAGTCAGTATCATCAGTATTTTTGGGCTTTTCCCCATCGCTTATGCAATTTATATGAGTATGCACCGCTGGCGTGTGCGGCAAGGGCCTTTTGTGGGGCTCGAGAACTAC
>CAZZPQ010000133.1:0-9447 GCA_964655595.1 uncultured bacterium
AAAACCATGTCTAGTCCAGAAGCATTACTGTTATCTTTTGAAGGCTATGCACTTTTGGCTACATCAAGTGACCAACTCGAGCAAGCCACACTGCTATTTGCCTGTGTAGATACGTTGCGGCAACAACACAACATACAACGTGATCCTTATGAAGATCATCGCTATCAGGCAGCAATCCAACAATTGCAGCAAAACCTCTCACATTTTGCTGACTGCTATCAGCAAGGTAAAGCTTTAAGCCCCCAGGAAGCCATCGCTTTGTGCGCTGAGCTGTAACAAAGCGCAGGCTTGCGGGGCGGATATCGGTCAGAACAACAGGTTGTGAACGTCAGAACGTCCTATAATGCCAGTATGCGCGTTAAGATTTGTGGAATCACTACGCCCGAAGATGCCCGCCTGGTAAGTGAGGCCGGTGCAGATGCGATTGGTCTTAACTTTGTTCCTTCATCAAAACGCTTTATAACGCCCTCCTGGGCTGAGCGTATTATTCAAGCAATGAGTGTGTTTACCATGCGGGTGGGGATTTTTCAAGATCATCCACTCGGCGAGGTCAGAAACATTGCGGGTAAGTTGCGCCTGGACGCGGTGCAACTGCACGGCGATGAAGATGCCGATTACGCCAGAGTCTTGCTGCCGGAGTTTAGGGTGATTAAGGCACTGTCCTTCAGCCCGGAGCTGAGCCTCGAGTATTTGCGGAACTTTCCGGCCAATGCTATTTTGCTGGATGGACTTAAGCCAGGCAGTGGTGAGCAGTTTGACTGGCAGGCGGCGGCCTTTCTTAAAGCCTGTCCCAATCTCATCCTGGCTGGGGGGCTCAACCCTGACAATGTGAGCGAGGGGATTCAGGCGCTCAGGCCCTATGCTGTCGATGTCTCGAGCGGTGTCGAGAGCAGTCCCGGACACAAGGATGCCCGTAAGGTTCAGCGCTTTCTCGAGCGGGCCCGCTCGGCTTAAGACAGCTTGCGGTACAGCGTTTGCACCATAATGGCTTCAGTCAGGCGCGGGGCGTAGCGCCCCAACAGCGCAAAAACCTTGTTGCTTAGTCCGGGTATCAGACGTTTGTGGCGCTGCTGTACACTGGTATATATGCGTTTTGCCAGCACCTCAGGAGGCATGCGGCGGTGCTCATAGCGATTATCGGGACTGTAGCGGGCAGCATGTGGCGTGCGGGTGGGACCGGGGAAGACGGTCAGCACCTGAATGCCCTGCGGCTTGAGTGCCAGCCGCAAACTCCGTGCGTAAGCCACCAGACCATCCTTGCTGGCAGCATAGGCACTTGCTCCGGGGTAAGAGACATAGTGGGAAAGCGAAGCAATAAAGACGATACTACCGCCCGCCTGCAACTGTGGCAGACAGGCTTTGCTAAGAAGCAAGGGAGCTTGCAGATTGACGTCCAGCACAGCATATTGTGCCTGGATATCCAACTGGGCAAAGGCACCCACCGCACTGATGCCAGCGCTGTGAATCAGCACGTCAACGCTACCTAGTGAGGTGGCAAGGTCAGTCAGATGACTGGCTTCACTCAGATCGGCCTGAATAAAATGAGCTTTACCTGTGGAGTGGCTGGGTATCTGAAGGTCAATAGCAGTGACGCGGTAATTGGCTTGCTGAAACACCGTCACGAGTGCTGCGCCGATACCGCTGGCAGCGCCAGTGATGACGCAGTGCTTCACCGTAAGCCTGCCAGAAAATCAAGGGGGTCACTGAGGAACCGCCCAGCCAAGCGAAGCAGTCTGTTAGCCAAGCCGAGTGTAACTTCACGCCGCCTAGTGCGACTCGCTTGCAGGATCTGCGCTGCCACCTGCGCGGCTGAGGGAAAACGGGCGCTGTTGAGCTTGTCCTCAGGCACGCCACTTTTGCGGTGCATATCGGTACGGACTGCGCCCGGATAAATGACCTGAACCGCTGGCGCGTTGCCCAGCTCGAGCCGCAGGTTACGGGCAAAGCCGCTGAGAGCCGCCTTGCTGGCGCCATAAACCGCGTAGTCAGGAACGGGCAGACTGGCAGCGACGCTACTGACAAACACAAGCTTGTCGCTCGGCTTCATCAGTGGCAGAACAGCCTGGGTCAGGTGGATGGGACTATACAGATTGGTTTGCAGCAGTGCTTGCAGCTTGTCGTCTGGCTGCGCTTCAACAGTGCCGTAAAAACCCACAGCCGCATTGTGGATAACAAGATGAAGTCGCTGAATGTTTTGTCTGACCAGAAAGCTACTGATGATAGGGACACTCTCAGGACTCGAGAGATCCGCCTGGCAGTAAGTGTCCTGAGTAAATCGCTCATCACTCAACGCATCCGGGCTCTTTCTGCCAATGAGCACCAGCCGATGACTGTTTGCCAGCAGTCTTGCCAGCTCGAGCCCGATACCACTTGTTGCCCCGGTAATCAGCACGGTGTTAGTCATGATGATAAATAAGCCCGAATAAGTTGCAGATGTGCCAGGTCTTTAGGACGCTTGAGGCGTTCTTTGTAAGTAAGGACATACTCGAGTCTGGCAAAGGGAAAGCCGTGTCGGAGTTCAGCCGTATCGATTAACTGCTCACGGTCCATACCCAGCCAGCCATCATAGATATCTAGCTGTCCCAGCCGGATGACGCGATCACCTCCGGGCGCCCTGGGCACTTGACCCAGATTGACTGCCTGACCCAGACTGAGCGCATGTGTCCAGGCTGTGTCTCGGGCCACGATATCAATGTCTTCTATCTGGTCAATCAGGCCGTGCACCAACAGGGGCGCACTGCCAAAGATGACGTAGTCCTGTGGTGGTAGCTCGAGTTTCCCTAGACGCTCTAGCAGTTCGGCCAGGGTCATGCTTCTGCCAGTGCGATTTTGACGGCCTCTACCAGTTGCGTTAGTGGGCTGCGCTTTGCAAAGTCCTCGCTGCTTAACCAGGCAAAGTCATCATGTTCGTCACTCAGGTGCACCTCACCAGACTGGTAGTAAGCGCGGTAAACGATAACCACCATGGGCAAGGTGTTGCGTTTGGACTGATAGGCCATCAGAGGTCTAGGCTCAAGCGCTACCTCGAGCCCGCATTCCTCCAGGATTTCGCGCTGAACAGCCACGAGTGGGCTCTCACCCGGACTGACCCGCCCCGAAAGCGTCTCCCACAGACCAGCGCCTGCGTCCTTATATGGGGAACGGCGCATGGCGAGCACGCGCCGTTCCCGAACAATAATGGCCGCTACCGCCACCACGAATAAGGACTGAGACACGGGATTTAGCTGGCGTTTGGCTCGGTATGCATGTACATACCAAAGGTACCCGGGCCTACGTGTGAGGCGATGACCGCACCGATTTCGTGTGTGCCCCGATCCACGAAACTGACCCCGGCACCCTTAAGTTCCTGCCGCATGATGTCTGCCGCTGCTGGGTCCTGAATGTGCACAAAACTTACCTGCAATGCACCTGAATGCTGTGAGGCATAGGCTTTGGTGCGTTCAATCAGATCTTTAATGGCTTTTTTCGTGCCCCTGGCGCGACCTACCGAGTCCACCTTGCCGTTATTCAGGGTCAGGATGGGTTTGATGTTTAAGAGGCTGCCCAGTAGCGCCTGCGCGCCCCCAATGCGCCCATTTTTTTTGAGAAAATCCAGGGTCTCCACGCAAAAAAGCAGAAAGTTCGTGTCTCTGATGTGCTCCACAGCTTTCATAATGGTCTCGAGGCTGGCACCCTGATCACGCAAGGTCGCTGCCTTTTTCACCATGTCACCCAAACCCACACTGGCGGCGCGGCTGTCAAAAACCGTTACGGGTACATTTGCGCTGTCTTTAGCGATGTTGGCTGACTGATAGGTACCCGAGAGCTCGCTGCTAATGGTCAGGCACAGGATCTGTTCAGCACCCTGGTCACTGGCCGCCTTGTATACATCTTCAAAGTCCTGTGGGCTGGGTTGGCTGGTAGACGGCATACCAGCGCCCGCAGCGACACCCTCAGTGATGTCTTTCGGGTTGATCTCGAGCCAGTCTTTAAAGACCTTGTTCTTAAAGTTGACGTAGAGCGGTACGCGCTGCACCTTCAGAGTCTCGAGTTCCTGATGGTTCAAATCGCAGGTTGAATCTGTGATAATAGCAAGTTTCATGTTTTCCTCCAATAAGTTTCATGTGATACTGTGTTATACCTCAGTATACGTGAGAACTTCGTGAAAAGAAAAGCCACTGAGACACTCCTTGGCTTGATACCGACTCGGACTAGAGAACTAATGCCAATCCTATGCAAGAGTGCCGCATACTTGATCTAATGATTTCTTCTCGCGTCTGCTCGGGTGCTTGAGTGACTTGAGTCACTCAAGCACCGAAACGGTATAATACCTAGACGGTATAATACCTAGATTGTATGAAAGTGCCCCATGCCTGGCTTAATGCTACTTGCGCCTGCTCGGCTTGCACATGGTCGCTAGTACGCCAAAATGCTCACGGTGAGTGCTGAACATTTTAGGATATCGTCATGCACTTAGACACCTGGCTTATTTATTTGTTGGCATGTATAGGTCTTTCCCTCTCTCCGGGGCCAAATGGCTTGCTTGCGCTTACTCATGGCGCTATTTACGGTACCAGACGTACACTTCTTACTATTGCCGGCGGCGCTATCGGCTTTGTACTTATTATTGCCCTCTCTATGTTTGGTATTGGGGCGCTACTCAAACAGTCTGTGTTCTGGTTTGCGCTACTCAAATGGATTGGCGGCTTTTATCTGATTTATCTGGGTGTTCAACTTTGGCGTTCCCCAGCTATTGCACTGGATCTTAAGCCCTTAAGCTCAGGGAGGGCCGGCACATTGTTTCGGCAGGGTGCTTTTTCAGCACTGAGCAACCCCAAAGCACTACTGTTCTTCGGCGCATTCTTACCCCAGTTCATTGAACCCTCCATGAACCTGATGTCTCAGTTTTTAGTGATGGCTGGAACATTTGTAGTCACCGAGATGCTTACCGAGCTTGTGCTCGCTTTGGCAGCCCAGCATATTCGCCCGTGGCTGAGCCGTTCTGGTCGGACGTTTAATAGGATATGCGGGGGTCTTTTTGCTGCTATCGGTGTTGCTTTACCCTTACGCCCATGATTACAAGCTGCTGCTTTAATGATCCTGGCGGGCTCGGTATTACTTATCCTTGAGCCGATGTAACTCGTCTTGGTAGAGCCGCTTTTCCAGATCAAAACCTGACACGTAAATGACTAAACCGTGAATCGCCAGACCCAGGCCCCAACCCACTAAGCCCCTGACGCTGCTGAAATCCCAGCTTATAAGCCCCTGAATAAACTGGATAGTGCTGATGATGCCAAAGACCATCAGATGAATCACAAAGCCCAGCCTGGCCTTGGCGCGGCGTTCGGCTGTTTTCTCGAGTGTTGGTGTAATGCCAGCAATTAGGGCCTGTTTCCTGAAACTCTTCTTGCAGTTCATAAGCTTTGCTCCTGGGCTGATACCGATGCTGACTGGAGAACGAATACCGAACTTTTATACTAGCTGGGTTGTATGAAAGTGCTCCATGCCTAGTCTAATGCTATTTGGACCTATCAGAACGTCTTTTATTCTTTGAGATCAAGGAGGGAAAAATAAAAAGCAAGCACGACCATTGCAACACAGACCAAGCTACCAAACCAGGGAGCCGTGCCAGGCGTTACATGACTGACATATGCAGTTATTGCCAGTACAGATAACCAAAACACAATGCTGACTAAGGGTATGGCGTAGTATGACCAGCGCTGTTGCTGCCTTGCAAACGGTATCACTATCATCATTGACATGCATAGGCTAACAGTAATGATGGCGACTCCACATATTCGAAACACGGCCAGGTATACGATTTGTAGTCCGGGTGCAACCGCGTCCCAGCTCACCCCAGAAGCCTCTGCATGATAATGAAAGAATGAGGTGGCGCTAATAAACCTAATACCCAAAGACGCAGTGACAATTGCAACGATTGTGTAAAGGAGCGTCGCTACTGATTTGAAGATCATTATTTCTTACTCTATTTCTGTGGAAGCGTCAGAATTGGGTTTTGCTGTAGTGTCTGGCAGCATTTAATACTTGAAAGAAGCCTCGTAAGGGATGCAGCGCGTAAGCAGCAGCAAATACCCCACCCATCAGTGCTCCTTGAATGCCCAGGATACAAGCATCTGTGCCAGTAAGGAGTAGCTGCTTGGTAGGGGTACGAACACCAAAATAATGGTTTGCAAATTTTTCAGGTGTTGCAGGTATGCCGTAAATAGCTCCTCGCAGGTTGCCAGTAAAGCTCTCGATGGTCAGGGGAGTAGATAGTTCACTGTAGGCAACACGTTGGCTGAAGTCTGGATAAAAGCTGTCAACATAGCTCAGCAGGGCTTCGCTCAGGGCGAGCTTTAAGGTTTCATAGCTCGCACCACGCTGTTGCCACATTGTTCCAACCCACTGGCTTAAGGCGCTGTGAGCTATGGGGGTGATAATCTGGGCGGTGAATCGTTTGGACAAAGGGTCATTCAGAGAGCCAAAGGAGAGAAATACGCGCCTGAGTTGGCTTTGTAAGTCTGTGAAGTCAGAGATTACCGTGTTGTGGTCATAATCAGAATACAGCCAGTGATTTTCGCCACTGAAGCCAAAGTTGCCAGGGTTTTCTTCAAAGCCGAGATACAGTGTCACTACGGTGTAGTGTGGAGTTAAGCGCTCCAAGGCTTGGCGAAAGGGTAGTTGGTCATTGCCAGTGGGTAACAGTTGCGTAAAGGTCGTGAATGCACCCGCATCGGATATAATTAGGGGTGCAGTAAACGTTCTTTCGGTGGTGGTGTTACCTTGTTTTACTTTGACCTTGACACCTGCGGCTTCACCTCGCTCAAGTAGTATTTGCACAACTTCGTGATTGACCAGGCAGTCGCCACCGGTTTCTTGAATAATCGGAATAATGCTCTTTGCGATAGTACTTGCACCACCAACAGGATACCAGGCTCCCTCAAAATAACTACTTGTCACGAGTGCATGGGCAGCAAATGAGCTCTGACTTGGAGGCAGGCCATAGTCTCCCCATTGTGATGCGAGCAGGGCTTTGAGCTTTTCGTCATTGAGGTGTTTGTCCAATACGGCTTGAGTGGTTTGCTGTGCCAACTGTCTAACTTTGGTTGTCGCAAGACTTAAAGGCCCTTGTAGCCAGCGTGGTGCGGACCAGCGCCACAACTCAAGACCGATACCTCTAGCCACCTGCTTCAAATCACGGAAGTAACGTTGCAAGCCGACTTTCTCGTCTGGAAACTTTTGCATCAGATCTAGTAGATACTCGTCGACATTGCTGGGTACAGTGAAGCTCTGGTCCGGGTAGACAAACTTGTCAAATCGGTCGGGCAGCTTTTGCCAAGTTACACCTTTACGGGTAATCAAGTCAAAGAGTTGACGCCCCTGACTGCCTGGAGCCATGCCTCCAACATAGTGTAAGCCTACATCCCAGGTATAGCCTTTACGACTAAAGGAATGCGTAAATCCACCAAGCTTAAAGTGACGCTCGAGTACCAGCACACGTTTTTTGGCCATTTGCGAGAGCAAACTTGCTACGCTCAGACCGCCAATACCCGAACCGATCACAATCACATCGAAATTGTTCATGACTTCTCTTTAAGCTGGTGAAGCTCTGCCGTATAGAGCCGCTTCTCCAGGTCAAAACGTGACACGTAAATGACTAAACCGTGAATCGCCAGACCCAGGCCCCAGCCCAGTAAGCCCCTGATACTACTGAAATCCCAGCTTATAAGCCCCTGAATAAACTGGATAGTGCTGATGATGCCAAAGACCATCAGATGAATCACAAAGCCCAGCCTGGCCTTGGCGCGGCGTTCGGCTGTTTTCTCGAGTGTTGGTGTAATGCCAGCAATTAGGGCCTGTTTCCTGAAACTCTTCTTGCAGTTCATAAGCTTTGCTCCTTTATAGTTGGGCTGGTGATTCAATAGGGAAGATCCATTTCTCTGAGTGACTGGCTTCCAGCAACATTAGCCTGAGTCAGGCCCATTTCATAGGCCTGTATAAAATCACCTGTGTTGATCAGGCTGTGAATTGTCTGGGTTTGGAGTGAGCTCATCATCAAAAAGAACAGGATGATAATGTGTTTCATATTGCTTTACCTTTCAGAGAAGATTGTTGTGAAATGGATGTGGATTGCTGAGTGTCTCGAGCTGCTAACAAACTGATTTTTTCGAGCCATTTCTGCCGTTGGTCCTGATTCAAATAGCGCAAGCGTCCTACCAGGGTCGTTCGGACTGGTTTAACCCCGCAAAACGCAAGGATGGCCCGCTTGAGCGCATTCGTGCCTGGGGCGCGGTACATCATCTGATACCACAGCACGGGTGAGTCCATCGTGGTAATAATCCGGGCTGTTTTGCCTTTGAGAAGCTGCTCTGGCATAGGCGAGCCCTTACGGTACTTAAAGGCAAAATTGGGTAAGAATGTTCGGTCAATAAAACCTTTGAGCAAAGCGGGCATATCGCCCCAAAAGGTTGGGTAGACAAAGACCAGATGATCTGCCCAGCCAATAAGCTGTTGCGCTTCTTTGAGAGAAGGCTCTATCTCTTCGACTACATTGTCGTAGTCAGGTGCTCGGGCAATGGTGCTGGAGAACTCGAGTCTGGCCAGGTCAAGCTGCCTGACCTCTGCACCTGCGGCGCTTGCAGCCGTGCTATATGTCTCAGCCAAGGCAGCGTTAAAACTTTGTAAGCGAGGATGTCCTAAAATAACCAAAACCTTTTTCATACCTGCTCCTTGTTTGCTAGCCGCTGCCGCATCTGCTCAGATTTTTGGGTGATGGGCAGGTGATCTGTTGCTTTTGCTAGTCCAAAAACAGGCATGTTGCCATAGACGCATTCAAACTGTCCGGCCTTCACCTGAAATGTCTCATGCCAGATGCCCACAGCACCCCCCTTATAGGAAGCTTTAAAAAACTTCTGCCAGGCGTCTGGGTGCAGCGCAGGGTCTGTACGGGCAAAGTGCTCTAAATCCTCAGCGCTGCGCCAGTACTGCACGGTGCTGATGTCACGAAAATTCGGGCTGAGCCATGGGCCAGTCGCGCCTAAAAAGCCACTGTCAGGGTGCTGGTAAAGGTAGCTTAGCATCGGCCCCATCGCGCGAGCAACGGGTAGCCACTGCCGAATTGCCGCCCAGTTATTGACACGCATCCCGATGAGAAAAACGACAAAATCATTATTCATTTTGGCAGTGAAGCGTCCGGTCCGAATCATCGCTGCTTCCGCGTAGGTCTGCGCAGCCTATGCCCTTGCCACAGCCACAAGCCAGAAAGTGCCAGTAGCGGGATGACAATTACCTGTGTGATGAGCGTAAACCAGACCAGATCTTTCCAGGGTGAGTAGACGTATGTACCGATGAGCGCTGAGCCGATGAGGTGAATGATGCGAGTGAGTTGCCGCTGGTTCATGTTGACCTCCTAAAGTAGGTGGTGTAGGTGCTATTAATGTGAGCTGCCTGGGTTGGGTTCTCGAGCTG
>CAZZPQ010000134.1:0-8099 GCA_964655595.1 uncultured bacterium
AATAAACCCATAGTGACGTAAGCCCTCGAGCACGCCTTTGGCATAGTGCCCTTGGGCAAAATGGATGTCCTTTTGGCCGCGCAGTTTTTTTAGCTCATCTGCATGATTGCCCACCACAATGCCCTTAAAAGGCCCGCGTAGCATCTCTTCATCGTTGCCGGAGTCGCCAGCAACAGCAATGCTTTGGGCTGGAATACCCCATTTGTGACTCAGGTATTTAATGGCTTTACCCTTTGAGGCGCGGTGGGGCAAAATGTCCAGAAACTGCCCATGGGAATAGATCAGCGTGTAGCGGGAGCCTGAGCTGTCAAGCGCTTTGCGAACGGCTTCCAGATGATCGTCAGCCTCGCTCAGATAATAGCTGATTTTGAACTTGCGCTGGGCAGCGTCCTGCTGCATCTCGAGAAAGGGCAGTTCAGCAAGTGCAGCGCGTATGCGCTCAGGTCGCCAGCGATAGCTGATATGCTGCGCGTAACCATTATCAGGTCGAAACTCAGCGCCATAGTAGATTTCACTGCCGACTGAGGACACCACGATGTCGGGCTGGGGCAGGTTGTGGCTTGCCAGTACATCCCTGACCAGCTCCAAAGAGCGTCCGGTTGCCACTCCAAAGCCAATCTCCGGAGCACTTAAGACCTCGCGCAATTCGGCAAGTGCCTCTTCATCGCCCTCACCCCCTGCTACGATCAGGGTGTAGTCGATGTCGCTGATCAGGATGCGCTTGAAGTTGGCAAGTTGCCGTGCTATGGCTGAGCGCTCCTTGTCAGGTACGGCAGTTGCGGGTTTTGCGAGAGCTTCGATTGTCCCAATATAGCTTTCGGCATGGCTCTGCCAGGCGTAGTGCTTTCTGACACCGCGAATGCCGTTACTCGAGTACCGCTCCCAGGTATCTGCATTGACCAGAATATGCTTGAGCGCCTGCTGAATCTGCTGACTATCCCTGGCATCAATCAGGATACCGCTGTCACAGTTTTTCACGATGTCCTGCGGTCCTCCGTGTTCGGTTGTGACGATGGGCAGACCCGAGGAACTCGCTTCAATCAGGGTGATACCAAAGTTCTCGACCAGCGCCGGGTTGATAAATACACCCTTGCTGGCTGCTGCCAGGCGGTACAAAACGGGAATATCAGTATCGGGATCATGTTTTTTGGGCAGTGCCATCTTGCCATACAGATCGTATTTGTCCATTAGTAGTAGCATCTGGGTCAGCACGTCGCGCTCGTTGTCATCCATGTCCTGAATATCCTTGCGGACACCCGCAAAAATCGCCAGGTTGGCAATGGCCTGGAGTTCCTTGTCTTCACCGTAAGCGGTGACCAGCCCATCGATATTCTTACGTCTGTCAGGACGACTTACCGCCAGGATCAAAGGCTTGTCCGGCTCGCGCAAAAAGCGGGCAATTTCCTGCCGCATGCGCACCTTGGCGTTGACGATGGCGTCATCTGGATCGTGGGCAGGATCAAGGTCATAAAAATATGGGTAGAAGCGCCCAACCTCGATGCCTGGCGGAATGACCTGATAACTGCTGCTGGCGTGGGCTTCGTAGAGTTCGTAACCGCGCTCCACTTCATGCTGGGTTGAGGCAACGACCACATCGGCCTTGCGCAAGACGGCTTCTTCAACTGCAATACGCTCTTTGATGTGATAGTGTGCGTCAATTTCGGCTTCGTCATGTCCAGCCTTGAGCAGCACGCGCAGCTTGTTGCGCCCCAGCGAGTGTCCGGTAAAAACCAAAGGCACGCCCAAATAAGCTGCCAGTTCCATAGCGACATAACCCGCGTCAGCATAGTGCCCGTGAACGACGTCAGGCAAACGCCCTTCACGCTGGTTAAAGCGCAGCACATTATCCACATAGTCATCCAGATGGGGCCACAGCAGTTCCTTGCGGATATAGCGCTTGGGACCTGCGCGCAACCGCACAATACGGGCCTTGTCACTGATGGGCTCGAGCTCCTGGGCATAATCCGAGCTGACCCGCTTGTCCTCAATCAGTCGCGTGAACAAGTCCACCTGGGCTACCTGGGGTTGTTCGCCCAGAGCCTTGGCGAGTTCTACCACGTATTTTGTCTGACCACCCGTGTCCGCATCATGGCCTAACTCGAGGTTTCTTGCGCGAATGAGTCCATGAATACTAAAGAGTTGAATATACAGCTTACTCATAGTCTTTGCCTTTCCTAAAGCAGTAACAAGAATCGCTCAGATCGTGTCAGTGTTGGTTGGCACTTTTATCCCAGTACGCAAGTATTCTGCGTACAGACACCCTAAGCAAAAAAATCGACTTAACTCCACCTGTTCGTTCAAGCCTATTCAGCCCCCACGTTTTAGCCTAACGCATAACGTGCCTCATCTGGGTAATGTCGCTGGCCAGCTTTTGCCCAACACCTCCCTGCCTGTCAGTTTGCTACAGTAACAGTGATATGTCACTACTCAAAAAACCCCCCGCTGTTCTGGCACTCGAGGACGGCACGGTGTACTACGGTTACGCCTTTGGTCATCAGGGACAAACCATTGGTGAGGTGGTCTTTAATACCGCCATGACCGGCTATCAGGAAATTCTCACCGACCCCAGTTACCACGGTCAGATTGTCACCATGACCTACCCGCACATTGGTAACTATGGCATCAGCGTCTATGACATGGAGTCAAACAAACCCTTTGCCAAGGGCTTTATCGTGCGGGAATTCAGCCGCATTGCCAGCAATCACCGCAGCAATCAGGACTTGCAGAGCTTTATGGAGCAGCACTGGATTGTGGGTATTGAGGGTATTGACACCAGGGCGCTGACGCGGCGCTTGCGCTCGGGTGGGGTAGTCAAGGGCGTTATCTATCATGGCAGGACCGATGACGCACTCGAGGCCGACCTGGTGCAGCAGGCCAAAGACCATCTGGATATTGACGGGCGCGACATGACCCCGGAAGTCACAACGCCCTTGCCCTATGCCAGGCCCACCTTCAAAAACAGTCCCCGTGTGGTGGTCATGGATTTTGGTATCAAGCACAGCATCGTCTACAAGCTCGAGCAGGCCAACGCAGAGGTCATCGTCGTACCAGCGCAGACGACCCCCGCACAGATTATGGCACTCAACCCTTACGGGCTGGTCATCAGCAATGGTCCAGGCGACCCGGATGGCCCCAAATATGCCCATGACAGCGTGTGGCAACTGCTCGGGCTCCTACCGACCTATGGCATCTGCCTGGGGCATCAGCTGCTGGGTCTGGCGGTAGGTGGTAAAACCTACAAGCTTAAGCACGGGCATCATGGCGCCAATACGCCCGTTAAAAACCTGATTACAGGCGACGTAGAAATCACCAGCCAGAATCATAATTATGCCGTGGACATTGACAGTATTCCAGGTGGGCAATTCAAGGCCACACACATCAACCTAAACGATGGCACACTGGAAGGCATGGCACATGTGCGCTATCCGGTCTTCAGCGTCCAGTATCATCCTGAGGCCAGTCCCGGACCCCACGACGCCAGTTATCTCTTCAACCGCTTTATTGAGGAAGTTAACGCTTTTGAGGGCGCAAGTGCTGTGCCTGCCATCAAATCCGAAGCAACCTTTTGACAATATCACGGTACATATCCAGGCGTATTTTTAGACCCTTCCAGAAACCACGCTTTTCCTCTTTCATGACCTGGGATACACCTGCCAAGTCCACGTCACGCCAGAGCCAGTTTTGTTCACGGGCCGCTTGGGTAATGACTACTTCGATACCATAGCGACTACTGCGCAACTCGGGTAGTTGTAAAAGAAGCTTTCTTAACAGGCTGCGTTGCCCATTCAGCATGGGCATAAGATGCTGAGCCAGGCTGGTTTGAAAGCGACCGCCGCTAAAGGTGCCTCGAGTCATCATCACCTCACCGCTGATAACGGGCTGTGCCAGTTTATGAATGTGCTCAGCTGTTAAGCCTGTCAGGTCAGCGTCCAGCAGAACAACACAGGTTGTTTGCAGGGTTTCGGCCGCAGCGTAGACCGCGCCCCCCTTGCCTTGGTTGGGCTTCAGGCTTAGAACCGCAGCACCTGCGGCAAGAGCACGTTCGGCGGTGGCATCACTCGAGCCATCATCAACCACCAAAACAGGACCCAGGTTGCTTGCCAGAGCCACCTCAACAACCGTAGTCACCGTGGCTGCTTCGTTATAAGCAGGAATAATGATGCCGCAAAGCCCTTCCAGTGAGGCACCTGGCGGGTACAGGCTTTTGCTCAGGGTTTTAACTTCGGAAGAGACCACTCAGTTCATTAAACGTGATTAGCACCATAAATACAAGTACCGTCATAATCCCCAGGAAGTGAATGAACTCTTCTTGCCCCGGTCTGAAGGGTTTTCCCCGCACTGCCACGATGGTCGCCAGCAACATACGACCCCCATCCAATCCCGGAATGGGCAAAAGATTAAAAATCGCCAGTGACAAATTGATCAAGGCCGCCAAAGCCAGAACCGGCACGATGCCAACGCGCGCTGCCTGACCAATGGCTGTAACGATACCGACAGGCCCGGCAATCTCTTCTGCGCGTCGACCAGTCATCACCGAGGCGAAGCCCTTGGCGAAACTCTGCACTGCCTCAGGAACAATGCGCAGGCTAAAGGTCGTCGCCTCAGCCAAGGCCAGAGCATAGTTGATGCTGGGCGGAGGCTCCACCACCAGCGGCGCAATCTGTATACCCAGCAGGGGGCGCTCATCGGTAGCGGGGGGCCAGTCAGTCGCTATAGTCAGCGCCTCATCACCGCGCTGAAGTCGCAGCTCGAGCCTGCCACTTGCTGAAGCAATGACCTGGGTAACCTGTTGTGGATTGGGGTTTTCGGTCTCGTTGATGGCTATAATTACATCGCCTGCCTGCAGCCCCAGCGACTCGGCTGGCATACCCTCCATGACCGCAGCAATTTCTGCACCTTCAACGACAGGATCGATACCTGCGGTCAAACTGCGATAACCTGGCTCGAGCGTAATGACCGTTGCCAGCAGTAAAATCGCCAGCAAATAGTTGGCAATCACGCCACCGACCAGCACCCAGAGTTTTTGCCCCAGTGTTTTGGTGGCAAAACCTTCGGTGGGATGCTGCAATTGACCAGCCTGATCTTCAGTGGAGGCCATTCCCGGAATATCGACATAGCCACCAATGGGCAAGAGAGAAACACGCCACTCAGTACCGCGCCAGTACTTGCGGTAAATCACCGGCCCCATGCCGATGCTAAAAGCGCGCACTGGCAAGCCAACACTGCGAGCATTGAGATAGTGGGCCAATTCGTGCACAAAGACGGCTGTGGTCAAAATGGCCAGAAACACCAGGGTGGTCAGCATGGTAACCTTTCGCTATTCATCTATTCAGTATGGCAAAGACCCAGCCACAAAACGGTCAGCAACATGACAGTGTTGCCTGAACTGCCAGGGCTTAACCAGAACAACCTAGGTTCTGTCGGCAGGCGTAGTGCCTGCAAGCTCACTACGGAGCTGAATAGCCCGAATCAGGTCGGTCTTGCTCAGAATACCCAGCATCTGCTCCTCACTATCCACGACCACCAGCCGCCCAATCTGGCTTACGGTCATACGCTTAAGTGCGACCATCGCTTCTGTGTCAGCATGGATAGTATCTGCTGGGGTCATGATATCTGCCACCACGCCGTCATCGTGACCCTTGGCATCCTTCAGACAGGCAAAGCCCAGTAACCTGCCATCATCACTCACCACCGGATAGCCCAGATGTTTTTTGAAGTAGATGAGCTGGGCAAACTGAGGAATGGTCATATCAGGGGCTACGCTGCTCACATCCCGGGTCATCAGGTCACGCACCAGCACGCCCTCCAGAACCTTTTCCACCACCGCGTACTGAGACTCTGCCTGCACTGCATTAAAGACAAAAAAAGCGACGATGAGCAGCATCCACTGAAACGACACCAGACCATAAACACCCAGTAAAATGGCGATGACCCGACTGATATTAGCTGAGATCTGGGTCGCGCGGACATATTCAAAGCGCAGCGCCAGCAAGGAGCGCAGAATCCGCCCTCCATCAAGCGGCAGAGCCGGTAGCAGGTTAAATACGGCCAGCACCACATTGGTCACTGTCAGGTAACTGAAGATAAAGAGCAAGGACGCGCTAAGCCCCAGGCTTTGCCACAGCAGCCAGAACAGGATGGCCAATAACAAACTGGTGATGGGTCCAGCAATGGCAATCACTGCTTCGGCGCCGGGCCGCTTGGGCATTTCCTCGAGTTGAGCCACACCGCCCAAAAACCACAGGGTAATCTCTTTGGTTTGAATGCCATACAGTCTGGCAGTCAGCGCATGTCCAAGTTCATGAATGAGAACGCTGCTGAAAAGTCCCAAAGCAGCAATCAGACCGATAACATAAGGCATGATACCTTGCTGCAAGGGAGCAGCATCAATATCTAGCCCGGCATTTTGAAGCAGGGCAACATAAGCCGGAACCTGTGAGCCAATCAGCCAGGCAAAGAGGGGCAGTATCAGCAAGAATGAACGGTCCAGCTTAAAGGGAATGCCAAAAAGCCGAAATGGCAAAGTAATGGCGTTGCGGAACATAGCCTAGTATACAGCCAGGATGCTACCAAGCACGCGCGCCCCAGGTTTATCGTCCGTAAAACTCTGACAGAGTCTGTCAGAATCCTGCCGATGGCAGCTTGTCCGACATACAGCTATACTCACTGCAAAGCAAAGTGTTTAGATGGAGGAATAACATGGGCTTAAGAGAATTTGCAAGGGAAACCGTCATCACGGTTTCAGCCACGACGTCGGTAACAGACGCTGCCAAACGCATGAAAAAGTACAATGTCGGTAGTCTGGTGGTAACTGAAAGAAACAAGGTGATTGGCATTGTTACTGACCGTGATCTGGCCATGCGCGTGCTGGCTGCCGACAAAAACGCCAATGCGCTTAGTGTCGGCGACGTTATGACCAAAAACCCGGTCGTGCTCGAGGAAGACCTGGGTCTTTTTGAGGCGCTCGAGATTATGAAAGATAAGGGAATCCGCCGTTTTCCGGTCATAGATCATGATGGCAACCTCAGCGCTTTTTTTACGGTGGATGACGTTTTGAATCTGATTGGTATGGAGCTTTCGGCGGTCACCCGGATCATCGACGCAGAAACCCCCGAACTCCTGCGGGTACAGCGAAGCTAGTATACTGCTGGTGTGACCAACTTACTGCTGTGGCTTTCTTATACCAGCCTTTTATTGCTGCTGTGGCGGCTGCTGCTGTGGCGGCCTCGCCCTGTCCCGGGACTGAACCGCTCAAGACCGCTCCTCATTGGTCACAGGGGTGTGCGGCAGATTCGGGACGAAAATACCGTTGTTGCCTTTCGCTACGCCTTTGAAGAAGGGCTGGACGGGATTGAGTGTGATGTGCAGCGCAGCAAGGATGGCGCTCTGGTTCTGTACCATGATTTTGAGCTTCAGGGCAGGCGCATTGCTGAGCTTTCGCGTGCGGAAATTCACATGCTGGATCCAAAAATCCCTGATTTAACAGAACTGCTCGAGCTTGCCAGGGACTATCCCGGAACACTTATCAACCTTGAGATCAAGTCCGACCAGCTTCGCAGTGACGGCGTAGAGCGTGATCTGGTCCGAGCTGTCCGTGTGTCTGACCTGGCAGAGCGAATGATTATCTCGAGCTTTAATCCCCTGTCGCTTTTGCGCATCAGGCTGTATGCATCTGAACTGCGCGTAGCTCTGCTCTACGCACCGGACATGCCACGCCTGTTGCGACATGGCGTTCTGGCCCCCTGGTTGCATGTAGACGCCATTCACCCTCATGAGTCTCAAGTAACAGTCGAGCTTTTAAGCAAGGCTCGTAAACAGCAGCTAGCAGTCAATACCTGGACGGTCAACGAGCCAATGCGAATTACCTCGCTTACGGAGCAGGGGGTGAACGCTATCATGGGGGATAACCCGGCGATACTTCGCCAGGCGGCAGGGAAAAGGCAGGAGGTGCGGTAAGTGACACCGCAACCCAAACATAAGGCACTACACATATCTGCTGATCAAAGTGGTTTTGGCTTCAACCCTGCTCAACGTTTTAGCACGATGACAACGTTGGACTTCGCATTAGACACTTGCTATAAAGTCACTTGCTATAAAGT
>CAZZPQ010000134.1:8199-9436 GCA_964655595.1 uncultured bacterium
CACTTGCTATAAAGTCACTTGCTATAAAGTAGGGAGAATATGTCTGCAACCCTAGTGCTCGCAGTTGATGATGATGCCGGAATCCTGAAGCTCACCCAGGTGAGTCTGGAAAGTGCTGGCTATAACGTCCTGGCCTACGACAATGCTTATGACGCACTCGAGGAACTTCAGGAAGGACTCAGGCCTGATGTGATCGTCAGCGACGTATCCATGCCAGCGCTGGATGGTTTTAGCTTTTACCGCAAAGTACGTGATATCAGCGAGCTGAGAGCCGTGCCCTTTTTATTCCTGACAGGACTCGATGACCGCAGCAACATCCGCCGAGGCATGGCCCTGGGTGCCGATGATTATCTGACCAAGCCTTTCCAGCGCAACGAACTGGTTGAGGCCGTGGAAATCCGCTTGCAACGCCTCACCGAACTCAGACAACCCGTTGAAGGTATTGTGCGGGTGCGCGGGCTTGGTAGCCCCATTGTCGAGCAGAACAACAATCGGCTGGACTGGGATTCGCTTAAAGCGCTCGAGCTGCTCTATTATCTGCTCGAGCATCGCAGTGGTGTCACTACTTTTGAAGTTGCCGAAGCGCTGTGGCCCGGCAAGACCGAGGCCAAGGCCAGCAGTAGTTTTCATACTACGCTCTACCGCCTGCGCAAGGCCATGGGTGGAGAACTCATCGAATCTGCCAATCGCCGCTATTACCTGCACATGAAGTTCAAGATTGAATACGATGTTGACCAGTACCGGCAACTCTGTCTTAAAGCCAAGGAAACCAGTAAGCTATCCGATTATAGCCGCGCTGTTGATCTGTACCGAGGCGATTTTATGGCTGGCTTTGATTCAAATTGGGTCGATGATATCCGTATTGGCCTGCAAGCCGAGCATCTGGTCTTGCTACAAGCCGCAGCGGAACAGACCCTGGCACAAGAAGAGTTCGAGAATGCCACGCGCTTTTATCAACTCATGACCGATCACGAACCCTATAGTGAAGCCGCCTGGGAAGGCTTGGCAGACGTCTGGGAAGCTCGCGGCGAAAAAGCAAAAGCTGCCGAGGCCAGGGCCAGATTTCATCAATTGATGATGGAAGAAGAGGAAGTTTTCTAGGCTCATCCAAAACGATAGGCTGTCGGTAGTGACTTGGCAGTCACAGATGAATAGCGGTTCCACGACAAGAAGTTAACTCACCTTACGCAAGCCCGTCCCATAACTCCTTGGTTATTGCGTTCACGTAGTCGGGCGT
>CAZZPQ010000135.1:0-9430 GCA_964655595.1 uncultured bacterium
AGCTATGTCTGGGCTAGTTTGAGCAGGGTCCGGGAGTTGCAGGTGGCACATACCTGGTTTTGTTGTGAACCTTGCCAATCACAAGTACTCAAGAAGGCGTCTTAAATCTTTTTCTTCAATGCTGATGTCTGCTGCTTGCTTAAGCACTGGTTTGGCGCAAAAGGCAACCTTGAGGCCCGCATGCTGAAACATGCTGAGGTCGTTAGCGCCGTCACCTACGGCAACGGTATCAGCCTGGTGAACGCCAAGAAGCTGTTGTAGCCGCTCCAGCATCTCCCCTTTGGCTTGCGCACGCATCATTTCACCACCAACCTGACCACTCAAAAGGCCGTTTTTATGATGCAGGTAATTGGCAAAGTCAGCGTGTGCACCTAGCAGGCTGGCGTAATGACGAGTGGCTTCACGAAAGCCGCCTGAGAAAATAACAACGCGGTATCCCCGTTCTTTTAAGGCTGCCACGGTATCAGCTGCGCCTGGCATCAGGGGCAGGTTGTGGCAGATGTCCAGCACCTGCTGGTAGGCCAAGCCTTTGAGGAGTTGTACGCGCTCACACAGGGCCTCAAAAAAGTCAAGCTGGCCCTGCATGGCAGCTTCGGTAATACCAGCTACGGCAGCTTCGCTGCCTGCGGCTTTTGCCAGCAGGTCAATGGTCTCACCGTCCATCAGAGTGGAATCAAAATCAAATACGCAGAGTTTCACAGCTGTAGTTTACTTTAGCGCCGCTCGATTTTCATGTGCTACCAGATTATCCTGAGCAGAGCGTTAGAAAGCCGGGAAGCGCTTTTCAAATCTTTAGCCAATTTATTGGGCTCGGTATTAGAGGTCAACGGCTTGTGTCTTTTGCCACGTCGGTTTTCATCATTTGTACAGGGCAATAAGCATTCGACCCTTGAGCCATTACCTAGGTCCAGTAGTCCCTTGTGCATAAAATTAAAACCCAGGATATAGTCTCAGGGAGATGCTCGCTCGAGTCTTGATCGTCGCTGGTCGCCTGCTCCTGGCCATATCGGTGTTTCTGGCGTTTTTACTACCACCCTTGGCCCTTTTTAGCCCCAATATTGTGGCCCTTATCTGGCGCATCTTGCAGTTGCCTTTTGGCTTTAGTCGCCTGATGGTATTCATGGGCCTGCCACTGTTGTTGCTAATGCTGGGTTTTCTGCTCTGGTGGTTGCTCGAGTCCTGGGGAAAAGCCCTTCAGCGCTAGGCTCCCTCTTTGGTATGAAGACGAAAAGCCAGCCAGCCTCTACACTTGGGTCAGTAACAAAGAAAGGAAGCTATCATGACAGAGGATAAAAACACCCAAACAGAAGAGCAAACCACAGAGCAAACCACAGAGCAAACCACGAACACAGAGCAGACTGTAGCTGAAGAGTTCAAGGTGAGCGGTGAGGCCGTCGTCAGCAAGGTTAAAGAGATTATTCGCGAGGGCAATATTCGGCGCATCATCATCAAGAATGACAGCGGCAAGACCCTGCTCGAGATTCCCTTGACCGTAGGCGTTGTTGGCGCCCTCCTGTTACCCCAACTGGCAGCCCTTGGTGCCGTGGGCGCGCTCATTGCCAATCTTAGTATCCGCGTAGTACGCGAAAGCAAAGAGCCTGCCCTACCTGACGATGAGGCAGTGTCCAGCTAATACCGCTGTGGTGCTTGAGTGACTTTAGTCACTCAAGCACCGAGCCGAAGCAGGCATGGGTCACTTGCAACATCGAGTCAGGTAGATAGCCAAAGGCTGAGGACGTATGCACTCCAGGCAAACGAGAAGTGCTTTATAATCTACAGGAAGCCTGGTACTGGACAAGCTTAAGTAGGTACTCAAAGCCCAGTCTTGGGAATGATGGCGTCAGGAATTTGTCAAAGGAAGATTATGTGGGATGACCTGAAAAATACCCTCCAGCGACTGACACGCAACATCAATCGCAGGCAGCTCGAACTGCGCAAGCCCAGCGGTGAGCCGGTGTTTCGCCTGGCGCTAGCCTGGGTTTTACTGCTTGCGTTTATTGCCTTATGGATGCAGATCGTCTGGTTACTGGCTATCACGGTCATCATTCTTTTGGTACTCAAGTATCAGTTTGTGCTGGTGCGGCGAGATGGAGACCTGAACCCCTAGTAATACCGAGCCCGATACATTGGTTACAGATTTGAAAAGCAATCCCCGCTTCCCACTCGCCCTGCTCGGGGTAAATCATTGGGTTTATCCCAATGATTTACGCGGAACCAGTATTTAACCCTAGCTTACGAAGCATCTCGCAAAGAGATACTTTGCAGGGCAGGCAAAGATGGTTCATGCCTTGCCTTCATTCAGCTGGTTCTCGTTTATAGCAACTGCGGCATGTAGTCACTACTTCTGTTATACACAGCTTCTGTTATACACAGCAGTTCTACAATAAAACCAGGCATCATTTATTTGTGGCTCTTGCCTTTCTCCTAAATTACACAGACATGGCTACTGCAAGACCAAATGCAATATCAAGCGTCATTCCAGCGAAAGCTGGAATCCATAGCTTGACAGTAAAAACCAAGGTGACTTAAGCGCCTGCCGCATTCTTTTTTTTCACCTGGCCATGGGTGCCAGCCTGTGCTGGCACGAAGCGCTGAGACTTTGAAGGATTTGTCGGGGAAGTGCCACAACAACAGCATGTAGTCACTACCTCTGTTATACAGACACCCAACCTGTCATTGCGTTCATGCAGTCGGGCGTAGCCGAAGGCGAGCCTTGACGTTAACCGTGGCAATCTTGTGGATTGTACCAGCGGTGAACGATTAGGGGCGAGGTTGCTTCGCGGAGCCTGTGCTGAGCCCAGTGAAGTACTCACAACGACAAGGGGGTGCTTGGGGGTGGTTACTGGTAATGGTAATTTAGCCTACTACGGGTGTTAGCCTGAGCAGCATATCTGGCACAGGATTCAGATAGAACTACAGACGCGATCCGCGTATAGTTTAGGCATGAACAGAGCCACCACAAGCCAGCAGCAGGCGGTGATGCAAAGAGACAGCAGCTTTGACGGGCAGTTTGTCTACGCTGTCAGCAGTACGCGCATTTACTGCCGTCCATCTTGTCCTTCACGCAAGCCAAAACCTGAAAATATCCGCTTCTTTAGTTTGCCAGAATTAGCGCAGCAGGCAGGCTACCGAGCCTGTAAGCGTTGCCAGCCAGATGAAGCCCATTTGAGTGATGCCAGGCTCGAGCTCGTCCGGTCGCTGTGCCGTTACCTGGAGGCGCAGTCCGAAGCGGTGTCATTAGAGTCCTTAGCGCAGCGCTTTGGCTACAGTGCCGCCCACTTGCAAAAAACCTTTACCGCAGTTGTGGGTATCTCACCACAGGCCTACTACGACGCCTGCCGCATGCAGCGTTTGCGCAGCGCCTTGCAAGAAGGTGAAGGGATTGCCACTGCAACCTATGCGGCGGGTTACAGTAGCTCCAGTCAGGTCTACGAACGGGCCAACTGTGAACTCGGCATGACACCCGGGCGTTACCGTCAGAAGGGCTTAGGAACCGTGATTGATTACAGTATTAGCGCGTCGGTGTTGGGGACGCTGCTTATTGCCGCAACCGATAAAGGGATTTGTGCCGTGCGGCTGGCAGACAGTGAAGCGGAGCTTATTGCCATGCTGGAGAGCGAGTTTGCTGCGGCAAACCTCCAACGCGATGACCGTAGAATGCAGCCATTTATTGCGGCAGTACTCGAGCACCTCTCAGGCAGCAGACCGCACCTGGACTTACCGCTGGACATCCAGGCAACCGCCTTTCAGCGGCGGGTCTGGCAGGAACTGCAAAAGATTCCCTACGGCGAGACGCGCTCTTATGGTCAGATTGCTGCTGCTATCGGACAAACCAGCGCAGTGCGAGCGGTCGCCAGTGCTTGTGCTAAAAATGGTCTGGGCATCGTCATCCCCTGTCACCGTGTTGTCAGGGGAGATGGCTCGCTGAGTGGCTACCGCTGGGGAGCCAGGCGCAAAGAGGCGCTGCTTAAGCTCGAGCAGACACACTCACAGACGTGACGCTGCGCGAAGTCCTGGCGCTGCTGCTCCTCGCGGCCCTGTGGGGCGCGTCCTTCATCTTTTTTCGTATCGTTGCGCCGGTTATTCACCCTTTTGTCACGGTAGAGGTCAGAGTGCTGCTGGCAGCTTTGAGTCTCCTGGCTTATGCACTTCTGACACGGCATCCGCTCGAGTTCTTCAAGACACCTCGGCGCTTTTTGCTGCTTGCTATCATCAACGCAGTTATTCCCTTTAGCCTCTTTGCCTGGTCTACGGCGCACCTGAGCGCCTCGTTTGCAGCCATTCTGAACGCCACCACCCCAGTTTTTGCCGCCATTGTCGCGGCTGTGTGGCTAAAAGAACGCTTTAGTCTGCGGCGCATTCTGGGCTTTCCACTGGGCATTGTGGGGGTTGTCGTACTGGTGGGTTGGAGTCCTTTTGAGCTAAGCGGACTCAAGATACTCGCCATTGTCGCCACCCTGCTGGCAAGCCTGGCCTACGCTGTGGCAGGCAGCTATATCAAGCGCAATTTTGAGGGTGTATCTGGGCTGAACATGGCTATGGGGCAGCAGTTCGCTGCCTCTGCGATTCTGCTTGGGCCAGCTCTGGTAACCCTGCCCGCAAGCCCACCTTCGCTTACTGTCACTCTGGCCTTGCTGGCACTGGCTATTTTATCAACGGCGCTGGCCTATATTCTGTACTTTTATCTGATGCGGCGGGTCGGGCCGACCAAGACCTTGAGCGTCACCTTTCTGATACCTGTTTTTGCCAGCTTCTTTGGTGTGCTATGGCTTGGCGAGCAGCTGAGTCTGGGCATGGTTTTTGGACTGGGGCTGATTTTGCTGAGCGTGATACTGGTAAATGATTTGGGAAAATCTTAATCACCATAGGGTATCCAGATATTTTTTATCTGTGTGGCACGCTGCAAATACTCGCGTCCCTGGCTTTGCTGCGGGTCAAGCCAGTCACGGGGCTTGCCGTCATTGACCCAGGTCGCCTTGAGGTTACCTGCGCTTTCCAGTTCGACCAGTCTCGAGCCTTCTGCTGTGCCGACATACCACATAGCGGCAATGTCATCGTGCTGGGCCAGGGTTTTTGCCAGCTCATCCTGCCTGCCTGTGATGATGCTAATGACACCCGCCGGAACGTCACTGGTATCCAGCACCTGATAGAGGTCGGTCGCCAGTAGCGGCTGGGTTTCAGAGGCTGTCACAATCACGCGGTTACCCATGGCAATCGCGGGTATCACCAGCGAGATAAAGCTTAAAAGCGGCACTTCAGCAGGGCAACTGATGGCCATCACACCCCAGGCTTCGGGCATGGCCAGCGTGACGCCGCGCACAGGCACGCCGTGAACCTGGCCGTCATACTTGTCTGCCATAGCCGCGTAGTAAAAGATGCGCTCCACTGAGGTATCAAACTCCTGCTCAGCCTGCTTGCGGCTGCTCCCTAAACTCAGCAGGCGAGCCGTAAACTCGGCGCGGCGCTGCGCGAGGTTTTCAGCGAGGTAATAAAGCACCTGGGCGCGGTTGTGGGCGGTGGCAGCGCTCCAGGCACTGGCTTTGTGCGCGGCTTCCACAGCGTTGCGAATGTCCTTGCGGCTACCCTGTGGTACTTCGGCAAGCGGCTGACCGGTAGCGCCATAGACCGTGTAGCTGTAGCCAGAATCGGGGCGCGTCTGTTTGCCGCCGATGTAGAGCTTGGCGCTGCGGTCAATGTCTTTAGAGTCTGGGTTGCTGTGACTTGGCGCGGTCTTACGGTCGGACTTGGTGGGCTTGGGTAGCGAGGCGGCCCAACTGGGTTTCAGGTACTCGAGCATGCCCTCGCGCCCACCCTCGCGCCCGAAGCCGCTTTCGCGGTAGCCGCCAAAGCCTGCCGCAGCGTCAAACTGGTTCGTGCAGTTAATCCACACTACCCCGGCTTTCAGCTTGGGTGCAACGTCCAGCGCCAGATTGATGTTTTCTGTCCACAGCGAGGCTGCCAGACCGTAGCGACTGTTATTGGCAAGTTCCACAGCCTCGGCATGGGTACGGAAGGTGCTCGAGGTAATCACCGGACCAAAGATTTCTACCTGGGCAATGGTGGCCGCTGGCTCAACCTCTGTAAAGAGCGTGGGCGGGTAGAAATAACCCTCGCTGGGCACCGCCCAGCTGGGCTGCCAGCAGCTGGCCCCTTCGGCCTTGCCCTGCTCGACCAGCTGCTGGATTTTTTGCAGTTGCACGGGCGCAATAATCGCCCCGATGTCAATGCACTTATCGAGCGGATCGCCTACGCGCAGCTTTTCCATACGTGCCCGCAGTTTGTCGTGGAGTGTTTTGGCAATACTCTCCTGCACCAGCAGGCGACTGCCCGCGCAGCAGACCTGCCCCTGATTAAACCAGATGGCGTCCACCACGCCTTCAACGGCAGCGTCCAGGTCGGCATCATCAAAGACGATAAAGGGGGACTTGCCACCTAACTCGAGCGTGAGTTTTTTGCCCGAGCCAGCCGTTTGCTGCCGAATCAGGCGACCCACCTCGGTAGAACCCGTAAAGGCGAGTTTGTCCACGTCGCTGTGCTTAACCAGCGCCGCGCCCGTTGCGCCGTCACCCGTGACGATATTCAGCACTCCCGCAGGCAAGCCAATGTCCTGACAGATTTCAGCAAACCTGAGCGCCGTAAGCGGTGTGAACTCGGCGGGTTTCAGCACCACGGTATTGCCTGCTGCCAGGGCGGGTGCAACCTTCCAGGCCAGCATCAGGAGAGGAAAGTTCCAGGGGATAATCTGTCCGCAGACACCCAGGGCTGTGCGCTGGGGAAACTCGCTGTCCAGTAGCTGCGCCCAACCGGCATGATGATAGAAATGCCGCGCCACCAGCGGAATATCGATGTCGCGGGTCTCGCGGATGGGTTTGCCGTTATCGAGTGTTTCCAGTACCGCCAGAAACCTCGAGTGCTTTTGGATGTGCCGTGCGATGGCGTAGAGATATTTTGCCCGCTCATGTCCGCTTAAGCCCGCCCAGCCTGGTTGCGCCTTGCGGGCAGCTTTAACTGCCTTATCAATATCGGCGTCGCTGCCCTGGGCAACCTGTGCCAGAACTGCCTTGTTGGCCGGGTTGATCGTCTCAAAGACCTCAGCGCCTGGCTTGTGAAACCTGCCAGCAATAAAATGTCCAAAGGACGCCCCATGGTCCTTAAGCCAGGCATGAACCATATCACTTGCTTCGGGGGCAGGACCGTAGGCCATAGACGCAAAAATCTCTTTCACTGTGCTCATGAATCCACCTCAAGATGCTACATCATACCCAAGTACTACATCACTGGTCTCAGATGCAGCGACAGCGCCAGACCGTAGAGCGCCAGGTAGTAGACAGGCAAAAGCAGTAGCTGCACCTTGGCAAGTGACGCCCGCGCTACCCCGACTGCCACCGCCCCCACGACCAAAAGCAGCAGCAGAACGGCTCCTACCATAACCAGGGTACTGGGGTCGTCCAGAATGAGCCAGCGCTCGAGTACCTGATGCAGCATCAGGGCAAAGCCCAGAAAACCCAGCACCAGTGGAAAACTCAGCACAGGTTGCGCCCTGGCAGCGCCGATGACTAAAAGCAGCAGGATAAGGAGCAGCGCCCCAGCGCCAATCAGCCCCGTTGGACTCCAGCCACTCAGGGCTGACACGCCCACCGCCCCAGCCGCCACGCCGTAGGCGAGTACGGGAATAACCCGCTGCCGCGCCCCCAAAAGCAGGTCAGCCAGTGCTGCCAGACCCAGCGCTGCCACAATCAGCAGCCCGCGCCGATCAAATAAACCCACCACACCAGAAAGTGCGTAGAGCGCAATCAGGGCAGTGCTCAGCGGACGAAAGACCAGGTACGCCCTCAGTTGCTGGCGCACAGCTGCCAACATGAGCATGACAACGGCTACCAGCACCGCCAGTGCCGGAAAGCCCAGGATGAGTACAGCGCGCATAAGTAAAGACTATCACTTGAGTGGGGGACCAAGCTGCTGAATATCGTACCCCTGAGGGTAGCTGCGCGCTTTTGGGACGGTAGCAGGTTTACGCCGTGGGGGTAAAAACCTGATCAGCGCGGCGCGGAACTTAAGCGCGGTGGTCACGAACCACTCGAGCCACACTGGTGGGTCAGCGTAGCCAAAGGCGCGCCGCAGCGGCGGGTCAAAAAGCGCGATGACCGCCCAGTGACCCAAAAACCGCAGCGGCCTGGGCAAGACCCAGCTTAAAAAGAGATTTTTCGTCACCTCTGCCAGGACGCGGTTATTCTCATCAAAGGCAAAATGCGCTGCTTCATAGGCAGCCTGAAACGCCTCAAAGTCTGCCAGTGTCTCGGGAATGTTCTGGATATTCATGCGCCGCCCAACCTCACGCCAAAAATAAAAGCCAGCCTGCTTCTCTTTGTCACTCAGAGCGCGCCAGCCAAAGCGCGCATTCCAGCGCAGCGGTTCAATGACAAAGGTTGACAGCACGTACAAAAACTCATCGTTGGGGATCTGGTAGCGCCCATGGAGCTGATTCATGCGCCGCAGCGCCGCCCGCCCCGCCGGGCTGTCATAACCACAGAGGCCAATAGTCGAAATAATCAGCATGGTGTCGTCGTAGCGCTTCTGGGTACGTTCGGTAAACTCGCCTGTGGATACCAGCAGGTGTGAGCTACTCGGTACGGCAAAACTGCGCAGGAGCGCCAGCTCATAGGCGCGCTGCGTATCCCAGGGAAAGTCATAGGCCGAACTCAGGTAGGCAATGCGCTGATGATCTCTTTGGGAATCCAGCTTCTCAATTTCACGCAGCACATCCCCGCGGCGCTGAGGTTTAAAGTCCGCTTTCATAGGGTCAGCTTACGGCAAAGTCCAGAGCAAGACCAGGAGCCGACCTACAGGCGTTACTAAACGAACCAGACACCCCCATTGATTTCTGCGACTTGTCCAGTGATCCACGCACCCAGATCAGAAGCGTAATACAGCACTGCTCCGGCAACATCGGCAGGTGTACCGGCACGCCCCAAGGGAATGCCTGAAATGATGCCTGGGTAGTTTTCTACTCCAGTAAAGGTCTCATGAAAAGGCGTATCCACAATAAAGCCAGGCGCTAAAGCATTGACGGTGATTTGTCGGGGTGCGAGTTCCTTGGCCATCGCTCTGGTAAAGCCAATCACCGCAGCTTTGGAAGTCGCGTAGGCAGCCGAACCATTGCCACCCCCGTTGCGCCCTGCCAAAGACGACATATTGACAATGCGCCCGCCTGCTGGCATATAAGCAAGGACCGCTCTGGTGCAATAAAAGGCGCTCGAGACGTTAACATCCATCACCTGCTGCCAGTGCTCATCGCTCATGTCTTCAAGCCTGACACGCCCGACCAAATGCCCGGCATTATTCACCAGAATGTCAATATTGCCGCCCAGAAAATCCGCCACTTCCTTAAAAACCGCATTGACCTGCGCACTGTCTCTGGCGTCAAGCTGAA
>CAZZPQ010000136.1:0-9394 GCA_964655595.1 uncultured bacterium
CTGAGCTGGATAACTACTATGTGGGTGAGTATGGCTGGTTGGTGCATAATTGTGAAACAATAGGATTTGGCATGCAGGCAAATGGATTACAAACTTTTGCAAATAATCATGGTGCTAAAACATTCCGAGACTTAGGCTTAGATCCCACTAGTGGCACTTTTGCTAATGATTTGATTAGAGTAATGGCAGAAGCAAAAGACATAAAGTTTAATTTAAGTGGAATGGATTACGTTGGAGAGTTAATCCGTAACCCAAACTTTGGCGTTAGTCGAGGCTCAACAAACTGGGAGCTTCAAATGATTGCATTTAGTCCTGATCTTCGTGCTAAGACTACTTTTTATGTTAATGATAGAAATTATACGTTTAACCAGATTCTGGAGGTGTTTCCTTGGACACCATAAATAAGTCAAGCAAGAGTATTAGAGTCATTGATCTTTTCGAAGCTGTTATGGAAAGACCCCTCATGTATACACTTCAAGGAAGTTATGCTGAAGCAGTAACTTTCTTGGAAGCTTACGAAAGTGGTTTTATGAAAGCTTATTTAGGATCTGATATTGAAGAACACTTTTACTTTCAAGACATCAAAAAGTATCAGTTATTCAAGAATTGGTTATCCCAAAAATCAGGTCTTAATTATAAGGATACTTTGATGCTGCTAATAGAGCAGCATCAAAATCCCTTTGATGCTGCTCTAAAGTTATATAGAGAATTCAAATCCAATTTGTAGATTATTGGCTAAATTAAGTTGTTTGACCTTGTAATATTCTGAATACCTCCTGTTCCCAGCATTCAGGATGACCACAGCCAAGTAACCGAGCAGATCGTCACCACCCCAGGTCACCCCTTCTACCTCGAAGTCAACGTAGACAACACCACCCGCCCAGAACCCGAAGACTATACAGGCGTCAGTAGCTTCTGGGTCGCTGCCCACGACCTGAAAGCAGGCGACAAGGTCAGACAAGCCAGTGGTGGCACAGGTACAGTCATTGCGCTAACAACCACACAGGAAAGCCAAGCCATGTTCAACCTTGACGTGGCTGAGCTGGACAACTACTATGTGGGTGAACAGGGTTGGTTGGTGCATAATAGTGGGCCTTGTCCTCGCTTCGATCCTGGAAGTTTCTATTCTTATAAAGATCTTAAGTCGCTTATATCAAACATGTCTCCTGATGCTGGAAAATACTTAGAAGCTCACCACTTGCTTCCAAAATCATTCGCATCAAAATTTGGACTTGACGAAGATGAAATAATTTCAGTTATGCTTACTGTAGGTAACCACCGGAACGTCAACATGCAGGGTTTTGGTACAAATATCGATGCACTTCTGAATAGCGAATTTAGGAGATTGGGTGTTGCAAGATCAAGCGCAAATCCGACTGAAGTTTGGGCTGCGTTGAAGAATGTCTATACCCAAGAAGGTTATTCTGATTGGGCTAAAGCAGTATATACTACGTACATTCAACCTCTAGGAATTCCCTATTAGTGAGTAAAGGAAAAGGATTTAAATGGACACCGTAAAAAACGCATTATTAGCTAAGGGATTACAATGTGAAAGTCATATGCTTTCTGAGTTCAATCTCAGGACAATAGATGAAGTAAATCCAGAGTTAAAAACTTATCTCGAAACATGTCTGACACCAGATGGCCTAACCGCCTCTGGTGTCCGTATCCATGACTTTTACAGAATTCTAGCTGAGAATCAACCTGAGGTTACCCCTGGAGGTGTGATATTCCCTCTCGGCTACATTGTTCTTGCTTCATCAATAGGTGGTAATGCGCTAACAGTTGACTTGATGACCGGTGAAATTTTCTGGATCGATAGTGGTAACGTGTTTTCTGACCCAGATGGCACATTTATAGTTAGTGATGATTTGAATGACCCATATCCTCGAGCAACTCGGGAGAACCTCCGAACTGTTATGAAGCTTCTTGCAGATGATCCTGAGACTTTTTTTGTTGAGTTAATTGCAGACAAGCTCACATCTATTTTAGATGAATTAGATTGATCACTTGTTCAAGGTTATTGCAGCCTCGAGCCCCCTGCCTTCCCTCCAACCATCCCCACAAAGAAATTCAGCGATACCCGAGTCTCTTCACAGTGAGGCTCGAGCTTATTTCTAGGAAAGCCTCGAGCTACATCTCAAAATACCCCAGCGCAATAAGCAACCGCCGCTCAAGCAACCTCTCTTCACGATTAAACTGAAGCAAAAATACGGTAGCCCTGCCTTCAGCAGTCACACCCACAATGCGCTCAGCCTCGAGTTGAAAATGCTCCTGCCATACCTGCTCGCGTGGGTTAAAAAGCGGGCTTAGCTCTTGGGCGGAAGGGTCAATAGAACTTAGGTTGGGTCCCTTGTAACGATTGCATGTTGCACAACATAAACAGAGATTGTCTTCGTTATCTGTACCCCCATGCTGCTTTGCCCTCACATGATCAATCTGATGGCTGATGGCTGCTTCACTTTGCGGGTAAAGACAGTATTCGCAGCGTTCTTTGGCCCGTTGACGAATGCGCTCCCGCAGTTGCTCTGTCACCCATGAACCAAAGCTTTAGATTTGAGTTTGAGTTTCAAAACCCTGATGACATGCTCGAGCTTTAGGTAATCCTCGAGTTCAGTAGCCTCGGTTTCACTTAACAGTCCTTGGCGGTTGGTCTCGAGCAACATGCCAATGCGTTCTTGTATCTGCGGTGCAAATTGATACCCATGAACAGCTTGCTCATCAGGATTAGAGGTTAAAAAGTCAATAAACTCACCAGCCACCTGATGAACGGAACTCTTGAGACCCAACAAACTGACCTCGAGGATAGCAGGTAGCCAACGACTAAAGGGGGCCACTCGAGCCTGAAGGTGTTCTGGAAGATCAAGGGTTACAGATGGCATTGTAATCAAGTTTAGCAGAAACCTTGACTTGGTTGGGCGTTGTTGTACACGTCTCTTGGGGAATCCTTCAATCCTATCGTCTAACCCTATCATTGGTGGTTCACGCGCCATGACCAATGTAGGCAAAGATGCCCCATAGCGAAGTGCTGAATGGCTCAAATCACGGATCTTCCAGAAGTACTGGTACTCGAACCCCCTCTTCATTAACGCCACACATAACTATGCCCTGATGTACTTCTACTACGATCCCTTTGGCAATCAAATCCTAAGCGCGGTATCATTCGGCTCTATGGGAGAAACTCGGAGGGAGAAACGCAGATGGCGGACCTAATCATCACCAATGCAGATGTCGTCACTATGAATGACAGCTTGGTCAGCGCACAGGCGATCGCGGTGCGGGGTGGGCGAATTGTGGCCTTGGGGCTCGAGCCTGAAGTACTGGCTTTACGAAATAGCCAAACGCAGGTCATAGACGCGGCTGGTTGCAGCCTTCTACCTGGCATGATTGACAGCCACTTTCACCTCTACTGGGGTGCGCTGCGACTTGCTGAAATGCAGCTTGCCGAGGTGCGTAGCTTAGGTCAGTTACAAACTGTTATTCAGGGCTATCGGGAGTTGCACCCCCAGGAAGCGATACTCCGAGGTGCTGGTCTTGGCTATGATATCGTACCGGGGGAACGCTTAAACCGCAGGCATTTGGACGCAATTTTAGCTGATGTACCGCTCATTCTTACCAGTTTTGATTTTCACAATGCCTGGTGTAATACGGCGGCACTTCAAGCAGCAGGCATCCTGCACGGTGCTAAGCTGCCTGCCCACTCTGAGGTCGTGATGGACGCAGACGGGCTGGCCAGTGGTGAACTGCGCGAGTTTGAGGCTATACAACTGGTGTATCAGCTGGTTCCCGAGCTGACAGCAGCCCAAAAGCGTCACTATCTGCGTGAAGGCGTCAGATTGGCAAATAGCTACGGCATCACCAGCATTCACAATATGAATGGCAACTTTGCAGAAGCGCAGCTGTACAGCGAACTCGCTGCCGCCCAAGAGCTGAGCTTACGCATCTACATGCCCTATAGCTTTGCACCCGATAGTCCGCTGGCTGCCCTGGAAGAAGCGCTGGCGATGAAGCAGGAATATCAGACGGATTTTCTGAAAGCGGGAGCGCTCAAACTCTTTATGGACGGCGTGATTGAATCCTTTACTGCCTATATGCTCGAGCCCTACATCAATCAGCCCGGCAGTCAGGGCGAGGCGCTTTACTCGGCTGCGCACTTCAACGAAGTTGTCAGCCAGGCAGACAAACTGGGCTTGCAGGTCATCGTTCACGCGATTGGTGACGCTGCCATTCGCCGGACACTGGACGGATTCGAACTGGCGCAGCACATCAATGCTAAGCGTGACAGCCGACATCGCATCGAACATATTGAACTCCTGCACCCTGCTGACCTGCCGCGTTTTGCTGAACTTGCAGTACTGGCCAGCATGCAACCCTATCACTGCACGCGGCCCGAAGTAGACTACCTGACACCGTATTTGCAGTGTATTGCCAAAGACCGCTACAGTGACAGTTTTCCCTGGCAAGCCTTGCGCGCTGCTGGCGCAAGGCTTTGTTTTGGTAGTGATTGGCCAGTGGTCAGCATGAACCCATTTTTAGGCTTTGACGCCGCAGTGAACCGTCAACCCTGGAGCGCAGACCTGTCTTGGCAGGCGCAAAGCCTGGCTCAAACACTGGCGGGCTATACCAAAGACGCTGCCTATGCTGAGTTTGCCGAGACGCAAAAGGGACAGCTCAAGGTTGGCATGCTAGCAGATATGGTGCTTCTTTCAGACAATTTGCGGCAGCTGCCCTCTGAGTCGCTGGCAACCTTGCGTGCCAAGCTGACCGTCGTTGCCGGCAAAGTTTGCTTTAGAGCCTGAGGCTTTACCCAGAGGTGAAACTTTGGTTTAATTGGACTGGGAGTGATCAATGGCATCAGCAGTAGCTATTCGGGAAGTCATTAAGGTCTACAACGAGCGCAGTGATGATGCGGTGACTGCGCTCAAAGGGGTCAGTCTGGATATCGGTGATAACGAGTTTTTTACCCTGCTGGGTCCTTCAGGTTGTGGCAAGACCACCTTGCTCAGGCTGATTGCTGGTTTTGAAAACACCACTGCTGGTGAGATAAGGCTCTTTGGTGAGCCGATTGAAAAGCTCCCGCCTCACCAGCGTCCGGTCAACACTGTGTTTCAGCACTATGCACTTTTTCCCCATATGACGGTAGAAGATAATGTAGCTTTTGGCTTGCAGATGCTGGGTAGTGACAAAGTAAACATTCACAAAACCGTCATGCAGATGCTCGAGCTGGTCAAGATGTCCGAGTTTGCCAAACGCCGTCCGGCACAACTTTCAGGTGGGCAGCAACAACGGGTGGCGCTAGCCAGAGCCCTGGCTCCGCAGCCCAAGGTTTTGCTACTCGATGAACCCCTGTCGGCACTGGACTTAAAGCTACGTCACGCCATGCGCGGCGAACTCAAGACCTTGCAGCGCGAGACGGGTATTACTTTCATCTTCGTCACTCACGATCAGGAAGAGGCCCTCACCATGAGCGACCGCATCGCTGTGATGAGCAATGGCGAGGTGCAGCAGGTCGGCACGCCTGCCGATATTTACGAGCTGCCAGTCAACCGCTTTGTGGCCGATTTTATTGGGCGCAGCAATTTTTTAGAAGGCACGATTAGCGGTATTGATGGCAACAGCTTAAGTATTCAGCTGGCAGAGGCGGGCATGTTGCAGCTTACAGCCCAGGACCAGCACCGGCTGGGTGAGCGCGTGACGCTGGTTTTGCGGCCCGAAAAAGTTGATTTGTACCCTGGTGACAGCGAAGGTCTTAAGGGCACAGTGAGCGAGTCCATGTATCTGGGTACGGATACCAGTTATCAGGTCAGGCTAGCAGGAGGGCTCGAGCTCGAGGTACGCGATCAGAATGGCCTCATGGGCTCAGCGCGTTTTAAGCCTGGCGACACTGTGTCACTCAAGATAGCACCAGATGCTGCGCGGGTGATCCAGGGATGAACCTTAGTCCCAAGCAGTTTTTTGGGCTGCTGCCTGCTTTGCTTGCCATGTTGGTGTTTGTTGTTGTGCCGCTTTTGATTGTGGTGGTTTTCAGCTTCCGCGAGGCTGATCCCTTTGGGGGCGTGCGCCAGAATTTCTCCCTTGAAGCCTATTTGCGCTTGCTGTTTGAACGCGACTTTTTAGATGACAGCCTGGTGTTTAGCACCTCTACCCTGAGGATTTTCTGGCGCTCATTGTGGCTGGCTCTGGCAACCACCCTGCTCAGTCTGGCCTTTGCGCTGCCGGTGGCTTACTACATTGCGCGGCAGCCAGCCGGGCGCAAGAATACCTTGCTACTGCTGGTTACCATTCCCTTTTGGACCAATCTGCTGATTCGCACCTTTTGCTGGATTCTCATCTTGCGCGACACGGGGCTTATCAATACTTTTTTGCAGAATGTCGGGCTGATTAGTCAACCACTACCGCTGCTTTACACGAATGCTGCTGTACTGCTGGGACTCGTTTATAGCTATATCCCCTTTATGATTCTACCGCTATATGCCAGCCTCGAGCGCCTTGATGTGCGCCTGCTCGAGGCTGCACATGACCTTTATGCCAACCGCTGGCGCGTTTTTGCCAAAGTCACCTGGCCACTGGCGATGCCTGGGGTGGTAGCAGGCTGCATCCTGGTCTTCATTCCGGCACTGGGGGCGTTTATCACCCCCCAGCTTCTGGGCGGCGGTCGCAACCTGATGCTGGGAAGCCTGATTCAGTTACAGTTTTCCTCAGGGCGCAACTGGCCCTTTGGTGCTGCAGTTTCACTGCTGCTCATGGCTTTTGTGCTCCTTGCCCTGCTGATTTATGCCCGTGGCCCCGCACGGCGCGAAGGGAGCCTGCTGTGACGCGCTCTGGCTTTCGGGTCGGGCACTTGCCTGGCTTTGGCTTCTGGACGCTGCTGATGTTTCTATATCTCTATGCACCCCTGGTCATTCTGGTGATTTTTTCCTTTAATGATAACCGCGCAGTCACCATCTGGCGGGGCTTTACCCTGGACTGGTACTGGCGCGTTTTTAGCAGTGAGGCTATCCGCCGGGCGGCGCTAACCAGCCTGACAGTAGCTATCAGCGCCACCATCATTGCCACCATCATCGCTATGCTGGCGGCTCTGGTACTGGTACGGGGTGGACGTTTTCGCGGTAAGGCTATCGTCACCAGCTTGCTGCTTTCGCCCATCATGATTCCCGAAATCGTCCTGGCCATTGCCAGTCTGGTCTTTTTTTCAGCTGTAGGACTATCTCTCGGCGTCGGCAAACTGATTATTGCCCATAGCGTGTTCTGTATCCCCTTTGCCTATTTACCCATTCAGGCCCGCTTGCAAAGCATGGATAAAAGCCTCGAGCAAGCCGCCCATGACCTTTATGCCAATGACTGGCAAGTCTTCCGGCGTGTCACCTTACCACTGATGATGCCGGGAGTCATTTCAGGGGCGATGCTGGCTTTTATCATCTCCATGGATGACTTTATTATCTCCTTGATGGTGGCCGAACCCGGTACAACCACACTGCCACTCTATATCTGGGGACTGGTCAGGCTAGGAATCACACCCGAAGTCAACGCGGTTTCTTCATTGATGCTGGCAGTGTCAATACTTTTTGTGGTGCTGTCCTTTTTTATGGCCCGCAAACGCTAGTTTGTATTCTTTGATGCTTTAGGTATACTAGTAACCTGATTCTTTTCAAGGAGGAAAGCATGAAAAAACTACTCACCCTATTAACGACGCTAATCCTGAGTTCTGTTGTAGCCCAAGGTGAACTCTATATCTACAACTGGACGGGTTACACCAATGAGGAAATGGTCGCCAAGTTTACACAAGAGACGGGTATCCGCGTGATTCTGGATACCTTTGACTCTAATGAAACCTTGCTCTCACGCCTCAAGAGCGGTGCAACCGGCTATGACATCGTAGTGCCAACACATAACTTCGTACAGATTTTTGTGCAGGAGGGTTTGCTCGAGCCCATCAACGCTACACAGCTCGAGAACTACAGCAACATTGACCCACGCTGGCAAAACCCTGACTGGGACCCCGGCAATGTCTATACCGTACCCTGGAACTGGGGTTCAACCTCATTCAATGTCAACACAGCCATTTATGATGGCCCCCTTGACTCATTTGAGCTGCTCTTTAAACCACCCACGGTACTTCACGGGCGCATCGGCATGCTTGACTCCTGGGATGAAGTGGTACCTATGGCGCTGCGCTACTTAGGTTATGACTCCTGCGAAACCAATCCTCAGGCGTTTGCCGAAGTGCTGCAACTCCTTGAAGCACAAAAGCCCTTTGTGAAAATGTACAACTCCGAAGGCGTAGTGGAGAATATCGTTGCTGGCGAAGTGGATATGCACACCCACTGGAACGGCGCTACCCTTCGTGCCCGCCGTGAGATTCCCACCATCCGCTACGTTTACCCCACGGAGGGCGTATCTGGCTGGATGGACAACCTGGCCGTTGCCAAAGGCGCACCCAACTACGAGAACGCCCTAACCTTCATCAACTGGTTTTTGCAACCCGAGAACGCCGCCATGCAGTCCAACTTTGCAGGCTATGCCAACGGTGTAGTCGGTTCAGAAGCGTTTTTGCTCGAGGATTTGCGCACCGCTGCGGAAGTAGTCGCGCCAGCTGACGCCCTGGTGGTATTTGCCCCGACCTGTCCGCCAGAGTACGTGGACCTGGCCAGCCGCGTCTGGACAAGGCTCAAGCAGTAATACGGAGCCGGATATATTGATTACAGATTTGAAAAGCAGTTCCTCGGCTCCCACTCGCTCTGCTCGGGATAAATCGTTGGGATAAACCCAAGGATTTATCCGGAACTGGTATAAAGCTCTGCCATATGATTTTTTTGTCATAGGCTTTTTGTAAACTGAGTATTGAGCGCTGGAAACCTCTTGCAACCTGCATTCGTCTTCTTACAACTTCTCTCCAGCGCATTTACCAAGCCCTGCGGTGGCACAAAGTGCCACCTTTTATTTTTTGTGTGACGCTCGTGTGACACTAAACAGAACACAATCAGGCTATGAGAGAGCACTCGAGCTTCATCCTGCGAATCATTGACAATGCTGGTCAGCAGCAGTTCATACTTCATAACTTAAAAACGGGTCAGCGCATTCACTGTGCGTCCTGGGATGAATTACAAAAACAGCTAAGCGCAGCTTCCCGGTTGCCGGGTTTGCGCTAGACATTCCGTGCCTTATACCGAGCCCGATAAATTGCTTAAAGATTTGAAAAGCAATCCCCGCTACCTACTCGCCCAGCTCCGGATAAATCCTTGGGTTTATCCGGAGCTGGTATTAAGTGGGGTTTACGCCGTATAGTGGTAGCATGAGCCGTTACGACCCGCAACAGATTCCCATGCTTGATCTAAGTGAAGAAGTCAGTGAGTTATGGGATGAACTCAATCAGGCGCTGCAACGGGTACTCCGT
>CAZZPQ010000137.1:0-9256 GCA_964655595.1 uncultured bacterium
CATAATAACAATGCACCGGCTATTGACCGGTGCATTACAGGTAAACAGGGGACGTTCTATTCTGCTGCGCTGATAACCACTTTTAGATCGATGGGAACTTCTGGATGGGGTTTGTAAATGATGTTATATTCACCCAACGTCTTAATGGGATTTGACAGCTCAATTTTGCGGCGGTCAACCTCCACATCATAGGTAGCTTTTAAAGCGTCAGCAATATCACGGTTGTTCACTGAGCCATAAATGCGTTCCTCACCGGCCTTGACCTTGATATTTAGTATCGCTTCAGCGAGTAGTTCCTTTAAGCGCTCAGCGTCACCTTTAACCTCTGAAAGCTGTTTGGCACGTTGCGCCAGTCGCACATTTAGCTCAGCCTGATTCGCCTTGTTGGCAACCAGTGCCAAACCCTGCGGAATCAGGTAATTGCGGGCGTAGCCCGGGCGTACCCTGACCAGTTGCCCAGCATCACCCAGCTTATCGACGGGCTCGAGCAAAATGATATTCATTTTCTCACCAGCTTTTCAGTGATGGGAATAATCGCCAGCATTCTGGCACGTTTGATAGTAGTAGCGAGCCTACGTTGGTGCTTGGCACATACCCCAGTGCGACGACGCGGCAAAATCTTGGCTGTATCCGAGATAAACCTGCGCAGCATCCGACCATCATGGTAGTTCGTGATTTCCATTTCGCCAGTGCAAAAGGGGCAAACCTTGGGTCTGCGACCACGGCGCATTCCGCCACGGCCCCCTCTGCCTCTTTCGCCCTTATCTCTATCTCTATCTTTATCGCGTGCTTCTCTTGCCATTAAAAGGGTAAATCCTCTTCTGGTGGAAACTCTTCATCAATATCTAGCTGACTCGTCTGAGCGGGCTTCTGGCTAGCAGTTGCCTGGGTTCCGGTTCCACTCATGCCGGGACCTCGAGTCAGGAACTCAACACGGGACCCTTCCACCCGCGTCGTGTATCGCCTGTTGCCTTCAGTGTCTGTCCAGGAATCATTCACCAGTCGACCGATCACAAAAACCGGATCGCCTTTGCTGAGCGTACCGCAGGCTTCTGCCAGCTCACGCCAAACATTTATGTCAACATAGTGAGTGCGCTCCTGATCCATGCCGCTACGATCACGAAAACGCTCGTTAACGGCGATGGAAAAACGGGTGACAGCACTGCCAGTGGGTGTATATCTGAGTTCTGCATCACGCGTTAGATTGCCAATCAAGCTAACTTCATTCAGGGCATTCTTCAAACGGTGTTGCCCTTTAGAATCAAGCACAGTAGCATCTGTTTTGCGTGAGTCCAGACTCAGCACTTCAACACGAATGGCTTTGACATCCAAACTACTTCGCCGCTGACCGTCCGGGCTTTCCCAGTTACGGTAATTCAGCGCTCCCTCAACCAGTACCGCACTACCCGCCTGCAAAGTATTGACCAGACTCTCGGCAGCAGCACCAAAGACGGTAACACGGTGATACCAGGCAAGGTCTCTAGCCTGATTATCATCACCAATCACATGATCATTACCGCCCAGGTTCAGATCCAGTATGGCGAGTCCGCCCGGTGTATAGCGCAATTCAGGTGCCTGGGTAAGGGTTCCTGCTAAATAGATGGTATTCAGTCCTTTTGCCATTTTTGTTCTCCTTTTTAGTCTCGATCTGGGATGGGTCTTCGTTCTAGGCTACGACTACTTCTTTAGGTTTGACTTTGCGCGTATTCCACTCGGGGCGCTGTCTTACAATCAGCACGCGCATGACGTTATCGCGCTGCCTGAGGGCAGCCTCGATCGTTTTAGGGGCGTCGGCTGGCACCTTGATGGTGTAGATGATGTAGTGGCCTTCACGCAGCTTGCGAATTTCGTAAGCAAGGCGCTTATTGCCCCAGTCGTCTTCAGCGACTATTTCACCACCGGCACGCTCGAGTTGCGTTATTACAGCGTCCTTTTCAGTCTTGAGCTGGCTCTCATTGAGACCCGGATCAAGGATCAGATTCAGATCATAGGTATGCACGCGTCACCTCCTTTCATTGGGGTTTGCTGGCACTGGTAGGCTCGCGACCTCACGGCAGCAACTGGCAATTCTAGCACAGATTCTGTGGTCTGTCGAGAACAACAAACAGGCCATAGGGCAAACGCACTAATGAGAGTTGCAGTAGACTTCTTGCGAAAGTATCAACTAGGCAATCTTAAGGCTGATTAGAATCGCCATCAATCGGGACTTTTGCAAGAAGTCAAGTAAAAGGATAATCAAGAACATTCAAATCCCGAACCCGATAAACTGATTATAGATTAGAAAAGGAGTTCCTCGGTTCCTAACGCTCTTCTCGTGATAAATCATTGGGTTTATCCCAATGATTTATCCAGATGCTATAAAGTGTTTGCAGATTCACCCACTGCAAGATGAGATTATCCAAAACCTGTCCACTAGTTGATAGATATGGCGGTAATAGCGTTATGTGGTGTGCTAGTGAAGCGCGAAGAATGGGAAGGGTATCTGATAGGAAGTCCTACCATACAGATAAAGATATACTGGCGGCGTAATTGCCGGGAGTTATAAAGGAGATTTGCATGGGACAAGCGGTAAGGATGGCCATGGTTGGCTGTGGTGGTATGGCCAGACATCATATGCGCAATATTCTCAAGGCACAGGATACGGATATTGTCGTGGTAGCAGAACCTTCAGATGCCAACTATCAGGCAATGGTCAAGGTGTTTGAGGAAGCAGGTTGTGCGCCTCCAGTCAATGAGCCTGATCTGGACGCGCTTCTGGCACGCTACGCTCAGGAACTGGACGCCGTTTTCATCATCACACCGCATATGCTGCACTTTCCGCAGGCCAAAGCCTGTCTGGAGGCAGGTCTGGATGTACTGCTGGAAAAACCCATGACTATGAACGCTGCCGAGGCAGAAGCGCTTATCAGTGTGCAGGAGGCAACGGGAAAACTGCTAGTGGTGGCTTTTAATGGTAGCTTGTCGCCCAATATCCGTGAAGCAGTGCGTTTGCTGCGCAGCGGGGAGCTGGGTGAAGTATTGACCATTCACGCCTCGGTATGGCAGAACTGGCGGGGCCTGACTGAGGGAAGCTGGCGGCAGGAGCCGGAAATATCTGGCGGGGGCTTTTTGTTTGATAGTGGTGCACATATGCTCAATACTCTGGCTGACCTGGCGGGGGAGGAGTTTGCAGAGGTGGGTGCCTGGCTGGATCAGCGGGGTTCTCCAGTGGATATTAACGGGGTAGTGATGGCGCGAACGCGCTCTGGTGTGTTGGTAACGATGAACGGCTGCGGCGAGGCCATAAAGTCCTGCCACTCGGATGTGCGGGTTTTTGGCAGCAAGGGCATTTTGCGAACTGGTGTGTGGGGGGAAAGGCTCGAGCTACAACTGGAGGGCGAGGAAGATTTTAAGGCTATGCCAACGGCTGAGTCTCTGGGATCGTGGCAGCAGTTTTTGCGGGTTCGGCGCAGTGAGATTGCCAACCCCTGTCCGCCGCTGGTGGGTCTCAGAATGATGCGCTTGTGGGACGCGATCAGGGCGTCGGCCGCGCAGGGTGGGCAGGTCATTCACCTTTCTTAAATAGACCTCTTGCAAAAGTCCAGTTGGATAACGATGGTTATCGCCCTAAAGGTTGCTCAGTTGATACTTTCGCAAGAAGTCTAATAAACATGTCAAGCATCCTCAAGGATTCCTGCGATTAGGCGGAGTTGCAAGCTCAAGGTCAAAGTGGATAAGGTTTTGGGGTGCAACTGCAGGCATGTAAGCCTAAAGGGTACAGGACTGACTTCCTAAGCGTATTCTTGAGCGTGCTGCCGTTTCTGCTTTCAATCCTGCACGCGACGAATGACATGTTTGGGGCTTTTCTAACGCCACTGTTGCCAACCTTGCAGCGCAACTTTGGGGTTAATTATGCCACTGTATCAGTGGCAGTGGCGGTGTTTTCACTGACCAGCAGTTTGTTGCAGCCGGTAGCGGGCCTGATTGCTGACCGTTTTGATCGCCGCATGCTGGCAGCTCTGGGTCCCTTGATGGTGGTGGCGGGTTGCGGTCTGATGGGGTTTTACCCGAATATTTTCGTTCTGGTTGTGCTTTTGGGGCTCTCAGGTCTGGGTTCGGCGCTGTTTCATGCTTCTGCTGCGGCGCTAGTGGGGCAATATGCCCCCAAAGGACGCAAGGGCTTCTGGCTGAGTACCTTTGGTTCGGCAGGCTTTCTGGGTCTGTCTTTTGGGCCGATTGTGTCCCTTGGTATGGCCGGAACACTAGGGCTCAAAAGCCTTGCCTGGCTAATACCTTTTGCGCTTATTCCGGCACTTTTTGTATTGCGGCAAGCGCCACCTGTCAGCATTGCGTCCAAGCCATCAGGCTTTAGAGATCTGGCTCGAGTCTTTAGGGGTGAAATCGCTAAACTGTGGGCGGTATCAACGCTTCGCGCTGTGACCTTTATGAGTTTTTCTACCACCATTCCCTACTGGTTTGATCAACGGGGTATGGCGGACGCCCAGATTGCCCTGGCACTTTCGGTTTATAATTTTTCCGGTACCATAGGCTCGTTTTTGGGTGGAACGCTCTCGGATCGCTACGGGCGCAAAGCCATCATGGTTGTGACAATGATAGGCAGTATTCCGCTTTATATCGCCTTGCTGGTACTGGCGCCGGAGCAGTTCTGGATATACCTGCCACTCTTGGCACTCAGTGGCGCCCTGATGAATGCGGGTATTCCTGTGGCTGTGGTTATGGCCCAGGAGCATGAGCCTAAGCAAATCGCTACAGTTTCGGGTCTCCTGATGGGTTTTACCTGGGGTTTTGCTGGTCTTTTGTATGGTGTGATTGGGCCGCTTATTGAGCAGTTCGGGGTGATTCCAACCCTCAGCGTTTTGGGGGTTTTGCTGCTACCAGCGCTGATTCTGACACTGCGTCTGCGTGAGGCAGTGGAGTAGAACACAGCAATGAGTTTATTCGCTCCTCTATTCCCCTTACTCTCTTTAGTTCCTGTTTTTGCCTGATAGCTTTCCAGCTAACCCGCATCCCATTACGGAACAGCCTCCTGGCTTCGGCTACACTAGGTTTATGATGCCATTGCCGAGGCAAGCTGTATGTCCCTGACCTTTTTAGCCCCTCAGTTTCTGTGGGCGCTCCTGGCGATTCCCATTGTTATCCTGCTGCACTTTATTCGTACCCGCAAAAAGCGCACCACAGTATCGGCGCTCTTTCTGTGGCGGCAGGCGCAGCAGCTCGCTGAGCAAAAGCAGCGCTTTTCACCGAGTTGGTTACTGTTCTTGCAACTGATGTTTGTGACGCTGGCAGCGCTCGCCCTGTCACAGCCGAATATCAGCACCGAAGGACCGCCAACCCGCATTATCATCATCGACACTTCAGCCAGCATGTCGGCGGTGGATAGTGACGGGCAGCGCATCAGTAAGGCCCAACAGCAGGCCATACGCCTTTTGCGTGACTCGAGCGAAGTCGCCATCATTCGCGCTGGCCTTGACGCTACGGTGCTGCAAGCCCTGACGCGCGATATGCAGGAGGCGGAGCAGGCTCTGCGCAGCCTTCAGGCTGTGGATCAGGTGGGAGACCTCGAGCGTGCGATAACCTTGGCCCGGAGTATTGCGCCAGATGCGCAGATTCATGTGTATACCGATTCTGAGACTCCTGCGGGTGTGAGTATCAGCTTGCATCCGGTGGCTGGTGATGGGCTGAACCTGGGGATTACTACCCTGGATATTGGTTTGCAGCAGGCCTTTATTTCAGTAGCCAGCAACCACCCGCGCCCCCAGGAGGTGCCGCTTGAGCTTTATCAGGATAAGCGGCTGATTGCCCAAATGACCCTGCTGGTGCCTGCCAATGGTCAGCAGCATGTGACCTTTCCCTTAGCCAGCAATACCGGCATGTTTGAAGCGCGGCTTGTCACTCCGGACTGGGACGCTCTTGAGCTTGACAACGTTGCCTATGCCGGCACGCGAGACTTGCGCGTGGTGCTGACCGAAGGCAATGAGGTGCTCGAGCGTGCCTTTGCTGCCATTCCTAATCTGAGCTTTCAGGTTTTGCCACGCGCCTCGCTCAGCGCACCTGGTTTCGATGTGCGCGTGCTGATGGGCGACCTGCCAGAAAATCCACAGGGACGTTACCTGCTTTTTAGCCCTCGTGACAGCGCGCCTGTCTATCAGGTCATTCGTGACTGGGATCGGGCTGATCCACTCTTGCGCTTTGTTGATCTGCGTGAAACGATTGTCGGTTTGCCTGCAGCAGGCCCACGTTTTAGCAAGCCTGACTGGCGGGTACTGGCCCAAACAGGTGAACTGGTTCCCGTACTGCTTCATGGTGTGAGTAGTGACTACGAGGTGATCGCCTTTAACTTCCATCCGCAGCAAAGTGACATCATCAATCGTTCGGCCTTTCCACTGCTCATGACTAATATCATGAACGCCTTTCGCAGCGAAACGCAGCTGCAACTGGGGCAGCGCTTACCAGAAGGTAGTGTTCGCCTGGAGGATGAACGGCAGATTGCTGCTGGCGCCGCTGCTGTACCTGGGGTGTACCTGGTGAATGATGAGCGCTTTACTGCCAGTTTGTTAAGCGGCAGCCAGACCCGCTTGCCCGCCTTTAGCGAGCTGCCCGAGGTCGCCGAAAGCCCAACTGGTCCAGGTAGTGAGCGTGTGCGCACCCTGGCCTTTTGGTTGATTGCGCTGGCGCTCGTTTTCCTGCTGGCTGAGTGGCTTTTGTGGAGCCGGACGCAACTGCGCTTTAGACCTGTCCGGGACTAACTGGGGACTGGGCTGTTAGGCGTTGATCCACCGAATACGCCCCACCACCCGCCAAAAGAATCACCAAGGCTACTGCGATGATCAGCAGATGAAACTCTATGCCGCCTGCCGTCCAGAAAAAGCCATTGGTACCATTGACCAGCAGGATTGCACCCAGCATATTGGCAATCAGTGCCAAAGCGGCCAAGCGGCTGAGGAGACCAAAAACCAGCAGCAGTGAACCAAAGAACTCGGTGGCAATAACCAGTACGGTTATAAAAGGCGGAATGCCGAGCTGGCTTTGGAAAAAGTTGATCGTGCCACTAAAGCCTCCGCCCCCAAACCAGCCAAATAGCTTTTGTGCACCGTGTGGCAGCATGATGAGACCCAGAGCCAGACGTAGGATTGTCAGATTAATATCGCTACGTGTTTGTAGTAAATGAATCACAAGAACCTCCATGTGAGATAAGAACAGCGCCTAATACCGAGCCCGATAAATTGATTAAAGATTTCAAAAGCAATCCCGCTTCCTAACGCTCTGCTCGGGATAAATCCTTGGGTTTATTCCGAGGATTTATCCGGAACTGGTATAAAAGCATAGAGATGTTGTGCCGGCTACGTCAATCTATCGAGTCGATAGGTCTCGAGTAAGACTTTTGTGACAGTTCAAGCTCTAGACTCGGGTTCTGATTTAAGTTGTCAGGGAGTGAATATGAACATAGCCGAGTTTTATGTTGAACAACTCAAGCGGCAGGCTGCCGAGTACCTGAGCCTGCGCTCAGGTGAAGCTATTCGTATCAAGATGCCCCAGGGTGAGCGTGAGTCGAGTGCGATTATGCAGGCCAGTAAGCTCACGCAACTGGTTCATGAAATCACTGGTGCGCAGTTTGAAACTCTGGTTCAAAAGGGCTCAATTACGCTGGACTATCCACCTGGACGCGAAGATGCTCGCTTTGAAATTCAATGCCTGGCTGAAGATACCTGGCAAGTCAAGATTTCACGGCTGGCTTCAGCTGTAGCCGCTGCCCCTGCCCCTGTGGGGCGCTATGGTCGTGCTGCTATTGCAGAACCAGCTGTGGTGAATCCTGCCATGGTGAGCTCTGCTGCGGTGAGTTCTGCAAATACGGCCACAAGCGCTGCGGTTATGCCTGAAACAAGTACGGCTGTGATGGAGCCACCATCTCAAATGAGGGCTGCTGAGGTGCCAGCAGCGGCAGTATCTGCACCCCCTCGGGCTGCACCTGCACAAGCTATCAGCACAGCCACAAGACAGGCCCCCGGTCAGGAACCAGAACTCAACCGTTATTTGCGGAAGATGATTGAGGTCGGTGCCAGCGACCTGCACATGAGTTCGGGTGTAGCACCACTGGTGCGGCAAAGTGGTGAAATGCAGCCACTATTAGACAATACAGCACTAAGCCACGACCAACTTAAAGAGCTTCTCTATGGCATCATTCCAGAAAAGAACCTGCTCGAGTTTGAAGAGACCAATGATAGCGACTTCGCTCATGCCATCCCTGGGGTAGCCCGCTTTCGCGCCAACTACTTCATGGATCAAAACGGCATTGGGGCAGTTTTTCGTCAAATTCCCTACGAGATTCTAACCGCCGAGCAACTCGGCTTGCCCAAAGAAGTACTGGATCTTTGCTGGTTATCCAAGGGGCTGGTGCTTGTTACGGGCCCGACGGGTTCAGGCAAGAGCACCACACTGGCAACGCTCATTGATTACATCAACGAGAATCGCAGTGACCATATTATTACCATTGAAGATCCTGTCGAGTTTGTGCACAAAAATAAAAAATGTCTTGTGAATCAGCGGGAAATTGGTACCCACACCAGGAGCTTCAAGTCTGCGCTGCGCGCCGCGCTGCGTGAAGACCCAGATATTGTACTGGTAGGGGAGATGCGAGACCTGGAGACCATTTCGATTGCCATAGAAACTGCTGAAACAGGTCACCTGGTCTTTGGTACACTGCACACGACTACTGCGCCCAGCACCGTAGACCGCATAATCGACCAGTTCCCGGCGGACCAGCAGGCGCAGATTCGTACCATGCTGGCGGAAAGCCTCAAAGGTGTTGTCGCGCAGGTGCTGTGCAAGAAAACTGGTGGCGGACGGGCTGCGGCCTACGAGATCCTCATTGGCAATTCAGCCATTGCCAACAACATTCGTGAAGGCAAGACCCATCAGCTCAAGAGCCTCATGCAAACTGGCAAAAAAGAAGGCATGTGCACGATGAACGATAGCCTCTTGGCACTGGTAAAAGAAGGACTGGTGGACCCGAAAGAGGCGTATATCAAGTCTGTGGACAAGCAGGGCCTCAAGATGTCCTTTGCACAAGCGGGTATCAAGCTCGAGCTAGGTACCGAGGCCGAGTAATCGCTCTTGTCTGGCAGGGAGCTGTGTCTTGAGGAATTCCCCCCTTGTGTTTGGTAATCAGGCTTCTTCACTCGTAGAATAAGCATTCTCTATTGAAGCACTATCTGCTTTTCATTCTAACAAGTGGCACTTCCACGAAAAATCCTTCAAA
>CAZZPQ010000138.1:0-9240 GCA_964655595.1 uncultured bacterium
GTGCATTTGGTATTGCAGTAGCCACGTCTGTGTGATTTAGGAGAAAGGCAAGAGCTACAAATAAAAGATGCCTGGTTTTATTGTGGAACTGCTGTATTAATAGCATTTCAAGGCTTTGTTGAGACAAACTGAATGAGTTGATTTCAACTCCCTCAGGTCGCATAGGTCATTGAGATGTCTCAATGACCTATGGAAACGCTATAAGAAGAGTGTTTTGCGAACTGCTAGGACATGGATTCCAGCGAAAGCTGGAATGCCGTATTCAAGAGAAATGACCGCATTAGGATAGCCTGGAGGAAAAACAAGGGCTACGGCAGATACTTGGGTTTCTTATGGAATGGTCACAACGAGTGGCTGGCGTCAGAACCATTCGCATTCGCTAGCTAGAACCAGTGAATGCGAATGGTCCACGATAGGCCCTTAGGTCGTCTTGGTTTTTGACTTTCAACTAGATAGCTTCGTGGAAAGGTTTCAGGACTTTATGCTGACTGCTTCCGCCTGGGTTTCACTGAGGTCTTCTGTGGCGGTTAGGCGTTCGGTGCGGCGACTGGGCAAATGATCTCTTAAAGATAAGGCATAATCTGAAAAATGTGTCAGCCCATCTGCCACTTTGAATCTGAGGCAGAACTCACCGCTGTCTACCTTGGCGACGAGTTCAAAGGGGGCCTGTGATAACCTGTCCAGCATACGCAGGGCGATATCCTTGGGCAGATCCTTATCAGCGATATCGTCAAGCATGAATACAGTGGGGGCACGCAAAGTTGCCAGACGGGTGAGTATCGCGGAGAAATGCCCGCGTTCGCTTATACGTTGGCTAATACTGGTTTCAAAGAGCTTTAGACCCTCTTCAAACAAGCCGTGTTTATCAAAGTGAGGCTCGAGTTCGACCGGGCTCAGCGGCACTGAACTCAGCAAAGCCTCGAGTCGTTCCAGACCAGTCCACGACCACAGACTTGCTTTCGATGCAGCAGCCTGATTGATATGCCTGATAAGATCACGATGGTCGCCAAAAACGGCAAGGTATTTGTTGCCCTTTTCGCGGCGGCGTGAAAGCAGGGCTGGCCAGTCAATCTGGCTGTGATCTTCCAGGAGCTGTATCAGCACACTATAGTGCTTGCGACCAAGCTCAGCATGCGCGATGACCTGACCATAGGAAAGGCTTTCGGCGCGGAAGCCCAGCTGAGCCAGAAGGTTTTTAATGCGGTGTTGGTGTGACAGATCTGAGGGCCCTGTTGCGGAGTTCAAGCCGCTTTCCTTGGGGAAGATAACATTACGTGGATAAGGGGTGACACTTGACGATGTACCTGCTTCAGTGTTGCTGGTCTTGTTATTGAGCTTGTTGTTAGCCTTGTTACTGATATCAGTGTCAGTGGCCTCAGCAGCAGTTAACTCCTGCAATTGCCAGCGACCATGCTTCCTAACAAAGCGCTCATCCTTATGCAGCACGTCTGCCAGTTTTAGATTTTGGGGTAAGTCTGGATAAAGGTCGCGAATCTCGGCTTCAGAAAGGGCTGTCGCCTGCTCGGCAAGGCGGTCCAGAAATCCCCTGATGGCCTGTGGATCGTGAGGGTCCAGGCGCTTGGGATGCTTTACGGCTTTGAAGCGAAAACTACCGTCCTCGAGCGGCTCTATGTGAAGCTCATCGTTGGCGCTCAGCTTGTGCGCCTTAAAAAAAGAATCCAGACCACTGATGCGTTTGCCATCTGCTATCTCGAGGGTAAAGCGCTCATTGCGCTCAGCATCCTGTATCTGGATAGTCCCCTCGCTGGGAAAGAGCTGCAACATGCGACCAGGCAGGTGAATCTGTCCCGATCGGATACAAACACGTGTGAGTACACATTTGAATTCATTCATAAGTCCATCCTTAAAGGTTTGCCTTAGCTTGGACCAGGCCTACCTGGAAAGTAGTGTAACAAACTTCACAACGTCTGGTGACGATACATCTTGTACCATCCTGGAAAAGCCTGACAGCATAAAGTATTGGTACACGGTTTGTGGTTTCCGGTGCATAACGGAGTGCAAGAATTAGTTAAACTATCTTAACCTATCTTTAGGGGGAGAGTGCAAGTATGAAAGGTCTAAATGAACCCACTTCTGAGTAGAGCATTTATCATTCCCTTTGATCAGATACGTGCTGAACATATTGAAGCCGGTATCAGAGAAGCCTTGCAGCAGGCTGAGATAAGGCTGCAGGACCTGGTATATTCTGATGTGTGTAATTATGAAACCATACTTGGCGGTCTTGATGAACTCGAGGAGCGACTTGGTCGTAGCATCAGCATCAGCCATCATCTGCTGTCCACCCGCAACAGCCCAGAGATGCGCAGTGCTTACAATGCTGTTTTGCCTGAGTTTTCAGCTTTTTATGCCAAGCTGCCGCTCAATACTGAGTTATGGCAGGCCATTAAGGCATATGCTGCCACCGATGAGGCCCAAAGCTTGCCAGGAACGCGTAAGCGCCATCTGGAAAAGACCATGCGTGAGTTCCAGCGCTGGGGTGCTGATTTGCCTGCAGCAGAAAAGGCGCGTCTGGAAGTGGTTAATGTCGAGCTGAACCAGCTTCAGGCCAGGTTTTCTGAAAATGTGCTGGATGCGACCAATGCTTTTGAGTTGGTCATTACCGATTCGGCAGATTTAAGTGGTTTGCCCGAGAGCGCTGTTCAGGCTGCTCAGGCCGACGCTGAAGCCAGAGGACAGGAAGGTTACCGTTTCACCTTACAGATGCCTTCGTTTTTGCCCTTTATTCAGTACGCCGATAACAGAGAGCTACGCAAGCAGCTCTACCAGGCTTACAACGACCGCGCTGCGGGTGGTGACTTTGATAACAGGGCGATTATTGTGAAACTCCTGAGTCTGCGTCAGGAGCTGGCAGGGCTACTGGGTTTTGACAGTTTTGCTGACTTTAAAATGCAGGATCGGATGGTAAAAAGCGCAGCTCGGGCGCACGAGTTTGAGGAGGAGCTTTACGCTAAGACCCTCCCATACTGGCAAGAAGAGATTGCGGGGTTAACGAGTTTTGCCAGAAGCTTAGGCATTCATGACCTGGAAGCCTGGGACGTTGCTTATGTGACAGAAAAACTGCGCAAGGCCCGCTTTGACCTGGATGAGGAAGCGCTCCGTCCCTATTTTCCCTTAGCGCTGGTTTTAGAAGGTCTATTCGGCATCTGCAGTCGCCTCTTTGGGCTCAGCATTGTCCAGAAAGACAACCCTCATGTTTGGCATGATGATGTTGTCTTTTATGAGGTTTACCGAAGTGGCGTTCATATTGGCTCGTTTTATGCAGACTTCTTCCCCCGCGAAGACAAGCGCTCAGGAGCCTGGATGAACAGCTTCATTACGGGTGGGCCCAGTGCAGACGGTTTTGAGCCGCACCTGGGACTGATGTGTGCCAACTTCAGCAAGCCTCAGGGAGACAAGCCAGCGCTGCTGACCCACCGCGAGGTAGAGACAACCTTCCACGAGTTTGGGCATTTGCTGCACCATCTGCTGTCGAATGTCGATGTGCGGGCACGTGCAGGAACCAACGTTGCCTGGGACTGGGTGGAGTTGCCTAGCCAGATACTTGAAAACTGGTGCTGGGAACGCGAAGCTCTCGACCTTTTTGCGCGCCACTATCAGACGGGTGAGCCTATACCGGAGGCACTCTATCAGAAATTACTCGCCAGCCGCACCTTTATGCAGGCGAACGCGCAGATGCGGCAGCTCTCCTTTGGTACGGTGGATCTAAAGCTGCATATGGATTACCAAGCCGAGCAAGATGGCGATGTGGTCGCTTACGCGCAGCAGGTGATGAGCCGCTTTACCATACAGCCTCACTTTGCTCAGACGAACTTCATCGCGAGCTTTAGCCATATTTTTGCTGGTGCTTACGCGGCAGGCTACTACAGCTATAAGTGGTCAGAGGTGCTCGAGGCGGACGCCTTTAGCCGTTTCCGGCAGGAGGGTATCTTTAACGAGGTGACGGGTCGGGACTTTGTGGACGCAGTTTTGTCCCGTGGTGATAGTGAAGATCCTGCTGTCCTCTTTCGTGAGTTTATGGGGCGGGACCCGGATGTGAATGCCTTGCTCGAGCGCAACCTGGGTAGGGTTGCTGGAGTTACAGGCTGATGGCGGCCCTCTCGCGTGATGCCATCCCAGAAAAGTACCGCTGGAACGCGGCAGCCCTTTATGCGACAACGGTTGAATGGGAAGCTGCTTTTGAGGCTTTGCAGGAGCGCCTCGGCGAGCTTGATACCTACCGGGATAGCCTGACGGCAAACGCTTCGTCGCTGCTGGCCTGGTTGCAGTACCGGGATACTGTGCTCGAGGATTTGGGAAAATTACGGGTTTACGTGGTCATGGATTACAGCACCAACACCCTGGATAATGCTGCCAGTGAGCGCTTTCAGCGCCTGCGGACTCTGGCTGCGGACATTGAATCCCGCTTTGCCTTTGCTGAGCCAGCTATCCTGGCGCTGGGACAGGCGAAGGCGCAGGAGTGGCTGCAGCAAGAAGCTGGGCTAGGCCTCTATCAGCACTACCTTGCTAATCTGTTTCGTCAGGCTGAACATGTCCGCTCAGCCGAACTCGAGGAGCTTCTGGGCGCTTTAAGTGATCCTTTTGCTGCCGCAACCAGCAGCCACGGCATTCTGGCGAACACTGATCTTGACTTTCAGCCCGCGCTTGACAGCAGCGGCAAGCCTCATGACATCACGCAGGGTACCATTGCGCAGCTACTGAGCAGCAGTGACCGCCAGCTAAGACAAAGCGCCTTTGAGCATTATGCAGACGCGCACCTGAAGTTTCGCAATACCATGGCGTCCCTTCTCAGTGCCGGTGTTAAGCAGACGAATCTCGTGGCAAGAACCCGCCGCTATGACTCGGCACTGCATGCGGCACTCTCGCTTGATAATTTGCCAGCCAGCGTCTTTGACACCCTGATTAGCAGCTTTCAGGCGAATCTGCCTACCTGGCACCGCTACTGGCGCGCCAAGCGCAGACTGCTGGGCCTGGATGTTCTTTATGAATACGACATCAAAGCGCCCATGGTCCAAGCGCATCCAGTGGTTAGCTTTGAGCAGAGCATCGACTGGCTCTGTGACGCCCTGGCGCCGCTGGGTAAAGACTATGTGGCGACGATGCGCAAGGGCGCTCTGGAGGAGCGTTGGGTAGACTTGTACCCCAATAAGGGCAAGCGCATGGGCGCGTTTTCTACCAGCTCGCCGGGAAGCTATTCCTATATTATGATGAGTTACAGTGATGATGTCTTTGGTATGAGCACGCTGGCGCATGAGCTGGGACATTCGCTGCATTCCACCATGTCCAATGCTGCCCAGCCCTTTATCAATCACCGCTACACACTCTTTGCCGCCGAGGTTGCCAGTAACTTTAACCAGGCGATGTTGCGTGCTCACCTCTTTGAGCGCTTTGCGGATGATGCGACCTTGCAACTGGCCCTGATAGAAGAGGCCATGGCCAACTTCCACCGTTACTTTTTTATCATGCCGACGCTGGCACGCTTTGAGCGCGAGATTCACGAACGTGCTGCCAAAGGTCAAACCCTCTCGGCTGATGTGCTTAGTGGCCTTATGGCAGACCTTTTTGCCGAGGGCTATGGCAGTGAAGTCAGCTTTGAGCGCGAGTGTAGCGGCGTCACCTGGGCGCAGTTTCACACACACATGTACAGCCGCTTTTATGTCTATAAATACGCCACGGGCATCAGTGGTGCGCACGCTCTGGCACAGGGCATTCGACAGGGTCAAACAGGAGCGGTTGAGCGCTACCTCGAGTTTTTGCGTGCAGGTGGTTCGAAGTATCCACTGGACGCCCTGCGCGACGCCGGTGTGGACTTAGCCAGACCAGACGCGGTGGATGAAACCTTTGGCGTACTGGCGGCGCTGGTTGACAGGCTCGAGGGCTTCATTCCAGCCTGAGCCAGAGACCCTGTTCAGTGACTGCCTGAAGCAGGCCGAGCGTTCGGCCGTAATCCTGAATGCCACTGCTGACACCCTGCGAGCGCAGATAGCTGTCATAAGCCTGCTGTTGCAGGGTCTGAAAAAGCGCGGGTGGGCGGTGGCGGTTCAGCGCCTCGCGGTAAGCTGCCAAATCCTGCTGCGCCACCGCAGGCAGGCTGGCCACACGGGCTTCCCTAAGGCTGGCAGGCAGTTGCCAGACCGCAGTTTGCCACAGGTTGAGCGCAACAGCGTAGCGTGCGTAGCCATCATCTGCTCGTAAGCCAGCCAGTGCGCCTATTAAATCGGCATCGGCCTCGCCCGCGTAGCCAGCCACATGGGCCAGTTCATGCGCTGCTACTGCCACAAAGACAGCATCTGGTAAAGCTCTTTCCACATGCGCTTCCAGGGTCCAGGGGCTGATGACGCCAAGTGCGTTTCCCAGGCGTAACAGCAGACCCGCAGGTGGACGCTTGATGCGCTCGGGTAGCACAGGTGTCACGCCATTGACTTCCGCGACCAGCTCCACCATCGCCTGGCGGATGCTCGCTAGCGCCCTCGCTTCATCGCGCACGGCAAGCTGCTCACGCTGAATAATGTGTTCCAGAGCGTCGGTGAGTGCCAATAGCTCCTGCTGCGTCATCGGGTTCACCTGCAAACCAAGTTGCTGCTCGATAGGTTGTCGCTGATAGTTTGCGCCCCAAATGAGTACAAACAGCACGGCTACTACCAGCAGAGATGTGAGCATGCGCCACAGAGACAGCGCCAGCCAGCGCCAGAACAGCCGCCTGCTAAAGCTCACAAACAACACAAGGAGCCACAGTAGCGGCAGGGCTACAAGCATCACAGCAGCAACCGATAGGGGACTTAAATCCATCAGTGGCACCAGCCAGGATGCCAGCCACGGGTAAAACCTCTGGCTGTAATTCAGCTCTACCCAGTCAGCAGAAGGAGTAAACACAAACCAGGCCACCAGCATAATGAGCAGCAAGGCAGTGACCTCCAGCCGCCAGAGCCACTGCCGCCCTTCGCGGTTGCGGCTGCGCGAGGGGCTAGAGCTGGGTCTGGGTCGTTTGAGATTAATGTGCTGCCTCCTGGTTGGCTACGCAAGCTCTTTTAGCATACTCAACCAGGCGCTCTGACGCTCAAAGCCAAGTTTGTCATTGATGCGAATCATCTCAGTATTATTGCTGTCATTATCGGTATACACGGTGGTGAAGCCGAGGCTTTTAGCGTAATTCAGAGCCTTCGTTTTGAGCAGCGTGGCCAGACCCTTTGACCGATGGGGACGCTTTACGCCCGTCAGACCCGTGTGGAGCACCTTGCCATTTTGTTCTTTCCAGAACACTGTGAGTCCGATGAGATCACCCGCGTGAACAGCCAGATGAAGCCCGTCAGCAAAAAAATCCGGTGCGTTTAAAAAGAGCTCCTGAAACTGTGCGAAACTCATGTCAGTAGCAGGTTCCGAGCGTGGTACATCCAGACGGAGTTCACTGTAGAGTTCGTACAGTCTGGCGTGGGTGGTTGCTTCGCTTAGTTCAGGCATGCGCCCTACACTGATGCCTTCAGCAGCCAGTCGGGACTCGAGCCCCTCATAGCCTTTCCCATCAAAGTTGGCAAGATTCAGCCTGGCCTGCCAGTCGCGCTTGGTCTCTACGAAGCCTCGCTGTTTGGCAAAGCGTATGGCTTCGGGTAAGCTTTCGCGCACCTGTGCCCGAAAGCTGATGGGCTGCTGCGGTGCTAGTTCTGCCAGTAAATGCGTATAAAGCTGCGCTCCTAGTCCCTGTTGCCGATAATCAGGAGCGACCAGGACATTCAGCATGAATTTCTGCGGGTGATACATGCCAATAAACTGCATGTAACTGGCAGAGGCAATAGCGCGCTCAGCATTCAGCACGATGTATCTGGCACATTGGCAGGGTTCCTGGTGCACGGTATCCAGATAGTAAAACTCCTCTGCGCTGTACTGATCTTCAGGATAGACCTGATGCCAGAGCGCTACCAGAGCTGGGTAATCCTCTTTTTGGGCAAGTCGGATGTTCATGTCAGAGCTTTCTTCAGGCGAATCCAGGCTGGGTCTTTGACGAACCCGAGCGCTTCGTTGATGGCAAGCATAGAAAGGTTGATGGAGTGGTTGACGGTTTGAATTCTGGTGACCCCGTGTGCCTGAGCGTAGCGTATCCCCAGAAGTTTGAGGCTGAGGGCAAGTCCTTTACGCCTGTAAGCACGCTTGACGGCTGTAAGGCCGGTAGCCATGACCTCAGGGTCATCAGTCTTGTACAATTCACTTACACCGATACACTCCTCAGCGCCGAACACCAGAAACCAGCTTGCTTTGTTGAGGCGCGGGGAGTGCCAGATGCGCTCGAGCCAGGTCTCAAAGGGCCAGATGATTAGGGGCTCAGCAAAAGGCACGTCGGGGAGCAGCTCCTGAGTGATGAGGTCGTAAAGCAGGCGTGCAGTAGTGAGTGAATCTTCCAGGTCGGCAACCGTTTTGAAGTGAAAACCGCCTGCCTGCGCCCTGTCCAAGTAAGGCTGAAATTGGCGGCTGTCTAATGTTCGTAAGTGCAGCGTTGACGCCCATTGACGCTCGATTTCGCTAAAGCCTTGCCCTTCAAGAAAGCTAAGCCATTGTAGCTGGTCTTCGCGAATACGTGTACTGAGGGCATCAGCGTGAGGTTTTAAGCTTTGCAGGGCGCTCTGATAAAGAGCTTTGCGCAACTCACGGGTTGTGAAGGCTGGCTCGAGGTAGAACTCGAGTCTTGCCTGCCTTTGCCCGGCATCGTCACGGAAAGCGACAACACTGCCGACAGGTATTTGGTCACGACACAAGATGGTGCGCAGCAGTAAATCCTGGGCACGGCTATGATGCTGATGGCTCAGTTCAGCTTCAGAGAGTTGCACGCCTGGGTACATCTGTTTGTACCAACCTGCCAAAAGCGCAATATCCTCCTCGCTAAAAGGTCTGAAGTGAAGCACATCAATCTCCCAAGGGTAGTGTACACTCTTTTGATCAGCAGCTTTTACTCTGAAACCAACACCTCTTTAGAGCAATATCTGGATTGCACTGTAAAATGACAGCTCTGATTCTTGCTCAATTGTGTATATGCAATATTCTTATACATTGATAGCTTTTGTGATAATGTAAGCTTTGTAAGATATTTTTGCAGGCTTTCCGCAAACATCTATAGAGATATACTAAACACGGCGTCCAAAATTCATTTTTGAAAGGGTTGATGTATCCATGAACGCACCACCAGACAGTACCAGACAGTACCAGACAGTACCAGACAGTACCAGACAGTACCAG
>CAZZPQ010000139.1:0-9177 GCA_964655595.1 uncultured bacterium
TTAATCTACTGGTACGGCGCGTCCCTGTGCCCAGTCGCGCAAGTTTTGTAGTTTCTCGCTCATGGTGCGTGACAGCGGCACAGTCTGCTGCAATTCTTGCAAAAGAATCTCGCTGCTTAGCTCGAGCCCCTCAGCAAAAGCGGCGTAAAGTCCAGCGACGACCACCTGCTCGAGTTCTGCACCGCTGAAGCCCACACTGCGCTGAGCTAATAGCGCTACATCAAAGGCTTCAGGCTTGCGCTTGCGTTTGCGCAGATGTACTTCCAGAATACGCGCCCGACTTGCTTCATTGGGCAAATCCACAAAGAAAATCTCATCAAAGCGTCCCTTGCGGATGAGCTCTGGTGGTAGCTGGCTGACGTCGTTGGCGGTAGCGACCACAAAGACGTCTCCCTTGCGTTCCTGTAGCCAGCCTAAAAAATTTCCCAGGACGCGCCGCGATACCCCACTATCGGTGTCCCCTTGTCCAGCAAAGGCTTTTTCAATCTCATCGAGCCACAACACCACGGGCGCCATGCGCTCTGCGGCCTGGGTTGCCCGCCGGAAGTTGCGCTCGGTTTCGCCGATGTATTTGTTGTAAAGACTTGCGGGGTCCATCTTGAGGAGCGGCAATCCCCAATCGCTGGCGACTGCCTTGGCACAGAGGCTTTTGCCGCTGCCCTGTACGCCAAGTAGCAAAATACCCTTGGGAAACTCGAGCCCAAACTCACGGGCCTGCTCGGGTTTTTGAATGATGGCCCGTCGCCGCGCCAGCCAGGTCTTAAGGCCAGCAAAGCCCGCCACATCATCGAGGCTGTCTTCGGTTGGGTAGTACTCGAGTAGGCCATCTCGTTCGATGATGCTCTTCTTGGCTTCGCTGATACGCCGGATATCATCGGGTCCGAGTCTCATGTCCTCAATCATCAGTCGCGTCAGGATTTTCTCGGCTTCGAGCAGCGTGAGACCTTGCAGGTTACGGCTTAGCTGCTGCAATTCTGCGCGGCCTATATGCAGCTCGATGGGGTGACGCCTGGCAAGGTCGCGGTAGAGACGCTCAACCAGTTGCTGATACTCGTGCTGTGCTGGGGTGGGTAGTTGCAGGACTGTGCATAAGCTGCGAATCGTGGTGGGTAATTCGCTTGGTACATCACCACTGATGATGATACTGCCTTCATGCTCCATAAACTGCCGCGCAGCGTCACGAAGCTTGCTGGCAACGATAGGTTTGTCCAGGTCGTGGCTTAAACCCTGAAAGTTGTAGATGGCGCGCTGCTTGCGCTGCTGTACCTCTGAAAGGGCACTTAGCGGCTCGAGCGTTGCCTGATGGGGTGACTCGAGGACAGTCGGAGCGCTCATGCCAGCAAACTGTGGGGCACGCTCGGACTGCGCTTTGGCGCTGGCAAGTTCAAAGTGATGCTTGAGACCACGGCTGCGCGTCCAGACATAAAAGGGCAGTTTTTGCTGGTCAGCCAAGTGCATCAGCAGTGACTGCACACGGTCTTTTTCTTCGGTTTCAATGAAGATAATCGGATGCCTTGAGCGGATCAGTAAGGCCAGGTCCCGCATGAACATATCAGTTGCCACCTGTTCAGCCTAGCAGATGGTGAACCTGGCTGACTATTCAATATTTCAAGTCGGCTACAGTGAAGCTGTGAGTATTTGGCAGCTCGAACGTCGCATCGGCCAGCAATTACTGCTCTGGAGTGCTGGCAGTATCCTGCTGGGCCTGGCTCTATGGACGTTTGGAGATGCTTTTTGGCGGGGCTTTGGGCTTCAGTGCGGCATCTGGGGACTGATTGATGCCATCATCGCTGGTTTTGGTTTATGGACACTCAAGCGTAAGCGTCGCAGCGCTGCCGATTCGCTTGCTGAAGCGCCTAAGCTCAAACGACTCCTGCTCATCAACGCGGGTCTGGATATCATTTACGTACTGATTGGTGTTGGCATTCTGATATTGGGCACGACAGAGTTCGCCTATGGCAACGGCTGGGGTGTTATTGTGCAGGCTGCTTTTCTGCTGTTTTTTGATGCCTGGCATGGCCTGGTGTCGGTTCACAGGCTTGAGACCCCTAACGAATAAGAACGCCGGGCTTCATTAATACCAGTTCCGGATAAATCATTGGGTTTATCCCAATGATTTATCCCGAGCAGAGCGTTAGGAACCGAAGAACTGCTTTTCTAATCTGCAATCAATTTAGCGGGCTCCGTATAAGGTTCATCAAGCGATAACTGACTCGAGCTATCCTTGAGCATGTCGGCTGAAACAGAGTTGTGGCAGTATTTTCGTGAGGTGTTGGCGGCGGTTGAAGCTGGGAATCAGGGCAAGGCAAAACATCCCTACCAGCAGGGCACGTTTATGGTGAGTGCTTTGGCAGGTGAGGTGGAGTTTACCGTTAAGGACATCTCTGAAGAAGATGCCATTTTGATTGCAGCTGATCTTCAGGACATGGGTATCAGAGCAGAGATGCATGCTTCGCTCATTTGCCCAGCCTGCCTTCAGCGGGTGCCAAAGCAGGACTACTGTGTTCAGTGCCGCGCCAAGCTGCCAAACGCAGCTAGACCAAACGACTGATGATGAAGATGCCGCCATAGGCAATACCAAAACCTGCAATAAAGCTTTGCAGCAGTTGCCACCACGAAGTGCCCTTGACCTTCATGGTTCCATAGCAGCACAGGTAGTCTGACAAAAAGCTTACGAAAGCTTGACTGCAGTGCTTATTGCCACCTGGGCACTTGATGAAAGCTAATACCAGTTACGGATAAATCATTGGGTTTATCCCAATGATTTATCCCGAGCAGGGCGTTAGGAAGCGGGGATTGCTCTTCAAAACCTTATACCCTTTCCGTTTAACTCCTTAAGGAGTTAAACGTGGCCTTGGACCATTGAAACAGATACCAAGGCCGATTGGAACGATTAAACTCGCCTAGAGTTTATGAAGTGTATTTTCGGGCTTGGTATTAACCAGTTTAGCGGGCTCGGTTAAGAGCGAAGCGAAGTATTTTCCGACGGCAATGGAAGACTGCAGCAGAGCATAGCTCTCCTGTGTTTTCCCTCGGGAGGAAGGCGTCCTCTATTTTCTGGACGTGCACCTCATGCTTTGGCATGAGGTGCGGGATGCGCTGAAGCGCTAAACTAGTGTCATGGAAAAACGTCTGATGCGTTCTCAACATAACCGGATGATCGGCGGCGTTTGTGCCGGTCTGGCAGAGTATTTTGCTATGGACCCTACACTGATGCGTGTAATCTTCGTAGCTGCCTTTTTCCTGCTTGGGGCTGGTCCTTTGCTCTACCTGATTTTGTGGTTGATTATCCCTAGTGGCTAGGGCTCGAGCCAATCTGCTACCTGACCAAAGCCATCACCGAAGACCAGCTCCTGCAAGGGTTTACGGCTGCGCTCGCGTAGTTCCTTGGCGCGCAAATCCTCAGGCAGCAGGTTAACATCACCCAGATAACCGAGTGCCAGGCCGGTAGCAACTTCATAGTCTGGGGGTATCTGATAAACCTCGCGGGCGCGTTCAGGATAGATGCCGCCCATCTGATGGACGTAGATGTCACGGTTGCCAGCTTCTAAGGTTAGTTGCGCCAATGCTTGTCCCAGATCATGCCAGGCATGTTTGTTGCTACCACCCGAATTGCTGTAGGTGGTCTTGGCAAGTCCCAGCATGAGTACCGGGGCAAGTTGGGCCCAGCTCTGGTTGCCTTCCCGCAGACAGCTGAGCAAGGTGGCATAGCCAGCTGGCTGGTCTTTGCTGGCAAGGATAAATCTCCAGGGTTGTTCATTAAAACTAGAGGCTGCCCAGCGGGCCGCCTCTAAAATACTGACTAAATCCTCTTTGGCAATGGCTTTATCGGCAAAAGCGCGGGGACTCCAGCGCTGGGCAATGACTCTCATGACGGGATATTGGGTCGGATTGCGAGACTGATCCTGAATCATCGGGACACTTCCTTGAATGGGTTTTCTGCCGGACTAAGCTGGCACAGCTTTTCGCTAAGTTGCCAGAGCCGAGTTTGTACGGCAGTATCATAAACCATATCCTTGGGTTTCAGCAGTCGCTTGTCCTGATAGTACTGCCCACTGATTCCCTCAACCTCTGGCGAACTGGCCAGGTAGATAACGGTTTCTGCGCCCTTTTCAGGACTGCGTAATAAGGGGCGAATAATCTTGAAGACCAGGCGCAGCAGGCCCTGAGAGGTGTCATTTTGCCCGAAGCCCGTGGCGACACCGCCAGGGTGCAGGGCATTGACGGTGACACCTGAACCTTCGAGGCGTTTTGCCAGATCGATGGTGAAGACGATATTGGCAAGTTTGGACTGGCTGTAGGCTTTCCAGCCGCTGTAGCGTCCCAGCATCGGATCATCAAAGTGCAGCTTGCCACCGCGCGCAGCTTCGCTGGCGACGTTGATAATACGGGCTGGGCTGCTGCCTTTGAGTAAATCAAGTAGCAGCAAAGTTGGCAGGAAGTAACCCAGGTGATTGAGCGCAAAGGTCAACTCGAGCCCTTCAGCTGTCGTGCGCCGCTCAGAGACATAAATCCCGGCATTGTTGACCAGCACGTCCAAAGACTCAAAGCGGCTTTTGAACTCGGTGACAAACCTGCGTATATCCTGCATATTCGACAGATCCACAGGCAGATAGTGCACGTTCGGATTGGCAGTGTCACGCCTGACTTCATCCACTCTTTGCTCACCCTGACCGCTGGCCCTTGAAGCCATGACAACGGTTGCTTTCATGCCCGCAAGGGCTTTGGCGCTTGCCAGGCCGATGCCGGAACTGGCCCCGGTAATCAGTATCAGCTGGTCGCTCAGATCTATGTCCATAGGTGCAGCCTAGGGGATGGCCAAACAAAAAACAGTTGGCTATCTGACAGTGCCTGTTGGTGACTTTAGCTGGGTTCGAGCTGGCTGCTCAACCAGTCCCGCACGATACTCAGGTGCAAGGATGCCAGACCGGGCAGTATCTTGCTGGCGGGTGTTTTGCGAAACCAGGTGCGCTGCCGCTTGGCATACTGAACGGTTGCCAGTGTAGTGGCAGCCTTGGCTTCCAGCAGGTCGAGCTGCCCTGCCAGATGAGCGGCCACCTCCTTATAGCCAATCGCCTGTCTGGCGGTGGCGAGATGGGGATAGTGTGCCAGCAGCTCCTGGACTTCGGATACTAAACCGGTAGCAAACATCGCTTCGGTACGTGTAGCAATGCGGGGGCGTAAGTCTGTCATCTCCGGTAATATCAGCCACAGATTATAATCAAATGCGGGGGGCTGGCGGGGAAAACTTGAGGGTGCAAGACCGGTACGTCGGATAATCTCGAGCGCACGAATCACCCTGCGAGGATTGCGCTCTGCGCGTGCGGCGTCCGCTGGGCTAAAGTGCTCGAGTTCGCTGAGTAGTGACCCGATTCCCTGCTCCTCAAACTGTTGCCACAAGGGGCGTTGAGCAACGTCATCAGCAGCTGGAGTCGTGGGCAGGCCCTGAGTGAGCGCCTGAATATAAAAGCCTGTGCCCCCAAGTACCAGTGGCAGTTTGTTACGTGCCAGTACTGCGCGAATAGCGGCCTCGGCGTGCTGAACGTAGTCCGCGACGCTGAAACTCTCGTCAGGATTGACGACGTCAATAACATGATGGGGCAGACGCTGCTGCTCAGCGGGACTGGGTTTGGCCGTGCCGATATCGAGCTGGCGGTAAACCATCATGGCGTCGGCTGAAATAACTTCCAGCGGCAGATGTTCTGCCAGTTGCAAGGCCAGGGCGGTTTTGCCAGAAGCGGTCGGGGCAGCCACAATGGGAATTTGCACGTGGTCTAGCCTAACAGTTTAGGAAGCGATGAGTGCTAAACTTGCCACATGGAACTTGAGAAGTACGATACTATGAAAGCCATTCAGGAACTTCTCGCCATTCGTAATGATATTGATCTACTTGGTGAAAGACCCCAGGATGTCATCAGCCCCAAAATGGATATCTTTGACCTGGGTGACCGCTACCGTTTGCTCATCGATGTGCCGGGGGTGTCTCAGGAAAATCTCGAGTTGGCGGTGCAGGGGCGTACGGTGACGGTGGCAGGTTTTCGTGAACCCGTCGAGGCTGGTTTGGAGATTGTGCTGAGTGAGCGCCCCAGGGGTCACTTTCAGCGCAGTGTCGAGTTGCCAGCAGATGTGAATCCAGATGCGTCGCAAGCCAACTTGCGTGAGGGTTTGCTGATTATTGATTTGCCAAAGCTGCCAGGCAACAGCTGATTTCAGCCCTGTCTCAGTCTTGATCCACTCTGGGCAGGACCTGCCAGCGCCTGTCGTATACGACCATGAAGATGGGCTCGAGCAACAATGTCAAAATGAGGGTAGCCCAGAACCAGTTGGCACTAAAAAGCAAAAATGAAAACCTTTGGCCTGAACCCCAGTAAGCCTGTGCTGCCAGCACAAAGATCAGCAGGGTCGCCAGCACATCAAAGAGCATCAGACGTTGCATGTTGTTCTTTACAAATTGGGGGTAGACAAAGCCGTACAGGATGCCAAAGAGAACCAGTATGAATAAAGCCAGTAACAACGTCTCATTCATGTCCAATACAGATGATATCGCCATCCTGAGCAATGCGTACCGGTCCTGCGAACAGGCCCATGGCTTCTTCAAGCATGGTACTTTCGGTAGCAAAACGAGCCAGATGGGTGAGCAGCAGTGATTTAGCTCCAGCTTCCTGGGCAATGCGGGCTGCTTCACTGGCTGAAGGATGCATCAGATAATCCAGCCGCTCCCTGGCTAAATCTGTGCTGGCGCAAAGTGCATCGCATATAAAAAGGTCAGCGTTACGGGCGCAGTCAAGCAGCGCTGCTGAAGGCAGGCTGTCTGAGCTGAATGCCAGAACCTGACCACCCTGCTCGATTCGCAGAGCGACGGTCTTAACGCGGTGCGTTGCAGCATAAACCTGCACCGTGTAGCCAGCAATCTGATAGCTATCTCCGGGACAGATTTCCTGGTAGTCGACCTGGGGATTGAAGTCGTATTCCCCAAAGGTCACTTGCAGAAGGTCTTGCGCCGCTTTAAGGGTATCAGCAAGTCCAAAATACTGGCAGGGTACAAGGGCCAGCCCCAGCGCCATAACGCCGCCGATGTGGTCGCCATGGCGGTGTGTTAGTACGACATGCCGAATATCTGAGAGGGACTTTCCTACTTTCGTGAGTTGTCGGCTCAGCTCCAGCCCGCCGCAGCAGTCTATCAGCAGTGGGGCCAAGCCCTCAGCTTCTATCAGCAGTCCAGTGGTGGCCCGTTCAGGATGGAGTGGGGCACCTGTACCTAGCATATTCACGCGCATGATGTGACAGCATATCAGAAATGTTACGACCTGATAAGACAATTATTCGCTCGCCTTACGCAAGCCCCGTCCTATAGCTCTTCTTGTCATAGCGGTCACGTAGTCGGGTGTGGCCGAAGGCGAGCCTTGGCGTTAGCCGTGGCAATCTCGGATTTAACTGGCGGGCTATTTCGCATTGCTTGTAACGATAAAGGGCTTAAGGTGATTTATCTGTATCAATCATGACCCTTGACGAACCAGCGCTGCATCAGAAGGACGACGATAACAGGTGGAAAAGCTCTCTTAGGGCTTTTTGGGGCGGCTTTTAGAAGAGATGCGACCTGGTTGAGTTTTGTTTTGCGGCAATGTTATACTAGCCTCATACAAAACCAGTCATGGCTGACATACCGGTGACATTGCTAGGCAATGCTGGAAATGTCAGTTCACAAGCTGACTGGTAACGTATTTAAGGAGGTTGTATGAAACATTTACTGATGTTGGTTGCTGCAACGATGCTCTGTTTTTCTGCAGCGCAGACAGAAATCGAGTTCTGGCACATTTTTGGTGATCAGAACCGAGGTGGCTGGATTCAGGACAGGGCGGACGAGTGGAATGCCATGAATCCGGACTATAAGGCCGTGCCAGTCATTATGAATAACTACCGTGAGGCTTTGCAGGGTGCTACTTTGGCTGCGCGGCAGGGTCAGCCCCCGCATCTGGCGCTTCTTTTTGAGGTTGGCAGCCAATTGGCAGCGGACTCCGGGATTTTCCTGCCAATTCAGGAAGTTGTGCCTGACTTTGACTTTGGTGATTATATTGAGCCCGTCATTAACTACTACACCCTGGATGGTCAGATTAACTCTATTCCTTTTGCCAGCTCGAGTCCTATCATCTACTCAAATCGGGACATCATGCGAGCTGCGGGTCTTGATCCGATGCAGCCAGCAGAGACCTTTGGTGAGATCATCGAGCACTGTGAGGCTCTCGAGGCTTCTGGCTATGATGCGCGCTGCATTACCTTCCCCTTGCACAGCTGGTTTGTCGAGCAGTGGATAGCGCAGCAGGGTGCAACCCTGGTTGATAATGGCAATGGTCGTGATGGGCGTGCTACCGAGATTCTGCTGACAAGTGATGAAATGAAGACGATTGTCAGCTGGATCAAAGAGCTTAGCGACAGAGGTTTTTACAGCTATACAGGCACGCTGGAAGACTGGGACGGCTCTGAGAGCATTTTCCAGACCCAGAATGCCATGTATCACATCACCTCAACTGCCAGCATGGGTAACCAGTTGAATGCTGCGCAGGAAGGTGGTTATGAACTCGGTACAGGTCGCTTGCCCATTCCAGATGGCACGATGCGCAACGGTGTGGTGATTGGCGGCGCTTCAATCTGGCTGACACGGGGTCATCCTCAGGATGAGCTTGAAGCCGCAGTTGACTTTGTTCTGTATATGACCAATACAGAAAATATGGCAGACTGGCACAGGCGCAGCGGTTATTATCCGGTGCGTAACACCTCAGTTGACATGCTTGAGGCAGAAGACTGGTTTGCGAACAACCCAACTCAGACCATTGCTTTCACGCAGCTGCTCGAGACGATCCCTAACCAGGCAACTGCGGGAGCTGTCGTTGGTAGCTTCCTGGACTTGCGCACAGTGATTGGTGAAGCCATTCAGCGTGTCATTGGTGGTGCGGATATTGATGTAGCACTTTCCGAGGCCAAGCAACGTGCTGACGCTGATCTGGCGGAGTACAACGCAAACTTTTAATCATGCGACCACTTGCAAAAGCCCAACCGGACAGCGACGCTCGCTGCTTTGATGCTTGCTAAGTTGGAACTTGCGCAAGAACCTATAGGCGCAGATTGTTTGAAAGTACCGTGCAGAAATAAAACTGCACGGTACTCGTTTAAGTACTTCTA
>CAZZPQ010000140.1:0-9005 GCA_964655595.1 uncultured bacterium
ACTGCATGTGTATTGGTGTCAGACAGGTCGAGAGTCCTAAATCACTTGCATCACATAGTTGTCAGTGGCTTGCTCGAGCTTTTGTGGATTGGCAATGTACACTCCACGTGTGCCGTTGAGCGCTCCTTCATTGCGAAGTTCGCCCAGGATGCGGGTGATGGTCACCCTGGAACTTCCTGTGAGTGAGGCAAGGTCTTCGTGCGTGAGTGCCAGAGGGAGCTTGACACCCTGCTCCTCGTGCTTGTCAGCAGGTTGTCCAAAACGCTCACAAAGCCTCAAAAATGCCCTGGTGACACGTGCACCAACAGGCAACTCCGCATCATCCAGCATCTCTCGGCTGCGCCGCAATTGACTGGCCAGCCGCCTGAGAATATAGTCTCGCAAACGCCTGTCGCTCATAGCCTGCTGCGGGTGTATCGGTGTTATCCTGGTTGGTTGTACAACCAGCACCGTCTCGGCATGGAGGCCACCATCTATGGCAGCCGTGCCAATAATGTCTCCAGCGCCATAAAGGTCAGCAATACGCTCGCGACCCAGTGAGGTAGGTATAATGGCTTTGAGAATACCGTGTTGCACCAGGTACAGGCTGCTTGCTTCACAGCCTGCCTCAATGAGCATCGTTCCAGTCTCAAGGCTTCGCGAGGGCAAATGGCTGGTGAGGGAGGGTAGTGTGTCTTGGGGTTCATCGACTGGGATAACGCTCACCGTAAGAGCCTCCATTTCTATCGTAATCAGTCGCAGACCGGCAATTCTTGCTGCAATGGGTCTGTTTCTGATTACACCAATCTGCATTGTAGCGTGAATTAATTAGTTTTTGTTAATAAAATCGGGTTTCTAAAGGGGTCGTGAAGTCAACTGATGCTTTGCGCAAGAGAACTAAACGGAGTGTCAGTCCTTGAGAAGTTCATTCATTAGCAGGCAGCAACAGCACTGGTATGTCAACCTGTACCATGACCGCCTGAGCAACGCTGCCTAATAGGAGCTGACCGATAGCTGTTCGGGCATGTGTTGCCATAGCAATCAAGCTGACAGTCTGACTGGCTGCCACAATTTCGGTCACTGGGTCTCCCGTGCGCAGCTCTACCGTGACGGCATAACCCAGTTTGCGTAAGTCTTCAGCATCCTGAGTCAGTTGTTCGTACCTGGTATGTGTTTCAGCGTCCATACCTTCTTTATCAAACTTATGGGGCACAGCCATAGCGCTGGCTTGACCATAGCTGTAGCGGGGTGGAGGTGTATTCATGGGTAGATCTGTAGCATAGACGTGTAACAGCCTAAGTTGGTTGCTCTGAGCTGGAAAAAGATCACAGATGCGGCTAAGGATTTTTCGGCTGAAGGGTTTTTCATCCAGAGGGATGAGTAGTGTCTGTTTCATGCTCACTCCTAGCGGGCTGACCAACTTCATTATAGTCAGTTGGCAGGATGAGTATCAGAGCCTCGGCAATCATGGCGGGCTTTGTTTCTCCTTCAATTTCAAGCGTATTACCAACTGTTAGCAGCCACTGCTTCCCTCGGGATTCTGCGGCAAGCAGTACCGCATGATTGCGGATTCGTTGACCTGCCTTGATAACTTGGGGAAAGCGAACCTTGTTAAGACCATAGTTAAGAGCGGTTAGCGTACCGGGAAAGAGCTCGAGTTCCTTTAGAAAGTAACTCAGCAGTGAAAGACTCAAAAAGCCGTGAGCAATGGTACTGCCAAAAGGTGAGCGGCGCGCGCGGGTCTCATCTATATGAATCCACTGCTCATCCAGGCTGGCAGTGGCAAAGGCATTTATGCGCTCTTGGTTTATGGTGAGCCAGCTCGAGCTGCCTAAGGGCTGCCCCAGGTGGTGTTCCAAATGCTCAAAATCCAGCATGTTTACAGAATAGCGTCTAAATGTGCGGTATGGAGGTAAGCGGAACATGCCTACTGCCAGAGCGCCTGCCTGTAAGCTTTCGACCCATTGGGGCAACACGAAAAGTAGCAGAATGTCTTGTCTAGCGTAAAGTACTTAAAAGAACAGGATTGGTATTGACCACTAAATTGGTCACCATACTGTTTGTGCCCGTGCTGCTAAGCCTAATAGTTGGTGCCGATGCCATATCTGAAGAAGCTGGATCGTCGGATTCATCCTGGCGTGCGTCAAACCACTGCCGGAAAGCGTTGAGGGAATTCTCTGAGCTTTCAATCCGCCAGTCGGTTTCTTTGTTTTCATTAAACCAGATAACAGCGTCAACACGTGGAAAATTGCTGCTACTGAGCATGTCCTGAATCCAGGCGGCCTTATCACCACCTATTTCGGTAGACGCCACTTCGGCAATCCAGATGGGTTGTTTGCCCAATTTGGAGACACGCTTGTAGGGTTCCTCAAATATGTCATCAAAGCTTTGCCAGGCTGTCCAGGGGCGTGTATTGCCCCAGTTGTAGCCATCCAGCGCCAGGACGTCTACATAGCTTTCACCAGGGTAATAGAGCTCCATACGGTTTTCTGGAGTGCGCGGTTCATCGGTGACATTGGGTGACCACACCCAGCGTACCTGAGTAGCGCCTTCATCACGGAAAATCTTTACAAGACGCTGCCAGGCAGTAACCAGCTTGTCAGGGTCTCCGTGCCAGTTGGTCCAGTCACCGTTCATTTCGGGAAAGGGTCGCAGATAAACGAGGTCCTGCGCTTTGGCAATCTGCTGCGCCCAGCTACGGATGTAATCATCATACAGACCCGCGTTGATGTCTTTAAGGGATTGCTTATTGGATTGCCAGGTAATCAGTGGCAGTCGCTCGAGTTCATGAACGCGACTGACCAGCTTGGCTTCATAGGGTGCAGGCCAACCAGTGAACCACTGGATAATGGCAAACTCATGCCCCGCTGCTTCCTCGAGGTCGAAAAGAATCGTTTTATTCCAGGCAGCACCTCTGATGTAGGCACCAACTGCCGCGTCGCCAATCATTCTACTGTCGCCCAATTCAGGTGCTACCGGGGGCTTCTGTGATGGAGCATGGTTATGATTGGGAATACTGGAACAGGCTGCCAGTAAGGTAATCCATAGAGGAGTAACTATTTTGAAAATGGTTTGCATTGTGCAAAATGGACGTTGGGGGATAACGTTTTTTGTCTTCACCATGCGATTCCTTACGCTCAAAGTTTTGGAAGCGACCGTTTGGTTCCGATGCTGGCCGGTTGCGCTACTTGCTCGGCTTGACCCAAGCGCCCATCATAAGGGATCAAACGTCGTTGCTTCCAGAAGCTGTTTTGTGGAATAACTCCACACCTGACCTTAACAAATGGTCTGTGAGTTTTCAATGTAGGCCCTCTAATAATAGTCTCATTTTTTGTTGTGTCAAAAGCCTCATACGCTGTGAGGAAGTTCAAGTTCTCAGGTAGTGGCGACCACAGGCGGCGTGCAGCACACCATTTCGTATACTAGGCTCATGACCTTTATCGGAACCCCTGCCAATAGCCTGCTCGAGACTATGGATATCACCGTAACTGAAGCCAGCACTGAGCGTGTCAGCGCCACCATGCCTGTAGGCAGCAAGGTTCATCAGCCTTTTGGCATTTTGCACGGAGGTGCCTCTCTCGTGTTGGCTGAAACCGTTGCCAGTATTGGCGCGACCCTTAATATCGATTTACAGACCCACCGAGCTGTAGGACTGGAGATTAATGCTAATCACATTCGCAGTAAGCGAGACGGGATGCTAAATGCTGTGGCAACGCCACTTCACAGAGGTCGCAGCACCCATGTCTGGCAGATCAACATTCATGATGAAGCCGATAAGCTCGTCTGTACGTCTCGCTGTACGCTGGCAATCATAGAGTCGGATAAGCTTGAGTCGTGAGATAAGGGGTCATGTCTTTCGCTGTGGCGCGGTATACTCTAGGTTTAAAGGAGTATTATGCGTGTTGCGCTTTTTGCCACCTGTCTTGCCGACCAACTCTTTCCGGAAGTCGCTGTAGCCTCGGTCAAGCTGCTGCGCCACTTGGGGGTAACGGTTGACTTTCCCCAACGCCAGACCTGCTGCGGGCAGCCGGCCTACAATGCTGGCTATCACCAGGAGACTCGGGAGATTGCCGAGCACCACCTAAAAGTGTTTGAGGGATATGACTATGTTGTTTTGCCCTCTGGCTCATGTGGTTCGATGGTCAAGACACATTACCCAGAGCTGTTTGTAGAAGCCCCTGAGCGCTACGTTGCTGCGCGGGAACTGGCAGGCCGTACATTTGAACTTACCACTTTTATTACTGATGTTCTGGGAAAGGTTGACATTGGTGCAGACTTGCAGCACATACACGTGACCTATCACGATTCGTGCCATGCCATGCGCTTTATGCAGGTGCGGGAGGCACCCCGCAAACTGCTTAAGGCGGCTGGTGCGACTCTGAGCGAGGCTGAGCATCACGATGTCTGCTGTGGTTTTGGGGGCCTTTTTAGTGTCAAGATGCCGGAGATCAGCACGGCGATGGCGCGCGCAAAGCTTGCGGGCATCGAAGCCAGTGGTGCAGAGGTTTTAACCTCTACCGATGGTGGCTGTCTGATGCAGCTTCTGGGCACGATTCAGCGGAGTACACTCAAAATAAAAGTGCAACACGTGGTCGAACTCTTGTGGGAAGGTGTCGAGCGGGCACGTTCGGTCAAGGTTTAGGAGGTGGGCTTGTGGAAGTGACGACCAAGGCTTTTAAGGATAATGCCAAGACGGCTCTCAAGGACACAGAGTTGCAAACGGCGCTGAAGCGTGCCACGACGACCTTTGTCAACAAGCGCAAGGTAGCTGTCGATACCCTCGAGAACTTTGAAGCGCTTCGCGACTATTGTGCAGCGGTCAAGGCGCATACTCTAAGGCATCTTGATGTCTATCTCGAGCAGCTTGTGAGCGCAGTTGAGGCGCGAGGTGGTACGGTGCACTTTGCTGCCGATGGTGCTGAGGCGAATGCCATTGTTACAAAACTTGCCCGTGATAATGCTGTCAGGACGGTGGTTAAAGCCAAGAGCATGATTTCTGAAGAGATTCAGCTGAATGAGGCGCTCGAGGCTGCGGGTGTTACTCCTATTGAGACCGATTTGGGTGAGTATATCCTGCAAATTGATCATGATTTTCCCAGCCACATCATCGGTCCGGCGATTCACAAAACCCGTGAGCAGATTACCCGGCTCTTTCATGACAAACTGGGTACGCCCGCCGACGCTTCCATACCCGAACTGACCGCAGCGGCGCGGCAGGTGTTGCGCGAGGGTTTCTTACAGGCTGATATGGGGATTAGCGGTGCAAACTTTGCAGTGGCTGAAACCGGCACAATCGCCCTGGTTGAAAATGAGGGGAATATTCGCCTGACCACCAGCCTGCCGCGTTTGCACCTGGCAGTAATGGGTTTGGAGAAAGTTATCCCCCGCCTGCGAGACCTGCCCGCATTCTTAAGTATTTTGCCGCGCAGTGCCACTGGACAAAAAGCCAGCAGCTACGTCTCTTTGATTACGGGCGCAAAGCGCGAGGCTGACCCCGATGGTCCGGAGGCTTTTCACCTGCTGATTATCGACAACGGTCGCAGCAGCATTCTGGCCGACCCCAAGCTGCGTGACGCACTGCGCTGCATTCGTTGTGGTGCTTGCTTAAACAGTTGCCCGGTGTATCAGAATATCGGTGGACATGCCTATGGCTGGGTTTACTCGGGGCCGATTGGTGCGATTCTTGATCCTGGGCTATTAGGACTTGAATCCACGCGCTTTTTACCACAGGCTAGTAGTTTGTGTGGTGCTTGTGGTGAAGTCTGTCCGGTTAAAATTCCCATTCCTGAGCTATTGATTGAACACCGCAAGCGCAGCGTGGAGCGGGGTTTGTCGCCAAAAACCGAGAAGGCGGCTATAGGCGCGTTTGCCTTTATGGCGACGCATTCAGGTTTGTGGGATGTGAGTACCAAAGTCGGACGTTTTGGCAGTAGCTTTTTGAGTAAAGAGGGCTATATGCAGGGAAACTGGTTGCCGGTCCTTAAGGAGTGGTTGCGCGAGCGTGACTTAAAGCAGCCTGCGCGAGTGTCGTTTCGTGAGCGCTGGAAAAATGAGCTGAAAGATGGATAGGGTCGCATTTATAAGTCGTATTCGTAGTGCCCTGCACCGCCATGAGGGTGAACCTGCTGAAGTGCCGCCTGCGCTGCTTGTACCTTTGGATAGTTGGGATAGTGCAGCACTGGTTGAGCAGTTTAAGCTCGAGCACGAAGCGATTGGTGGCAAGGTGCACCTGGTTGCCAATCCGGACGAAGCCAGACGGACTCTGAAAATGCTAATCGAAACGCTAAAGTGCCAGAGTTTTATTGCCACGCTTGATCCGGTCGTTGATGAGGTGCTTTCAGCAGTGACTATTCCCCTGAACGACAATCCGGCGGCGGCTGAGGTGGGCATCAGCGGGGTACGTTACGCCATTGCTAATACTGGAACACTCATCTTGACCAGTGAGGTAGGACGCAAGGCGTCACTGTTGCCCATGAATCACATAGCTATCGTTCAAGCCGAGCAACTCGTGCCAAGTATGGCTGAGGCACTCGAGTATCACCTAAACAATGCCGAGGACCTACCGAGTGCCTGGATACAGGCGACTGGTCCCAGTCGCACGGCAGATATTGAATTGACACTGACAACAGGTGTCCACGGTCCTGGGGTAGTGAACGTTATCCTGATTCAGCGTAAGTAAGCCGCAGCAGGTAAATAGGTTTGTTTGAGCTGAAACTTTTCAGCATATTTGACACCGGCCTCACGCCCGGTCAACTCACGGCTGGCACGAAACTGCTCAGGGCTGTATTGCCAGCCGTAAAATGACTGGTAAAAGGCAAAGAGTTCAGTTGCCGTGTCGATCTGTTCGCTGATGTCCACGTGCGTAATGGGTGCGTTGCTGGCGCTGGAGGTGTACTGATATAGCCGCAGCGTTTGTCGGTGCGCTTCATAAGCGATATCGGAGTTTTCATTGAGGATTTTGGGTATCCGCGCCAGGGTAATGGCATTATAGGCGATTTTAGCGCTCATCTGGTGGTCAGGATGGGGGTGGTCATCACTCCAGGTAATCACCGCATCAGGCTTAAATGTGGCGTACAGACGGGCAAGCTCGAGTGCTTCCTCACGTGAGCCAGTCATGCGGGAGTCTCCCATATTGAAAAAACTGCAACTGCCCCCCAGGATGGTTGCTACGTGCTGACCGTGCTCTTGTCTGACACGGCGGATTTCTATGTCGTCGTTGTGGGTAAACTGACTGGCCAGTTCACCATGAGTGGTCCATAGCAGATGAATAGTATCGCCGCGCTCGGCATGTTTCTTTAAGGTACCAACACAGCCCAGTTCGTCATCCGGATGAGCAAAAACAGCTAGGATTCGCATTTCGCTATTCTAACCAGGTGTTGTTGAAGCTTCAGTAGTTTCCAGTATATAAGCGCCAGCCACGAAGCGCGTCGCGCGGTAGCCCTGCGCAAAGTAGTGCAGAAATACCTGGCGACTGCGTTCACGCCAGCTTGTTGCCAGCGGCGGGTCCTCAGTCAGGAGTTCAGTCAGATTAGGAGGGATTTCCAGCCGCAAAAAGGCGGCGTTCTGGTTCAGGTCGGGCAGGCTCGGTGCGCCCCATTCATCGCATTCCAGTACAGATACTGTGTCTCCGGTGAAAGCCGTTCTCTTTTCGCCTTCACTCAGCTGCTGGACGACATCTTGCCGGATGTCCCAGACCGCTAGCAGCCTGTCCGATGGCAGCCCAGCATTCAGAATGCCGCCCATGGCGCCGTATTCGTTTACGCGGTAGATATTGGTACTTGCGCCTAAGTGCTCGAGATTCAGCTTGGCGTTTTTGGCTTGCAAAGGGTCATAGGTCCAGGTTATCCAGGCATAGCCCTGCTCCAGACACCAGCTTCGCTGATACCACTTGAGTGCTTGGCCAAGTCCATGTCCGCGGTAGGCTGGCAGAATTGCCAGCATGTGTGAATGCAGGCCCAGAGGCTCAGACCAGTTTTGCTGGAAGGACGGAAAACCGTAAACGAAACCAATAGCGACATCATTATGATAGACACCGGCGGCTATACCTCCGGCATGAACTGCGGCAACCAGGTTAGACGCGGGCACGATATCGCGGTCATGCAGTCCCCATACAACGCGCTCAATGTCTTCAAAAGCGCTTAGCTCCTCATAACTGTGTGCCAGCCTAATGTCAAATTGCATAGCTTAAGTTTAAGCGATAATAGCTCACCACCTCTGTATTAAGACAGCTTAAGCAGTAGATGAGAAGTCAGTTTTGAACATTGTAAGCATCACACAATTTGTCTTTTTGAAAGGTGCCTATACTGACATTGCGTTCGGATGACGCAGTAAATAAACGTTCCAAACGCAAATCAAGGAGGAAAAAAATGAAGAAAGTATTTTTATCACTAGTCGTTGCTTTGTCTCTAATTTTGGGAGCTGCACAAGCTCAGGATACCGTTGTCGATATTGCCGTAGGTAGTGACGCGCACACTACCCTGGTTGCCGCTGTTGTTGCTGCTGGCCTGGTTGATGTGCTCTCCGGCGAAGGTCCTTTCACTGTCTTTGCGCCCACCGATGAAGCCTTTGCTGCTGCCCTGGAAGCGCTCGGTATTAGTGCTGAAGAACTGCTTGCCAGCGAAGGTCTTGCTGGTATCCTGACCTACCATGTTGTGGCTGGCAACCTGTTGGCTGCTGATGTACTGGCAGCGATTGAAGCAGGCGGCGGTAGTGTCGAGGTAGAAACCGTTAATGGCGCGACCATCACCGTGACTCTTGAAGACGGTATGGTGATGTTAAATGGTGTGGCTACCGTAACCGTGACTGACCTGGTCGCTGGTAATGGTGTTGTCCATGTCATTGACGCCGTAATCCTGCCCCCAACCGAGTAAGACAAACACTTAACTGTTAAAGCCAGCTTTCGAGCTGGCTTTTTTATTTGATCTCTGACAATTGCCCAGTTAGAAAACGATGTTTGCCAGTCTCCAGAGGGGTCAGTCGATACTTTCGTAAGGCGTTTATTACTGTTGCCAAATGGACAATACTTT
>CAZZPQ010000141.1:0-8797 GCA_964655595.1 uncultured bacterium
GACTTGCTCGAGAAAGTCATCACTGCACAGATAGGGCGAGTGCGGGCCAAACCAGGCGCTGCCAGATGACTTCACTGACGGGGCGACGAAAGGCAAAGGAGAAGCCAAAGTCACCACGCAGTATGATACCACTGATCCACTGACCATAACGAAGCATAAAAGGCTGATCTAGCCCATAGCTTTTGCGCAGTCGATCAGCCATTTCCTGGGCTTCGGCTGGGGTCATATTGGCCTGCGCAACCAGGACATTTTGCATGCTAGTCATATAGTCACCCGGAGGTGCATTGATGACAACAAAAGAAAAGAAGCTGATTAAGATAAGGGTTGGCACCGCATAAATCAGGCGGCGAAGAATAAATTGCAGCATAGCCTGGCACTACTCCTGTGAAAGGCGCGAAGGGCAGTTGCCCTTCGCGCAAAAGTATGACTAACGGTTCCAGAAGCGGTTTTGATAGGATTCTGGGGTGGGAATCTGGTCAAGGAATCTGGGGGCAGTTTGCACGCCTGAAGAAGTCTGGCAGATGACCGATGAACTGCTGGTGGCGCAGGCACGGTGGCTGCCGAATTATCGCCCTGAAACCATTGAGGCAGCTAAAGAACGTCTGGCTCAGCACGAGCGCCAGGGTAGCCGAGTGGCTTTGCGCATTACTCAGGGGGCAGCTCGGCTCAAAACGCGCAGTACCGATGAACTGGCGCAGGAGCGGGAAAAGACCAGAAAAATGGCTATGACCTCGGATAAGGGAGAGTTGACGGCGCCGTCATAAGCACTTTTATACCGGTTCCGGATAAATCGCTGGGTTTATCCCAATGATTTATCCCGAGCAGGGCGAGTAGTAGCATTTCCAGGCTTTGTTGAGACAAGCTGAATGAGTTGATTTCAACTCCCCCAGGTCGCATGGGTCATTGAGATGTCTCAATGACCCATGGAAACGCTATAGGAAGCAGGGGAGTGCTTTTCAAATCTGTAAGCTATTTATCGGGCTCGGTATTATTAGCTGTTTTGCCAGACCTGTGGTTGTGCCAGCAGAATATCTTTGAGTTGGCGCGGCAAGCCCTGTGACTGTAGCTCTAAAAGCTCGTTCATTCGTACTGTAAAACGCTTCTCCAGGAGGAAGTGGGCCAGATAGAAACAGGCCAAGGGGCTCTCGGAAAACTCTGACGTCATGACCTGTTGCATAAAGTCTTCAGAGGGCTGATAGGGTTCTTTTTTCAGGTAGTGTTGGCGCAGCTGAGCGAGTTCTCTGACAAACTCCAAGTGTGCATTGCCTTTTTCTGCTTTTGTGAGGCTAAGGCAGTAGGTGATGGTTGGGTTGTCGCTGGTGATTAGCGCCAGCTCGAGAAAGGCCCAGGCTGCGATATCGTGGTAGTTTTCTGTGCGTAGCTTCTCCAGGCTAGCCAGCGTGCTACTGCTGTTCTCTTGACCCAGCGCATGCTGTAGCAGGGCAGTGTTAGTTTCGCTGTAGAGCAGGCGCCGCACGTCCTGGGCCATTCTGAAATGCTCGAGACTTTGCCCTGACCATTCCAGCGCAGTCTGGTAGTCGCTGCAGCGGCGGGCAACATCAGCCAATTGGTCACTGACGATCCCCAACTCGCGGGCGCTGCTGAGACTTGTGGCTAGCTCGAGCGCCTCCTGGGCAGTATTCCAGGCAAAGCCCAGGTGACCACGGCGGGAATGGGTGAAAGCCAGATTCGCCAGAGTTGTGATTTCCAGCCGCTGGTCCTGAGTGCGTTTAATAAGACTCAGGCTTTCGTGATAGTGCTTTTCTGCCCGCGCATAGTCAGCCAGACGTTCGGCAGTAGAGGCGAGGTTACTTAGTGTGGCGCTGATGGCGTCCAGACTGCCAAGTTCACGCGCCAGCGTCAGCGCCTGACTAAACTGCTCGTAGGACAGGACAAACTCTTTGCGCATACCGGCAATCGCGCCCATATTGTTCAGTGCCCGAAAACGCAGTGACAGGTCAGTTGCTTCCCTGAGCTGTGCAAAGGCTGCAAAGGCATCTTGCAGCCTGCCAGCATAGTAATACGCACCACCCAGGGTATTGTGGGCCTGTTGCAAAAGATGCTTGTCATTTAAGCGTTTGGCAATATCCAGGGCTTCCTGTGCCTGTTCAATGGCTTTGTCAATGCGACCACCCCGAGCATCAAAACGTGACTGGCGCAGCCGCACTTCAGCAAGTTTGCCGTCATCTTGCAGGTTCCAGGCAATGCCGACAAGTTCAGTGATACAAGCGTCCTGTAAGGCAGGGTTGCCCTGCCTTTCCGAGAGAGCTTCCAGCAGGATGAGTGCGTCAAAGCGAATAGCCGCCTGCTTACTGCTCCACAGGGTATAAAAACAGAGCGACCCGGCTTCACTGTTGGCCTGCTGAAAAGCCTGTTGGGCAGCCTGTAAAAATGCGGCTGCAGCCAGTTCCGGTTCCTGCGCCAAAAGCCAGTGGCGGGCAGTGGTTTCGTGCGTATCTGGCTGTTCCTGGCTGTACCACTGGGCCGCCTGACGACTGAGATGCTGCAAGAGTGGCTTGGGTATTGCCTTGATGATTTCGCTATAAAAGTCAGCCCTGAGTTGCTGATTATCGTCTAAAAGACCCCTGTTTTGCAGGTCGCCGAGGTGGTTGGCAATGCTTAGTGCATCCTGGTTAAGCATACTGGCCAGTAAATCTGCGCGATTGGTTTTTGCCAGCACCAGAGCGCTCAGCAGAGCTCTGAGTGGTTCTGGTAAAGCTTGCAAAAATACCTTTGGCTTAAGGGTCTGGTTTTGCTGAATTGTATCAGCAAGCGCTTGTGTCTCAGGCAGTGGCGCACTGTCCAGTTCTTCTCGCAAGACCTCCTGTGCCTTGCGGTAGTATGTCAGTGCTGCCCGCCTGTCACCGAGCAGGTAACTTAGCCGCATGGCCGCCTGATAGGCCGATTCATTCAGATTATCGAGTTGCAAAACACGCAGGCTGTGCGCCAGCGCTTCAGCAAAAGAACCCGCCTGCTCGAGCACGGCAGCTTCTTGCTGGAGGGCTTCCAGGTAGAGCACCTGCAAGCGTTCGTGTTCCAGCTCGAGCCAGTTGTCGAAGCCGTCTCCTAGTCCTTGCAGGTCAGCCAGCAGACGTCCCTGATAGAGCTCAAGGGCTGTTTTGGCATCTTTGGCCCGGATGGCGCTTTCAAAGGCGGCAACGTCGCTTATTGCCTTTACGGCAATCGTTTCATCATCATCCTTAAGCCAGATATGACTGCCTGGCAATTTGCGCAGTTCGTAAAGTGCCTGCCGCAGATTATTCAGTTTGCCTGAGCCCCAGAGAAGCTCTGCAAGTTGTTCGCGCCTGACAGGCTGGTTTTGCAAGCTGAGGTAGGCCAGCAGGGCAGTCGCCTTCCGCGAGCCGCATGACAGAGGAATGTCCTGAAAACTGAAAAGGGTCTGACCCAGGAGTATCGCCTTGAGTACCATGCAAGAGTCAGTATAGCCTCTCAGCAGGCTTGACAAGGGATGGGATTTTCAACATGTACTAGGCTAGAGACTCCGTGGCTACGGGCTTGTGGCGAATATAATTCATAACAAAGGCAGATAAGACCTGTAGGGCCATGCTGTTACTGCCGCCTTCGGGGACAATCAGGTCGGCGTGTTGTTTGGTAGGTTCGATAAATAAATCATGCATGGGTTTAACGCTGCGACGATACTGACCAATGACACTCTCAGCACTGCGTCCACGTTCGCGCACGTCGCGCTCGAGCCGCCGAATAAAGCGCTCGTCAGGTGCTGCGTCAACAAAGACCTTAAGGCGCAGACGTTCCCTGAGAACAGGATCATGCAGCACCAGAATTCCCTCTACAATCACTACCGGATGAGGGTTGATGACGATAGTACTACTGGCTCGGTTGTGCTGATTAAAGTCATAAACCGGACGGGCAATGGCTTCACCTGCCAAGAGGAGATCGAGATGCTCAATCAGGAGTGCCGTGTCAAAAGCGCTGGGTTCATCATAGTTGGTAAGCGCCCTGACTTCCAAAGGCAAGTCATCCTGAGCATGGTAATAAGCGTCCTGAGGAAGAACAATAACTGAATCATTGCCCTTGTGGCTTAGCTCCTGAGCGATGGTTGTTTTGCCGCTGCCGGTACCTCCTGCCAGGCCAATAATAAGTGGTTTGGATGTCACAGCTGTTCTAGCTCGAGCTGTCGGTGTTGCTTGTTGACAGCTGCTTCAATGAAGCTCTTAAATGGCGGACTCGGTCGCATCAGACGGGAGCGAAACTCAGGATGTGACTGCAGGCCCATAAAAAAGGGATGCCCTTCTAGCTCAATGGCCTCCACCAAGCCTGTGCCGCGTCCTTTCATCCCTGGGGTGACACCTGAGACTACCAAGCCAGCAGCCTTCAGGCTGTCCACATAGGCCGGATTCACTTCGTAGCGGTGGCGGTGGCGTTCCTGGACGATGCGCTGAGAACTGGCGCCTAGGTCATAGGTCGCCTCGAGAATTGTCCCTTCGCTGATCTGCATGGGCCAGTTGCCCAGGCGCATGGTGCCGCCCAGACCCTCGACATCGAGTTGCTCTGGCATCAGGTCAATCACTGGAAAGGGTGTGTAAGGGTCAAACTCGGTGGAGTTGGCAGCCTTTAGGCCCGCTACGTGCCGCGCAAATTCAATGACAGCGACCTGCATCCCCAAACAGATGCCCAGATAGGGAATGTTCTTCTCGCGCGCAAATTGTGCCGCGTGCACCTTACCCTCAATACCCCTTACGCCAAAGCCACCTGGCACCAGAATACCGTCAAAGTCCTGCAGCTGACTGATGTCACCTTCGCTCAGGTCTTCGGCATTCAACCACTCGAGCGTGACCTGTGCGTCATTGGCAATGCCAGCATGCCTTAAGGCTTCCATCAGACTCAGATAAGCATCAGGCATGGCGACATACTTGCCGACGATAGCGATTTTGACCTCATGCTGGGGTTGTCGCAGGGTGCGCACGGCGTCCTGCCAGACCCACAGTTCCGGGGTTACTTTGTCAAGCTCGAGGCGACGTTCAATAAAGCGCCCGATGCCTTGCTGCTCGAGTATTTCTGGTACAGCGTAGACATAATCGGCGTCGTAGCTGCTGAACACGTCCCGCGCTTCGACATTGGTAAACAGGGCAATCTTGCGCCGAGCTTCTTCGGGCACAAGGCTCTTCGAGCGCAAAATCAGACCATCTGGCTGAATACCGACACCGCGCAGGGTTGCCACCGAGTGCTGCGTGGGTTTGGTTTTGAACTCTTCGCTGGTACCCAGGTAAGGCAAGAGCGTGACATGCAGATAGAGGCTGTTTTCCCGCCCCACTTCAAAGCGAATCTGGCGGATAGCCTCCAGAAAGGGCAAGGACTCAATATCTCCGACCGTGCCACCCACTTCAACCAGCGTCAGCTCGGCATGACTCGCCTCAGCAGCCTGATAGATGCGCTGCTTGATCTCGTCAGTGACGTGGGGAATGACCTGGACCGTTTGCGAGAGGTACTCTCCGCGGCGTTCCTTTTCGATGACAGACAAGTACACCTGTCCGGTAGTAATGTTATTTGCGCGGCTTAAGTCGGTGTCTAAAAACCGTTCGTAGGTCCCGATATCCAGGTCGGTTTCTGCCCCATCTTGAGTGACGAAGACTTCCCCGTGCTCGTAAGGGCGCATGGTACCAGCGTCCACATTGATATAGGGGTCGATTTTAACGGCGGTTATGCGGTAGCCTCTGGCACGCAGCAGTGCCCCGATGGATGAGGTCGCAATTCCCTTGCCCAGGCTGCTCACTACCCCACCCGTAACGAAGATATACTTTTTCACGGCACACCCTTTCTGGCAGTGGTTTCATTCAAGCACCAAGCCAGCTGTTTACGGGATTCTAGCCTAACATATAGCCAGCCTACTTTGCTGATAACCAATTGTCCCCCACGCCCACCTCGGCAATCAGGGGTACGCGCAGCGCATAAGCCTGCTGCATACTGTCCTGAATGAGTGTACTCAGCTCGGTGCTATCTTGCAGCCTGCCTTCGATGATCAGTTCGTCATGCACCTGTAAAAGCAGTTTGGCGTCAAAGGGCTCGAGTTTGGCTGCGAGTCGAATCATGGCCAGTTTCATAATGTCTGCGGCGCTTCCCTGAATCGGCATGTTGTAGGCGGTACGCTCGGCATACTCTCTGGCGGTGCGGTTACTGCTGCCAATGTCGGGAATCAGACGTCTGCGTCCCAGCAAGGTTTCCACATAGCCCAGTTTGCGGCAGGATGCCAAAGTGTTGTCGATATACTCGCGCACTTTGGGATAGCCCGCAAAATAATTGTCGATAAAGCTCTCTGCTTCAGTATAGGAAATGCCCAGCTCATTGGTCAGGCGGTGCGCTCCCATGCCGTATAGCACGCCAAAATTAATGATTTTAGCCACGCGGCGCATATCAGCGGTCACCGCTTTTAGCTCCACCTTGAAGACCTCTGCAGCGGTGCGGGCATGAATATCTTCGCCAGCATTAAAGGCGTCGATGAGTGCGGGTTCCTCGGCCACGTGCGCCAGCACCCTCAGTTCGATCTGCGAGTAGTCTGCTACCAGCAGGCATTTGCCTTCGGCTGCAATAAAAGCACGCCGAATTTCACGCCCGATGGGCGTGCGTATGGGGATATTTTGCAGATTTGGATTGGTGCTCGAGAGCCTGCCCGTAGCGACGGTGGTTTGGTTAAACGTCGTATGCAGTCGCCCGGTTTCCGGGTGAACCAGTCTGGGCAGGGGGTCCAGATAGGTGCTTTTAAGTTTGCTTAGCTCACGGTAGTCCAGGATCATGGCCACCACCGGATGTGCCTCACGCAGGGGTTCCAAGGTGCTGACTGCGGTGGAGCGTTTACCAGTGGTGGTCTTTTTACCCGTTTGAAGCCTCAGTTTGTCAAAGAGCAACTCGGCCAGCTGATCGCGGGAGTTGAGGTTTAAGATTGGGTTTTCGGCAATGTCGCGCACTTTGCTTTCCAGCTCTGCCAATTGTTGACCCAGCATCTCGGACTGCGCCTTAAGAAGTTGAGTATCAAGCTGCACACCTGCCAGTTCCATATCCATAAGCACAGCCTGCAGGGGTTTTTCCAGGTCTTCGTAAAGTTGCTTTTGCTTTGAGGCAAACCGCTGGGGAAGTTCTGTCAGAAGCTGCGCTGTCAGGGTAGCGCGCTGGGCAATATCATCCGTCCAGTCACCATCGCCGTAGCGGCGGGCGACCACTTCGGGGCTGCTGGCACCAGGATCGAGTACGTAGGCCATGAGCAGGGGATCATTGCCTGGGACGACTTTTATGCCTTGTTTGTGGGCAAAGACCGCCAGGGTTTTGGCGTCGCAGGCGGCGATACTGTCCTGCTCGCGGAGGTAATCAAGTCCCTGCTGAGGCGTGGCGACTGCCACCGCTACGCCGTCCGTCACAGCCAGGGAGCTGAGATTGGCCAGCAGCGGGTTGCTGTCAGAGATTTGATAAGCCACACAGACGGCTTCGGGTCGCTCGGCCCAGTCACGCAGTTCATACTGCTGCACGGGACGATTGCCAAGACCAAGTTCTCGGGCTATAGAGCTGAACTCGAGCGCTTGCAATTTGGCCTTAAGCGCCTCGCTGTCCATGGCACGTTTGGCCCAGTTGCCCGGATCGATAGCGATGTCAGCGTCGGTAACAATGCGCGAGAGTTCACGCGAGAATTTCACGTCGTCCAGGCTGTCACGAATCTTCTGGGCGTAGGCCGCAGGTTCAACACTATCCAGCTCAGCCAGGATGGTATCGAGACTGCCATAACTGGCGAGAAGCTTCTGGGCCGACTTGGGGCCGATACCCCTGGCACCGGGAATGTTGTCGCTCGAGTCTCCGGTGAGGGCGCGGTAATCTGTCCACTGCTCAACCGTGACTCCGTATTTATCAAAGACCTCCTGCGGTCCAAGGCGCTCAGTCTTGTCAAGCCCCCGCACACAGACGCGGTCACTGATTAGCTGATAGGCGTCGCGGTCGCTGGTGACGATTTCGACGTGATAGCCCAGGGCTTCACAGCCTTTGGCTATGGTGCCAATGAGATCATCGGCCTCCAGACCAGCAACCTCGAGCTGGTACAAGCCCAAGAGCCTGACCAGCTCTTTAATCTCATCGATTTGCCAGGGCAGGTCTTCAGGCATGGGGGCGCGACCTGCCTTGTAATCTTTATACTGCTCGTGGCGAAAGGTTTTGGCGGCTGCGTCAAAGGTGACGACGGTCGCGTCATGCTCACCTTCTTCTGCCAGAATCCGCAGCAGCGAGCGAATAAAACCAAAAACGGCGTTGGTGCTTTGCCCTTGGCTGTTACTCAGTTCGCGGATAGCATAGTAACTGCGGAAGGCCAGCGCATGGCCGTCGATAATGACAATTTTATGCCCATTGCTGCCTTGGCGGCTGCTGGTCTTGGGTTTGTCAAACAGAGAGCTTTGTGCGGCCATCACATCTCCCGGCTTGTTGCTTTTACAGCCAGCTTTGTTTTATGAAACTGATAAACCATAGTGCATGTTATACCAGTTCCGGATAAATCGTTGGGTTTATCCCAATGAGTTATCCCAAGTAGAGCGTTAGGAAGTTGGGAAAAGCTTTTCAAATCTTTAAGCAATTTATCGGGCTCGGTATGATCTTGAATCTCTATGGGTCGCATTCCCCGAGGCTCTGCCTCGCAACAATTACGCATCAATGCAAATGAGCCTTTAGCAAAGTTTGCGAGATTCCCCTCAATACTCCGAGGCTCTGCCTCGGGGTAATTTATTGAGTGGGTCAGAGGGATAGCTGAATAGGAGACTTTCGCAGGGGAGATGCGCTAAACTAAAACTAC
>CAZZPQ010000142.1:0-8622 GCA_964655595.1 uncultured bacterium
CCAAGGATTTATGCCGAGCAGGAAGCAGGGATTGCTTTTCATATCTTTAACCAATTTAGCGGGCTCGGTATAAAGTGCAACATGAGTTCCGAAGGATACTGGGCCTAGATATGGGGATTGTGTTTCCTGGGGGTAATGGTGTCTGGCTGTCTATGCGATAATCAGCCGTGCTTGTTTCTATGTCTGCTACCATGCTGCGGTTTGCGCTTGGTTGTCTGTTATTGCTAGTACTACTGGCGCTTGCTATGCGAAGTGTACAGGCTGAGAGTCAGGAGCAGATTTTTGCCCAGTTAGAGCGTGGTGCCGAGCTTTATGCCTGGAGCTGCGCGGTGTGTCATGGTGAGGGTGGTCGTGGCTTTGGCGAAGCGCGGCGGGCCTTTCCAGACGATCATCAAGGCTGCGAATGGTGCCATAAACCAAGTAACCCAAGACAGATGACGCTCGAGCAGATGACGCCACATAACGCCTTTTCACTAGGGGAAGCGCCTGCGCTGGTGGGTGCTGAGAGTCTTACGGCTTTCCCCAATGCCCTGAGTTTGTATAGTTATATCCAGGCCACCATGCCACGCTACGAACCAGCACGGCACAGCAGCGAGGAGTATCTGGATATCACGGCCTATGTGCTGAAGTTGCGGGGTATCCTGCCGGATGACCTGCTGACTCCAGACACGGCTACCACTTTGCGGCTGCGTTAGCCTGAGCGCGGATCAAAAGCGTCGCGCACAGCGTCGCCCATCAGATTCCAGCCCAGCACAAACAGCACAATAGTGATACCAGGCCAGAACGAGGTGTACCAGTAGGCCAGTGGCTGACCGGGAGGCCCCAGAATCCAGTCACGGGCAAAGTTGATCATCTGGCCCCAGTCGGCATAACCAAGCGGCGCACCGAGACCCAGAAAACTCAGCGCGGCAGCTGTCAGCACCGTAGAGCCAATGTCTAAGCTGGCGACGATGATAATCGGCCCCATGACATTGGGGAAAATGTGCTTGCCAATCAGCCGCAGGTTGCCAGCGCCCAGCGCTCTGGCACCATCGACAAACTCCTGCTCTCTTATTTTGAGAATGTCGCCACGCACAATACGGGCATAATTCGGCCAGGCAACCAGCGAAATAGCGATAATGACGTTGGTTAAGGATACTCCCAGGATAGAGACAATGACCATTGCCAGTACCAGACCGGGAAAAGCAATGACAATGTCGGTAAAGCGCATAATGACATTATCGATCCAGCCTCCAAAAAAACCCGCCAGACTGCCCAGGATACTACCGACGATAAAGCTGATGGTCACTACAATAATACCGATACGAAAAGCGGTTCGGGTACCCCAGACAAGCCCGTAAAAAATATCGTAGCCTCCGCTGGTCGTGCCCAGAAGGGCTGTTTCCGAAGCAGGTGTAGGAATAGGAGAGAAGCTCTGACGAGGGATGTTGTAGCAGGTCTGAGGTGGATTGACAATTGCACGCCAAAAGACTGGACTTAAGGGGTTGCGAACCTGTCCTACGGTATTGGCATTGACACTCAGGTCGCGCATACAGTTGCGGTTGCTGCCGATGTTGCTGATTTGCGGTGCAAAGATGGCAATCAGAATAAACACGAAGACCAGTAAGGCACCGATTATGGCCAGTGGGTTGCGCCGGAAACGCTTGAAGACCTTGCTGTTCCACCAACCAGAACCTTTAGCTGCATTCATAGGTTCCATTGCCTGAAGAGGGCTGCCCATCAGTCGTACCGAATCCTTGGGTCAACAACAGAATACAGCAGGTCAACCAGCAGGTTGCCCACCACCACAATCAGCGCCGTTATCAGGGTAAAGCCCATGATGCCAGCATAATCAAGCGCCACTGCGGCCTGAGCGCCCCACTGTCCCAGACCGGGGTAGTTAAAGATGGTTTCGGTGATGACCACACCATTTAAGAGCCCGATAAAGGTGAAACCAGCCAAAGTCAGCACCGGTATAAGCGCATTGCGTCTGGCGTGCTTGATCTTGACCACACGTTCATCCAGACCTTTGGCCCGAGCAGTACGCACATAATCCTGTGACAGGGTTTCCAGCAGGGAGCCACGCATGACGCGCATAATCAGGGCACTCGAGACCGTAGCCAGGGTAATGACTGGCAGAATCAGATGCCTGAGCGCGTCCCAGAAGATATCCAGTCGCCCATTGAGCAGGGCGTCTACCGTCATCATACGAGTGTACTGGCTAAAGCCCCCACCAGCAATCTCGACGGTGTAGCGTGTTGACAGGCGACCAGGTTCAAAGCGAAAAAAGCCTCCCAAAAAGTTGCGAAAGAACTCGCCTAAAGCGCCATAAAAAATGACCAGTAGCCAGATACCCAAAACAAAGGTGGGAATGGACCAGCCCAGTACCGCCATCACCCGAGTGATCTGATCGATGGGTTTATCACGGTTAAAGGCGGCCGCGCTGCCCAGCCAAATGCCCACACCAATCACCGGAAAAAAAGCCAGCAGGGCCAGCTCGAGCGTTGCCGGAAAGCGTTTGCGCAAGGTTTCAAGTACCGGTTCACGTGAAGCGCGTGAGTAACCCAGGTTGCCCTGCGCTACTTGCGATAGCCAATTGAAATACTGAATGTGAACGCCGGCGTCCAGCCGGTATTGTTGGATGATGGCGTCAAGATTGCGCAGTTGCGCCTCTGAGGTAACAAAAGAGGCAGCTCGCTGTTGGGGTGTCAGAAGCTGCAACAGTAAAACGATAAATACGGTTACGCCAAATAGAACAATGGGCAAGAATAACAGGCGTCGGATAATAAAGGAAAACACCTAGCTTATACTCCTCACAAAAAAGACTCGGGTCGAGATTCGCTTGCTGTGAAAATTAAAAAAGTGGTGGACTACCTGCGTAGTCCACCAGGAGTTGAGTAGCTAGTTCTTACTGAGATCTTTCCATAGTGTGTGTGTGGGGGCAGCGTACATGGGGTTGAAGTAAATGCCTTCAACGTTGGCCCGTGAAACGATGAAGACTTTGGGTGAAGGATAGGCAAAGAAGGGCACGAGTTCCGCGCCTAGCGCACCAACCTGACGGTAGTATTCGGCGCGCTCTTCTTCATCGGTGGTGGCGCTGGCGGCGTCAATCAGACGACTGAGTTCAGGGTCGCCGAAGTTGGTGCGACCTGCATAGAAGCCAGTCTCATGATAGAAAGGACGGGCCATGTAGTCGGCGTCAGCGTAGCTTGGTGCCCAACCTAGCGCAAAGACGGTGCCGAAGCCACGATCGGTGTGGTTTAAGAACTCGGGCCAGGCCAGCGAGCGGATGTTCATGCGGAAGTTGGCATTGAGCGCTTCGATATTGTCCTTGATGATTTCCAGGGCAGCCTGGCGGGTAGTGTTGCCCGCGTTATAGGTGGCGGTGAACTCGAAGCCATTTTCCCAGACAGCGCCGCCATGAGCTGCGCGGCAGTGCTCTTCTGCTTTTTCGGGATCCAGGTCATAGGTGGTGACATCTTCGTTGTAACCAGCAAATGAGGGTGGCAGTACCATGGTCAGGCGCTGGCCTGCGCCTTGCTGGACCTGGTCGATAAAGGCTTGCTGATCAAAGGAGTAGGCAAAGCACTTGCGCAGATCAACATCGGCAAAGAAGTTTGCAGGAATGCCACTGCCCAACGCGCCGGTGCCGACATCGGGATTGCCGTCCATAGTGATAGCATGGTTGAAGAAAACAACACCTACTGAGGTAGATACCCAGTCATCTTCTTCGTGAATAATCACATTGGGGTCGCCACGGAGCTGAGCTAACGAGGCGCGATCAGCGATAGTAATGATATCTGCGTCACCCTGTTGTAGTGCCAAAATGCGGGTAGACTGTTCAGCAACAGTAGCGCTGACGACCGTCTTGATGGCTGGCGCTTCTCCCCAGTAGTCGTCAAAGCGTTCGGCTATGACGGTAGTACCGTCCCAGCTGAGTACACGGTAGGCACCGGTGCCACTGGGGTTGGTATGGAGCGGATATTCACGGTAATCAACGCCAACCCAGTCGCGCCAGGTGGCTCCCGTGCCGTCCCAGAGACCATTATCGACGGCGTGCTGCATGTCGATGATGTTGGTAACGTCAGACATCAGCATGACAAAGAAAGCCGGATTGACTTCGTAGAGATTGAACTGTACGGTGTAGTCATCCACACAGGTGACAGCATTTTCGATGCGTGACCAGTAGTCAGCGTAGTCTTCATCACTGCCATCTTCGCCAAAGGTGGCGTCGGCGTGTTCTTCGTAGCCAATCAGCACCGGGGCCAAGAACCAGAAGCCCGAGGATGGATGGTTGGTGACCAGACCACGCTTGATGGAGTATTCGACATCCTTGCAGCTAAAGGGATTGCCGCTGTGGAACACCACGCCCTCGCGCAGGTTGTAGGTATAGGTCAGGTTATCTTCTGAGATGCTCCAGTCAGTTGCCAGCATGGGTGCAAACTGCGTAATGTCTGGGCCAACGTAAGTGACCAGTCGCTCGAAGATATTTGAGTTGACTGCGCCTGAAGCCGTGTCGTAGGCGTGTCCGGGATCGAGTGAATCAATGGGTCCAAAGGTTTGAATCACCAGTGTATCGGGGTCGGATTGAGCTATAACGGTTGCAAACAGGAATAAAGTGGCGAACAGGCTAAGTATGATTTGTTTCATGAATCCTCCTTCAAGGGTTGTTTACAGTGTCGTAACCATGATTGTAACCTTTAAAGACGTTTGAACCAGGTAAACTCCTTTCAGGCTCGAGTGCATACCACTCTGCTTAACTTACCCTGCTAGTCTAGCAAAAGTCAAAGCTGACGCAATGTTATCAAGATGCTCAAATAAGGGCTCGAGTTTAATAAGTTCTTTAACCTGTCTTATGACTAATCTTGCAGAATGTTGACTAAAAAATGAAGCTTCACGCCTTTAGCCAGGCGCAGTGGCCGCACTTTGAGTAAAAAGCGAGTTGCCAAGGCTATATTTGGGTTTTGTAGTGAAATGGATGCACGTTTTTTATTCAAATACTAAACGTTTTCTGGTAGTGGATCAAAGTCACCTGCCCTATCCTTTTGATAATAACGAGATATTGCAAGGCAAAAGGCAGCAGCGAAGCGGTGCTGACGTGGCAGCAATCAGGATGATACTACCCCCGTTTTTGAGTCAGCTAGCCCAGTCCCAAATAGATGGGCACTTTGGTATCAGGCTGTTTTGGCAAGCTTTGAGGCGTCGTCGGCCGTGGGGCGTTTCAAAAAGCGCGTCACATCCTTGGCCGCTACGGGTTTGGCGTAGTAGTAACCCTGCGCAGCGTGGATACCCAGAGCAACGGCAGCCGCGTGCTGTTCCCTGGTTTCGATACCTTCCAGTATGACTTGCCGCTCCAGCTTTGTGGCCAACTGCACAATGCTTTCCACCACGAGCTGTTTTTTAGGAACAACAGGTGGCTCAAAGCGCAGCTGCTTGGTATAGCTTTTATCGATTTTGAGTGCGCTAAGGGGCCATTCGGTCAGCATGGGTAGAGAGCTTAGCTGGCGTCCAAAATTATCCAGGGTCAGTTTTACATCCAAAGCAGTTAAGGTGCTGAGCAGTTGCACGGTCAGTTTCGGGTCGGCGAGCAAGACGCTTTCGGGGATCTCGAGCTCGAGCCACTTGCCTTGCAGGTCATAGTCACTTAAAGCACTGGTCACGGCTGTTACAAACTCAGGATGCTGAAATTGTGCCGCTGAGATATTCACGGCGATTCTTGCTGGAGCGTAGCCGTTTTTGCACCAGGACTGAAGTTGATGGCAGGCTTCTCGCATGGCCCAGTTGCCCAAGGGTTGCAACAGTCCTGCACCTTCGGCGGTTGCCAAAAAGACCGAGGCAGGCAATAAGCCCTTCTCGGGATGACGCCAGCGTAAGAGTACTTCTAAAGCCCTGAGTTTGTTACTACTCAGGTCAAGCTGTGGTTGATAAAAAAGCTCAAACTGCTGCTGATCAAAACTGAGTTGTAACTGCTTTTCAAACTGCTGGCGATTTTGCTGCTCGTTGCGGGTTTCTTCAGTCTTAAGCTGATAGTTGTTTTTGCCACTGTGTTTAACAGCGTACATAGCGGTATCGGCTGCCTTAATCAGGGCTGAGGCAACTGTACCATCGTCTGGATAAAAGCTGATACCAATGCTGCCGCCGATTTGTACGTCGCGTCCCAGAATCTTAAAGGGGCTATTGAGTGCCTTTAGGATTTTGGCGGCTATGGGCTCAACTGCCCTGGAGCTTTTCAGGGCGGTGAGTACCAGCATGAACTCATCGCCGCCGAGCCGCGCAACAATATCACCCTGACGAACATTGGCCTTGAGCACTCGAGCGACTTGTCTGAGAAGTTCATCGCCGACATCATGACCAAAGGTGTCATTGACATACTTGAATTTGTCCAGGTCGACAAAGAGCACGCCTAGGGCCTGCTCTTGATCACGGCTGATGGCAATGAGATGATTCAGGCGTGCCTCAAAGGTGGCACGGTTCAAAAGGCCGGTCAGGGAGTCATACTGCGCTTCAGAGGAGAGGTGCTTGTAGGCTCTAAGCTGGTGATGTAAAAGGCTGAGATAGCCACTCATGAAACCAGCCAGCACGTAAAGCAGGAGTTCAAGCCCGCGCTGTTCTGGTTTGGCGAGCACCAGCGCTATGGATTCATTCAGTTGATAATAGAGCAGTCCCACAGTGACCAGGCTGGCAGCCAGCGCAGCGATGATGCCGCCTGTTCGCTTACCTAACCAGGCGGTCAGCACCACCGGAATGATGGCCAGAAAGGCAGCATTTTGACCCAGCTGTGTGTATAGTGGCGTGAAGCCTATTATATAGGAAAGCCACGAAAAGATGACGAGTGCATAGAGCCAGACTGTCATGTGCCTAAGTTTACGGAGTCAGGTATCACAAAAAACTGACTGACGGTAGCTGAAAAGGTTCCGAGAGTTTAAGCTGTGAGGTTTTCCCCAAATAGCGGCAGATTGTAGATAATGATTAGCTTCATCACAACTGAGCCAGCTTACTTAAGCTACAGTACAAATGATGGAGCAACTCTCTTTCAGGAATCTTATGCTAGCTTGCCCGCATCCAGGAGTGTGTTATGGAGCAGTCTAACAGCTTTGCCATTCCCTTTGGCGATATTTTACGTTTTATTCTCAAGGGTTTACCTATTGCACTGATTGCCGCAGCCATTATTGGGGCACTGGTTTTGTTGGTCAGCCGTGGTCTGACTGCTCAGTATGAAGCCAGAGCAACAGTGCTGGCTGCACGTAATAATCCTGACCTGCGCTCTTTTGGCATTATCACTGCTACGGTTCCCACACTGGATGTCAGTGCTTACCGCAAGGCGGCCTTGAGCAGTCCGGTGCTTCTGGAAGCTATGACCCGACTAGGCTTAAGTACAGCAAGAAGCAGCGATATCGACGCCTTTCGCCGCAGCATCAATATCAATACTGAAACGGGTAGTGACTCGAGTATTCTGGACATCACTGTGCGGCACAGTTCGCCCGAGTTCGCCAAACAAATGGCAGATGTGATGGCCGATGCGCTGGTCAACTGGGACCGGCGGCGGGCAGCTGAGAGCCTGCAGCGGGTCATCATCACACTCGAGCAGCAAATTGTCCTGCAGGATGAGCAGATCGCTGCTCTTCAGGCACAGGGCAGTTCGCAGGATCAACTGCTCGGTCGCATCAATCAGCGAACCACCTTGCTTGATCAGTTGACCCTGGCGAGAGCCATATCCAGCTCGGCGACCGGACTCTTGTCACTGCTCGAGCCGTCCTTGTTGCCAGATCGTCCAGTCGCGCCACGCCCCTTTTTTAATGCGGTCATTGCCTCGGTTCTCACGCTGCTGCTGGCCTATGGTCTCATGCACCTACGTGACAGCCTGAGCCCGGGTGACGTGTCAAGTCTGGCCAAAGCCAGTGGCTTACCCCTCTTGGCAAGCTTTCCTAAAGTAACGTCTGATGTTAAGCGCTTGTCTGCTGAGATGACCAATTATTTGCGTACCAATCTGTTGTTTACCAGCAGTGAAACGCATCCGAAGGTCATTCTGGTTACCAGCACCCAGCGTGGCGAAGGTAAAACCAGTGTGGCGATTAGCCTAGCAGAGAGCTTTGCCAGAAATAATTACAATACGCTCCTGGTCGATGCCGATCTGCGTCATCCGGCCATTGCCAAGGAGTACAAGATGCTAGCTTCGCGCCTGGGGCATACCGCACTCGAGGTATGGCTGAAAAATCCAGCCGATACCAAGGGGGTGGTGCGCCTTCCGGTGGGCAAGGAGCACAGCATGTTTGTTATTCCCAGTTTTCAGGCGGCTGAGAACGCTGCGGAACTCTTGAGTGGTGGTTTTCGGGATTGCCTCGATCAGTGGCGCAAGGGCTATGATGTCATTGTGATTGATTCACCCCCGATTCTGGATGTGGCTGATGCATTGTCGATGGCACCCTTTTGTACCGATACCACGATGGTGCTGAGTCATCATCAGACTACTGCGCGGCAATTGCAAGAAGCGCTCGATCTGCTCAAGCGTCTGGGCGTTCGAGTGGCGGGTCTGGTCGCTACGCAGGTCAGTGGTGAAGCAGACTGGGGCGGGGTGAGTCAGCGGCTCGAGGACTTGAGTAAGAAGAGCAGCTTCAGGTTACCGACTCTGCCCAGGAACCTTAC
>CAZZPQ010000143.1:0-8555 GCA_964655595.1 uncultured bacterium
AACTCACGGCTGCTCTCGACTTCACTGGGAGGTGTCATTCCGGTGACACCTTGAATCACGGTGATGGCTGCTCGAGCGATGATTGCATTGTTCTGATCGTAATAGCGAATCTCGTAATTGCCGATTTCTGTGGGTGCAAGCAGCTTGGCAGGATTACCCCAACCCGTGAAGTGACGGCTGATAGTATCGTTGATGCTGGTGGCTTCTACACTGTAAATGCCGACATAACCTTCAGGACCATTAAATGGGATCAAAAACTCGCGACTGCTTTCAACTTCAGTCGGTACTGTGATACCAGCCTGACTTGCAAGTACGCTAATTGGCTGACGAACCAGTAGGACACCACTGCGGTCGTAATAGCGGATTTCGTAATCACCTGCCGTGCTTGGCGCACGCAAATTGGCGGGATTGCCCCAACCTGTGAAGTGGCGACTCTCGTTTTCGCTTTGACTGCTCGCTTCTAACTGGTGAATACCCACATAGCCTTCGGGGCCACTAAAGGGTACTTCAAAGGTGTAGCCTGCTTCAACCTCGGCAGGTGGATCAATGCTGGCGGTTGTTTTGGTGACGAGCAGGTCGCCTGTAGCCACCACACAGGAGCCAGCTGAGGCAGTGTAGCGCACTTCATAGAGCCCTTCTTCACCCGGAGCGGTCAGTTCAGCCGGATTGCGCCAACCGCTGTAAGCGCTGCTTAAACTGCTAAAACTATCACCGCCAGCGGGGTGAATGCTGAGGGTGCCTTCGGGGCCACTAAAGGCAATGGTCAGTGGGAAGGCTGCCTCGATGGTGGCGGGAAAGTCCAGCGTGGCACTGACATCACAGTCAGTCTCCACTGGCGCGGGGCTCACTACATCTTCCACGGCGGTCTCGAGGGCTTTTGCCAGCGCTTCGGCACTCTCAGCATTTTCAAAAGTGCCTACACCTTCAAAACTCCTAATGGCGCGGTCATCCAAGTCAAAACCGATAATGCGAATATCAATGTCAAAACCGCGGCTGCGCAAGTCTTCGGCAACTGCCTGCAAGTCACCACCACAGGACTCTTCGCCGTCAGTCACAAGGATGATTAGACGTTTGGTGGCGGTTGCTGGAAAGTCATCGGCAGCAGCTAAAAGCGATATGGCAATGGGTGTTGAGCCGATAGCCTGCGCTTCTTGAACCGTTTGGCTCAGCTGGGCTTTGTTGACGCCCTGCATGGGTACAAAGAGCCTGGTATCTTCACAGGAACCTGCTTCCAGTGCGGCAATCTGTGAACCATAAATCCGCAGACCCACGTTTAAATCACCCTCGGGTAGACCACTGATGAACTGAGTCAGCACGTCTTTGGCAGCGACAATGCGGTAACGACCATCAGAGAGCTTGTTCCACATGCTGCCACTGGCATCCAGAATCAGTTGTACATAGGTCTGAGCGCTTGCCAGAGGCAAGACGCTGAGTAGTAGGGCTATACAGAGTTTTCTCATATATTGATTGACACCTCCATGAGGGAATCTTACGCCCCCAGTATGTAACAGCAGCGTTAAAAAACCGTCAAAGGCTCTGCTGCACGCAAGTCATCACGCTTGCCAGCATAGGATTGACGCTAAATTAACGCTCTGAGAGTATGATGATTGACGAAAGACTATGGAGGTTCAAAATGAAAAACTGGTTTCTTGTTGGCATAGTAGCAATAAGTCTCAGCGCCTGCACACCTGCTATTGGTGATGTAGCCAGCCGCGCTGCTAGCCGCGCAGTCGAGCGTGCGGTGGATAGTGCTATCAGCACACTGGTGCGGCGCACGGTGGACCGCATCGTCAACAATATCTTTGATCTGGTGATTGCCAGTGCTATCGACCGCGCTTTTGGTATCGGGGCTGAAGTAGAGTATACGGAGGACTTTGCCCTCGAGCTCTACACGGGTCGTTATGAAGTGACCATCAGTGGGGACGCACCTGTGGTGGGAACCTTTCGCTATCAGGGCGGTGAGCCCGCTGGTGATGAACTGTTTTTGGGCGCTGGCTTGCGCACTAAGGCGGATGATGGCAGCGAACTCATAGCGCTAAGCCTCTTTTATGACGAGGGTGGCGCAACACCTTTTGTGGTCACCCTGATTGACGCAGAAGATGACCAGGGTGTCAGGCAGCTTGTGGCGGGGTTGTCAATCAATAACAATCAGATTAGTTACACCGGTCAGGCCGATTTGCGCGTTAGCCAGTTGAGCCGTGAGCGCTACGCGGGTTCATTCACGGCAGTGCTTAGCCGTGAGGATACAGGGGAGAGCGTGCAGCTCAGTGCGACCTTCGATGTGCCGATCAATCCACCAGGTTCGCTCCTGTTGCGCTCGAGAAACTAGGTTTTATTCGGTCAAGAGCAGGCTCGAGTTTTTGGCCTGCGCTTGGCTTTAAGTTTCCTTGTGATCAGGCAAAATACTTTCAACGTTACGCACTGCTGGACTCAGATAGGCCAAAACGGCAATAACAGCACTCGCCAGACCAGCGATAAGCAGCATCAGTGCCATACCAACCCCTGCGCCTGTGCCCAGTAGAGCTGAAAAGATGCTTGCAAGCCCAGCCTCAGACATCATCAGAGGCTCAAAGACGCGGTCAGCCAGTGGACCAGCCACCAGCATGGCAAGTGGCGCTGTGATTTGGGCGATCAGCCGCCGAGTCGCAAAAACGCGACCCTGTACATCGGGTGCTACCTTCGCTTGCCAGATAGCCTGATTTGCGCCATTTAGAATAGGAATGAAGAAACTGCTAAAAAAAGCAGCCACCAGCCAAATGGCTACGGTTTGCCCTAGCCCCAGCAATGCTGCCCCCAAAAGACCATTGCCGATCATGCCTATTAGTACCCCGTGAATACGGCGCCGGGGACCTCCCCAAAGACTCATCAGCAGTCCACCCGCGACACCGCCAACGCCCAGAGCAGACTGGACACTGCCCAGAATGATTTCGCTATTAGCTGTTTTGGCTAAAATCATGGGGGCGAGAATGATCATGCCAAAAGTGGCGGTGAAATTGATACCTGTAAAGATAAGCTGCAAGTAGAGCAGGGGGCGTCGGGCCAGGATATAGCGAAAGCCGTAGAGGGATTCCTGCCAGAGATTTCCGCGACTTGCCAAGCCTTCCTGAGAGATGCTTGGCTGCGGGATATGTACCAGCACTAGTGTCACAATGGCGATGCTGAAGGTGATGAGGTCAATTACCAGAATCCAGGCGATGCCTAAAAAGCTAAGCAAAATTCCTGCCAGTACAGGTGCTGCAATGCCGGCACTGGACTCTGCCAGTGACAGCATACCGTTGGCTCTGGCGTACTGGCTCTTGGGCAACATGCTGCTTATGGCGGCAGAGTAAGCAGGAAACTGAAAGGCGTTAAACGCCCCGGCCCAGGCGCCGAGCACGTAGAGATGCCAGAGGTGCAGGTTACCAGATAGATAAAGGAGCAGCAGGACGAGTGCGGCAAGGCTCGAGCCCAGATCGGAGAGCATCATCACCAGTTTGCGATTGAGCCGGTCAACCAGAGCACCTGCGATGGGACTCAGCAGCACCGTGGGCGCAAAGGTAAAAAAGCCAACCAGGGCCAGGGCGGTGGCTTGCCCGGTTTCCTGCCAGGCCCAGATGGTGATGGCAAAGCTGGTCATGCCACCACCCAGTAGTGAGATAAGCTGACCAAACCAGACGATGCTAAAGCCAGTCATACCAGTCGGTTTCATGACTGGCAGTTTAGGTCATGGCTACTTGAATTGCTACAGCTAGATTAAAGTAGCAAGCAGCTAGGGTTTCCAGGGGGCAATGGCAAAGCGCAGCAGCCGCCTGCTGCCAGACTGCTTGGTTTGATAGCGCTCCAGCACTTGTAAAACCTCGCTTGCCAGATTCTGAACATCTTCTTCACTCAGATAAAATCTGGTATCCCATAAGGCAATTACATGGGACACATCGGAAAAGCTGCCAGCTGTTCCCAAGGAAGGGTGTTCCCTGCTTTGCGGGACAAGCTCATGCATCAGTAGGCCATCCTCGAGCCAGACATTCAGGCTGATATCCCTGAGGTCATGACGCTCAAGATAGGCTCTGGCCTGTTCCTTGAGCAGTTGGCGTGACCAGGCGATTTCACCTTGTGCGATAAAGTCTTCCAGACTGGCAAAAGGACTAAGCCGAAAAGGTACCAGATACGAAGTTGCCGAGCTGCGGTAGTGTTTGATGGCGCGGCCCTGGCGCTTTGACTCGTGCGCGACCTCGAGCAGTCCCAGACTGTGCATGCGCCGCACCGGATAGTACAGCTTGTGATCTGGGGTTTTGAGTTTTTCGGCCGCTTCCTGAAGGCTACACGTTTGCAGCATAAAGACCTTCAGAATCAGTGACCAGTCAGGGTCGAGCAGGATTTTGGCAGCGCGGCTGTCATGAATAATCTGCGTTTCCGGCATGACTCACTTTCTCGCTGCTGCGCTCACAGTTCCTGAGCTGCCGGATCAAGCGGTAGCCGCACAAGCTCGCCACCCGCTCGAGCGGACATGCGAATGGCCAGAATGAGTTCCTGATCAAGCCTGGCCTGCGCCGCGCCGTAGCTGGGTTCGCTGCCACTGCGCACCGCGTCCACCAGACTCATGATGCAGCTTGCCACGGCAATCTCATCATCATGCCACTGCACACCATGCCCTTTTTTGAGGGGTCTGAAAGGATTATCCCAGCGGACAATAGGCAGCTCCGCGTCGCCTGTATGGGCGATGATAGCCATGAGGGCGCCGCCATCATTGCGTTCAAACTGACGCTCGAGTGTCACGAAGCGCACACCTTCACCGCCTGGGGCCAGCAGGCTGAGTTCTTCCTTTAGGTCCGGGTAGTGTCCGGTGGTAACACCCATACCGTTTTCCGCCAGAAAGCGGCTCGAGCGCCACCAGCGCAAAGGTGAATCGTAGCCGACACTGGTCCAGTGAAAGATGCCGATTTGTCCACCGTCAAAATGAATGATGCCGTGCTCCTGGGTTTCACGGCGCTCACCTCGAGTGTTCGCAAGTCTGGAGTAGTGGGCTGTCAGTGGATAGTCCTGTACCGCCCCGCTAACCTTTAGTGCCTGAGCATCAAAACCCAGATAACTGCGCATCACACTGATACCGTGGTAGCCGTGCCCAGCAAAATCATTAAAGGAGCTGTGCACCCTGCCAAACAGACCACTGGCGATGAGATTGAGCTTGATCTGTTCCAGGGGGCGGCGGTAAAATTGCTCGGCAACCTCGATCTTGAGTTGCCGCTCTGCAGCGGCCTGGATGATGGCATCAGCTTCGCTGAGCTGGTGGGCAATAGGGGTTTCCAGTAAAACGTGTAAGCCGGCTTCGACCGCCATTAAGCCGACCTCGCCATTGGCGCCGTACGCCACAGAGACAATGCCAATTTCTGGTGCGCAGTCTTGCATCAGCTGGTGTATATCGGTGAAGTGAGGAACACCCAGACTCTCTCCCAGGGCTTTGGCAGAGGTTTCACTGCGACCCCACACCCCGACGAGTTCGGTGTCCGGCAGGGCTTTGATCAAGGGGCCATAAAGATAGTCTGAGCGGCGGGCACTGCCGATGATGGCAACTCTAAGGGGTGTCATGCTGTAGTCTAGCAGCATTTCCTGACTCTGATGAGAGGTAAGCAGGTATATACCAGTTCCGAAAAATCGTGCCGTAGCACCTTTTTGTCATTGCGAAGCGTAAGCTGAAGCAATCTCGGGTTTAACGGCAGCAGTAAACCATTAGCTGCGGGGTTACTTCGTTCCACTCGCAACCAATGTGCCTAATACCAGTTACGGATAAATCGTTGGGTTTATCCCAACGATTTATCCCGAGCAGAGCGTTAGCAAGCGGGGATTGCTTTTCAAATCTTTAACCATTTATCGAGCTCGGTATAAGGATGAGTTTCAAAGCGGGAATTCATTCAGTCTCGGTATTAGGTTGTTCACCGTGCGGGTCTGAGCAATTGCGGTAGGATGGGGGTGATAGTGTAAGCCAGCTTTCAGCAGCGTTCTGTGCTTGCGATAAACTTGATACGTGGAGACTAAGATTTTTACAGTCCGCTGCTTTAACCTAGAATTCTATCAGCCCTTGGGTTTGTTTTGTGAGGTGAGTAATGAGTCAGGAATCCAGCTTTAAGGAACGCATTCCAGTCTGTCCTGTAAGGGGTTCGGTGTTGTACCCCAGCATGGTGATGCCGGTAGACGCCACCCGCCCTATATCAATTCGCGCCATCAATGCCGCCTTGGACCGCGACCGTGTGATTATCATTGTCAGTCAGAAGGATCGTGAAATTCAGGAGCCTGCTGTCAAGGACCTTTACACGGTGGGTACTGCCTGTAATATCCTGCGCATGAAAAAGAACCCCGATGGCAATATTCAGATGCTGGTGCAGGCTTTTGCCCGCGTCAGTGTCAAGCAGTACTACAACCATAGTGAAGTTATCGAGGCAGATGTCGAAGCCATCGAAGTACCAGTGGGTGAACAGGTTTTGCTCGAGGCTGCCTTCCGTGAACTAAGAGAAAAGTTTGCGGACATGCTCGAGAATAGCCGTAATGTTCAGCCGGAAGTCGCCCAGTTCATTATGAACCTGGAAGACGCCGGGCAGTTTGCAGATTATGTCGCTTACAACCTGGACTTTCGTCACGAGGATAAGCAGGCTGTGCTTGAGGCGCCGACGGTGGCCGAGCGTGTCAAGAAGGTGCTGGTGCTGATTGACACCGAGCTGGAACTGGCAGAAACCCAGCGCCGCTTGCAGCGTGAGGTCAAGGACGAGATTGACCGCAACCAGCGCGAGTACTTTATCCGTGAGCAGATCAAGGCCTTGCAGCGTGAACTGAGCGGTTCCGATGATGAAGAGGATGAAATCGAGGAGTTCCGTGCCAAGCTGGACGCCCTTGACTTGCCCGAAGCTGCCATGAAAGAAGCCGAGCGCGAACTGAGCCGCCTTAGCCGCATGCATCCGGACTCAGCCGAAGCCTCGGTCATTCGCACCTACCTGACCACTCTCACCGAGTTGCCCTGGAACACCCGCAGTGATGACAAGCTGCACATGGACAGCGCTATCCAGATTCTCGAGGAAGACCACTATGGACTGGAAAAAGCCAAAGACCGCGTACTCGAGTACCTGGCAGTGCGCAAGCTCAAGTCCGATCGTGCTGCCAAGGGGGAACTCAATGCTGAAGACGTAAACAAAGGGCCGATTCTGCTCTTTGTCGGACCACCCGGGGTCGGCAAAACCAGTATTGCCAAGTCTGTTGCCAAGGCGCTGGGGCGGGAATATGTGCGTATCAGCCTGGGTGGGGCGCGGGACGAGAGCGACATCCGTGGGCATCGCCGTACCTATATTGGCAGTATGCCGGGTCGCATCATTCAGGGCATCCGTCAGGCAGGTACCAAGAACCCGGTATTTTTGCTGGATGAGGTGGATAAACTGGGCTCGAGCTATCAGGGAGATCCGTCCAGCGCCCTTCTGGAAGTGCTGGATCCAGCCCAGAACAACGGCTTTGTCGATCACTATCTGGGTGTGCCCTTTGACCTTAGCGAAGTGCTGTTTGTGGCGACAGCCAACTATCCTCAGGGTATTCCCGAAGCCCTCATGGACCGCATGGAAGTCATCGAGTTTAACAGCTATATCGAGCAGGAAAAGCTGGAGATTGCCAAGCGTTATCTGTTGCCGCGCCAGATTACCGAAAACGGTCTGAAGCCTCGGCAAATCAGCATTAGTGACGGTGCTATCAGCAAAGTCATCAGTTCCTACACCCGTGAGGCCGGGGTGCGCAATCTTGAGCGCACCATTGGTACGCTGGCCCGCAAGGCAGCCAGGCGCATTGCCGAAGGCAGCGTCAAGCGTGTAAAACTCACCGAGCGAAGCCTCGAGCCATTTTTGGGCAGCGAGAAGTTTAGTCCTGAGTCTGAGGCTGAAGACAATCTGATCGGTGTGGCAACGGGTATGTATTACACACCAGTGGGTGGCGACATTCTCTTTGTGGAGACTTCGGTCACTCAGGGCAAGGGTGGTCTGGTGCTGACCGGGCAACTCGGCGATGTCATGAAGGAATCTGCTCGAGCCGCACTGACCTATGCCAAGACCAATGCCGGGCGCTTTGGCATCGCTCAGGAAGTGCTCGACAACAACGAGATTCACATGCATGTACCAGCTGGCGCTACCCCCAAGGAAGGCCCAAGCGCGGGTATTGCGCTGGCAACCTCGCTGATCAGCGCCTTAACGGCTATTCCCGTACGCAAGGATGTCGCTATGACGGGTGAAATTACCCTGCGGGGTCGGGTGCTGCCGATTGGGGGTTTAAAGGAAAAGGTCCTCGGTGCCAAGCGTGCGGGCATCAAGCACATCATCTTTCCCCAGAAAAATACCGGCGACTTAAATGACATCCCGCAGCATCTGCGCAAAAGCCTTAGTTTTCATGCTGCTGAAGATCTCGATCAGGTGCTGGATATTGCGCTGGTTGGGGGTGTGGCAGCGCTCGAGGCCAATGCTGCCAGTAAAGCAGATGCAGCCAAGCGTGAGCGTAAATCTCGAGGTGTGGCTGCGCAGGCCTAGTCCAAAGTCCGACTGATGCATGGAGTTTTTTAT
>CAZZPQ010000144.1:0-7143 GCA_964655595.1 uncultured bacterium
GATTACCTGTACTGATCAAAGAACTCTGCTGTTCCAGAATACGGTTTACTTCTGCTTCTGATCCACCGGCAGATTGGCCACAAAAACCATGCGATTACCCTGCTGCTCGAGTTTGACGTCATATTCATTTTCCTGAGCGGGAAAATACTTGCTGATAACCTGCAAGAGTTCTTTCTTGAGGTCTTCCATCCGGCCAGGGGTAAGGCCAGCACGGTCGTAGGAAAGTACCAGCTTGAGCCGCTGTTTGAGTTGGTCCTTACTTTTATCACGCCTGAAAAAGCCGAACATCAGTTACCCCCAAACATACGGCGCAAGCCTGCCAGTATGCCTTTGGGCTGGTCGAGCTGAATATAGGGTACATCCTCCCCGCGAAGGCGTCTGGCGATGTGGCGAAAGGCCTCACCGGCACCAAGCTTGCTGTTTACATCGAGGCTGGCTGGATTGCCAATATTGGTAGAGATGAGCACTTTTTCGTCTTCGGGTACGATACCAATCAGCCCTACGCCCAGAATCTCCAGCACGTCATTGACCTCGAGCATGTCCCCGCGTTTGACCATTTCGGGGCGCAGGCGGTTGATGATTAAGCGCACTTCGCTAATCTCTTTGGCTTCCAGCAGACCAATGATTCTGTCAGCATCACGCACGCTGGACACTTCTGGATTCACGACCACCAAACCGCCCTCAGCAGCACTCGCGGCTGTTTGAAAACCTGTTTCAATCCCGGCTGGTGAATCGATCAGCACCCGATCAAAACCGCCCTCGAGCAAAGCCGCAACGGTTTCTTTCATGTGGCTTTCCGAGAGCGAACTCTTGTCTTTGGTTTGTGAAGCGGCGATCAGATAGAGCGAATCTACCCGCTTGTCACGAATCAGCGCCTGCTGCAACTTGCAGCGCCCCTCAAACACATCAATCAGGTCAAATACCACGCGTCCTTCGAGGCCCATGACCACATCCAGGTTGCGCAGACCTACATCAGTATCAATCACAACGACTTTTTCCCCAAGTTGTGCCAGGGCTGCACCTACGTTGGCAGTGGTAGTGGTTTTACCGACACCCCCCTTGCCTGATGTCACCACAATGGCTTTAGAGTTCACTTAATTGCCTCCTCTTTACTGCCGTTTTGCTACCAGAGTGTAAAGAATATCACACGGCTACTTCTTGAAATCATAACATCTGATTGTAATCAATTGCCGTGTTAGGAAGATGTTATACCAGTTCCGGATAAATCATTGGGTGTATCCCAAGGATTTATCCCGAGCAGGGCGTTAGGAAGCGGGGAAGTACTTTTCAATTCTTTAACCAAGTTAGCGGGCTCAGTATTTCCAAGAAAACCCCCACTCTTTTGGAGGCTCATTTGTGGGAATCCAGCCGAATATGCGCTACCTCTGGAACTGCCAAAAAAACTACAGACACGTTGCGGAAGGCTGTAGCTGGGTATAATCACGGACGATGAACAGGATTTTGCTATCTCTCCCAGTTGGTGAAAAACTCGGTCTGGCTTTCTCTGGAGGTCTGGACACCTCAGCTGCCATTGCCTGGATGCAGCAAAAAGGCGCGATTCCCTATGCCTACACCGCCAATCTGGGTCAGCCGGATGAAAGCGACTATGAAGCGATTGCCGAGCGTGCCAGGGTCTATGGTGCGCAGCTGGCACGTACCGTAGACTGCCGCAAGCTGCTGGTGCATGAAGGACTGGTAGCGCTGGCTTGTGGCGCTTTTCATATCGAGAGTGCGGGCAAGCGCTATTTCAATACTACGCCGCTGGGACGGGCTGTCACCGGCACTGTGCTGGTACAGGCCATGCAGGAAGATGGCGTCAATATCTGGGGAGACGGTTCTACCTACAAGGGTAATGACATCGAGCGCTTTTACCGCTATGGCCTGATGGTCAATGCCGATTTGCGCATTTATAAGCCCTGGCTGGATCAGGATTTTGTGCGGGAGCTTGGCGGGCGTAAAGAGATGAGCGAGTTTCTGGCTGCTCATGGTTTGGAGTACCGTGCCAGCAAGGAAAAAGCCTACTCAACAGACGCCAATATCTGGGGAGCCACCCACGAAGCCAAGGACCTCGAGTTCCTGAATCAAGGCATGAGCATCGTCGAACCCATTATGGGCGTGAAGTTCTGGGACTCAGCAGTGGACATTGCGGCTGAAACGGTGAGTGTGGGCTTTCATGAGGGTTTTCCCACGGCTATCAACGGTAAGACGTTTGAGGACCTGGTGGCGCTGGTTGAAGAGGCGAACCGGATCGGCGGACGGCACGGCCTGGGGATGTGTGATCAGATTGAAAACCGCATCATCGAAGCCAAGAGCCGTGGTATTTACGAGGCCCCGGGTATGGCCCTTTTGCATGTGGCTTATGAGCGGCTGTTGGCAGGTATCCACAATGAAGGCACGATTGACAACTACCGCAGCATGGGCCGCAAGCTGGGGCGCTTGCTTTATGAGGGTCGCTGGTTTGATCCGCAAAGCCTGATGCTCCGCGACAGCCTGCAAAGCTGGGTCGCCAAGGCGATTAGTGGTACGGTCACACTCGAGCTACGCCGTGGTGATGACTACAGCATTCTGGATACCGAGAGTCCCAACCTGACCTATCACCCGGAGCGCCTGTCGATGGAACGGGTCGAGGACGAAGCTTTTAGCCCACTGGATCGTATCGGGCAATTATCACTTAGAAACCTGGACATTACGGATTCCCGTAACAAGCTCAGCGTCTATGCCAGAGCGGGTGTCTTGCCTGGCGGCGGCAGTGTGAAGGAGCTGCTCGAAGACAACAATTAGTCTGGAGGAGTCCTCCATTTCCCGGACATATCCCTGACGCGTTTGCCTGCAAACGCGCTTGTCAGCCCTCTGGTGGTAGAGTGGCGCTGTACAAGCATGGAGGCACTATGTATCAGGCAGCAGCAGATCGCTATAACGCTGCGGTTTACCGCAGAACGGGCAGAAGCGGCTTAAAACTTCCGGCCATATCCTTGGGGCTGTGGCATAATTTCAGTGATACCAGCAGTTTGGACAATGCCAGGGCGATGTTGCGGCGCGCCTTTGACCTGGGCATCACTCACTTTGATCTGGCCAATAATTATGGGCCGCCCCCTGGTTCTGCCGAGGAGAACTTTGGCAAAATCCTTAAGCAGGATTTTTTGCCCTACCGAGATGAACTCATCATTTCCAGCAAGGCTGGCTACGATATGTGGCCGGGTCCTTACGGCGAGTGGGGTTCGCGCAAATATCTGCTGGCCAGCCTGGATCAGAGCCTAAAGCGTATGGGGCTTGACTATGTGGATATTTTTTATTCCCACCGCTATGACCCTGATACACCTCTGGAAGAAACCATGGGAGCGTTGGCCTCAGCAGTGCAGCAGGGTAAAGCTCTTTATGTGGGCATTTCTTCGTACTCGGCTGAAAAGAGCAAAGAGGCGGCGGCGATCTTCCGCAGTATGGGTGTTCCGCTGCTGATTCACCAGCCGTCCTATTCCCTGATCAATCGCTGGATCGAGGGTGGTTTGCTGGATGCCCTATCCGAAGAAGGCGTGGGCTGTATTGCTTTTTCACCCTTGGCACAGGGTCTGCTCTCGGATAGATACTTGCAGGGGATTCCCGCTGGCTCGAGAGCCACGAAAGCCTCGAGTTTTCCTAAAGAACGCTTTCTGACACCAGAGAACTTAGCCAGGATTCAGGCACTCAACGACATTGCCAAGCGGCGCGATCAGTCATTGGCGCAGATGGCCCTGGCCTGGGTTCTCAAAGATGAACGGGTCACTTCAGCCCTGATTGGGGCAAGCAGCGTAGCACAGATCGAGGAAAATGTTGCAGCCAGCCAGAACATCGCCTTTTCAGCGGATGAGCTGGCTGAGATCGATCGCTACGCGCAGGATGGCAATATCAATTTGTGGGCGCGCTCGAGTGATGCCTGAGCCTGTGACTGGCCTTGTCAGGATGCCTGGGTTGCCTGCACGTCAAAGTCAAAACTGACTTCTTCACCGACCAGCAGTGCGCCAGCCTCGAGTACCTGATTCCAGGTTAAGCCCCAGTCCTTGCGGTTGAGCTTGCCCTGCACATTAGCAGCAGCCCGGGTCAGACCCCAGGGGTCGGTCAGGCTTTCAGCAATTGTGGCATTGAAAGTGACAGGCTGGCTGCTATCCCGAATCGTCAGATCGCCCTTAATGTTGTACTCACCCGCTCCCTTGGCTTCGATAAGATTGCTTTTGAAGCTGATTTTGGGATAGGTTTCGCTGTCAAAAAAATCAGCAGAGCGCAGGTGAGCGTCGCGCTTTTCGTCTCGAGTATCGATGCTGGCGGCATCGAAGCTGAGTTCGATAGCGCTCAGAACACCCTCATTCATCAAAGCGGTGCCCTCAAGACCACTGAAACTACCCCGCACACTGGATAATCCCATGTGGCGCACCTTAAAATCCACACTGCTATGACTTGCATCTATTGTCCAGGTTTGTGACATTTTCATCTCCAGGGTTAAACGTTGTATTCCTGAATGGCAGATCAGGAACCCTAATGATAATATCTATACTAATATAAAATATAAAGTAGTATATAATACAATTTACAAAAGAGACGGGATCAGAGATTAAGCGACAAACCGCCACACTGTTCATTAGCTGACGGTACGAGCTGCCAAGGTAGCTGACAATAGCCTGGGAGGTTTCTATGAAAGCAATCTGGAACGGCGCTGTACTCGCCGAGAGTGATGACACGGTTGTGGTGGAAGGCAACCATTATTTTCCCCCAGAGTCGCTGCGGATGGACTACTTCAAGACTTCAAGTCACACAAGCGTCTGCCCCTGGAAAGGTACGGCCTCGTACTACACGCTCGAGGTCGCCGGTCAGAGAAATCCGGATGCTGCCTGGACTTACCTCGAGCCAAAGGACGCCGCCAGTACCATTCGGGGTCGGGTGGCCTTCTGGCGCGGGGTTCAGGTTACAGATTAAAGGTCATGCGATCAACGCTCTCTGGCGTATAACCTGCCACCAGTACGCAGCCAGTTTAGTTGTCCCTGGCTATCTGCTAAAAGCTCGAGCTGACTGCCCTTGGCCTTGCCTTCGGTGATCAGTACGCGCTGTTTTTCGCAGACGGCACACCTGGCTGGCGGCAGGTCAGCTGAAGGTGTGGAGGTGATGCTCGAGACGTCCCCCAGGCTGGTCTTATGCATCAGTTGACCATGATCAACATAGAGCTCGATTCTGGTGCCAAAGGCGTGGCCGACAAAGCTGCCCGTGAAGGACTCGAGCTCAGCATTGGCAAGGATAACCGGCTCTGCTGAGCTAAGACTCAGCAACTCGCGTTGGATAAAGGCGCTTAAATCGCGGTGCAAAAAGCTGCCTCCGTCGGCATTGGTCAAGATACAGCAGGCAACGCTCAAGGACGGAATCAGCCAAAACGCGCTCATCTGCCCTATAGCGCCACCCCCATGCAGAATCATCGGCACAGGATTGCCCGCTTCATCCAGCAACTCACGCAGCCACCAGGTAATACCAAGCTTGTCCTCTAGTTGTCCCTTGGCTGTTGGCTGCTGCATCGCTGTAACGGACTCAGCTGAAAGAACGTCCTTGCCACCTTGCAGATGCATTCTGGCGTAGCGCATCATGTCACGAACACTGGCACAGACTCCGCCCACGGGTCCGGTAGCGCGGCTAAAAGCCCAGGGTCTGGCAACCTGCAGGCGTTCCTCGGCGTCCAGAAAATGTCCTACCGCGTGACGGTGCAAAATGGCCTCCTCAGCGAAGAAGCTGCTGTGCTCCATGCCTAAAGGTGCAAAGAGCCTTTCATGCATGACGGTCTCAAAGACCTGTCCGCTTACCACCTCAATCACCCGTCCGGCAATGGCAAAGGCCGCATTGTTGTAGTGCCAGAGTTCTCCCAGAGCCGTAATCTGGGGCATGGTTCTGACTTCGCTGACGTAGCGCCTGAGCGCATCATCACCGCGACCGGTATCCATGAACAAGTCACCCACCCAGCCACCCGTGTGATTCAGCAACTGGCGCATGGTCACCTGTTCGGCAACACTGCTATCAGCAAGCTCGAGCTCCGGCAGGTAGGCTTTGACAGGCACATCAAGCTCGAGCTGACCCGCCTCAACCAGTTGCATCACCAGTACGCCGGTCATTGTCTTGGTATTTGAGGCGATCTGAAAGAGGGTATTGCCGGTGATTTCCAGCGGGTGATGGATGTGGGTGACGCCTTCACAAACAATGGTCTCACCATCATTCTGCACGATGCCCACAGCAACACCGGGTACCTGATAGCTGGCTTTAAGTTCACGGATTTTAGCTTTGAGAGTGTCAAGGTGCTGATGCATTCCCCAGTCTAACGTAGCCCAGCCTGGTGTAACAGCGCGACAGGTCTTTGCCGAAGCCGCCTGCCAGGGGTTAAGCTACGCTCATGCAAGAAGCCATCTTTAAAACACGCCTCAGCCGGCAGGTAACGCTGCCCTATTTGCTCTATCAAGGTGCTTCAACTCAGGAAAAGCTGCCGCTACTCATGTTCTTACATGGCGCTGGTGAGCGGGGCAACGATCTGGATTTGCTCAAGAGCCACGGTATTCCCAAGCTGATCGCGCAGGGACAGGACTTTCCCTTTAGGGTCGTTGCACCTCAGTGTCCCAAGAATTCCTGGTGGACCCTGGAGCTTGATGCGCTTAAAGCCCTGCTCGATAAGGTGATAGAAACCAATCCCGTTGATACCCGTCGTATTTACCTGACGGGTCTCAGCATGGGCGGCTATGGCACCTGGTATCTGGGCGGGCTATATCCCAAAACCTTTGCTGCACTAGCCCCCGTTTGTGGTGGCGGCAATCTGATTCTGGGTCGGCAGCTAAGCGACACACCCATCTGGGCCTTTCATGGAGATAAGGACGATATTATTCCCCTTGAAGAGTCACAGCGTATGGTCAACATTGTCAAAAAAGCTGGGGGCAAGGCCAGACTGACCGTGTACAAAAACGTAGCTCATAACTCCTGGGACAAGGCCTATCGCAACCGCAGGCTGTACCAGTGGCTGCTTAGCCATAGCCGCTAGTACAGCCGAAAGACATGCACCTCTTCGCCATGCTGAAGCCGAAGCAGCTGCTTTTTGCTTGAGATACAAAGATCCTTCGCATATCCTCAGGCTGTGCGGAGCAGTACACTAGC
>CAZZPQ010000144.1:7243-8495 GCA_964655595.1 uncultured bacterium
CCTTGTGCCTGGTGTACACTAGCACCATGAAACTCAATTTGAATCTCTTAAAACAGCTGTCCGAAGTAGCGGGTATCCCGGGTTGGGAAGACCGTGTCAGAGACCTGGTCATCGAGGAACTCGAGGGACTGGTTGATGATATTCGTGTGGACGCACTTGGCAATGTTATTGCCCACAAGCTGGGCAAAGGCAAAAAAGTCATGCTGGCGGCCCATATGGATGAAATTGGTTTTTATGTCAAGTACATTGACGATAAGGGCTTTTTACGGGTACAGAATGTCGGTGGTTTTGATACCCGTAATCTCTTTGCGCGGCAGGTCACCGTGCATACAGCCTCAGGCGACCTTTTGGGACTGCTTAATCCTGGCAGCAAGCCTATTCATATTTCCAAACCAGAAGAGCGCAACAAGATTCCCACAATAGCGGAGTTCTTTATCGATACGGGTCTGGCCTGCGATGAAGTAAAAGAGCGCGTGGCCATAGGTGACCCGGTTACCTTGAGGCAGGAAGCGCAGGGCCTGGGCACATTGTTTACTGGCAAAGCCATGGACGACCGCGCTTCGGTCTTTGCGGTGCTCGAGTCCTTAAAATTACTCAAGGGCAAAACGCTTCCCTGTGACCTCTATGCTGTTTTTACCAGCCAGGAGGAAGTCGGCTTGCGGGGCGCGGTGACCAGCAGCTATGGCATTGTGCCAGATATTGGCATTGCCTTGGATGTCACGCTGGCAGTCGATACGCCCGGAGCTGAGGCCGACCAGGCCGTGACCGAAATGGGCAAGGGTGTCGCGATCAAGGTCATGGACTCGAGCTCGATTTCTGATAGAGGGCTGCTTCAGGACTTTGTCAGCCTCGCCAAGGCAAAAGGTATCGCCTACCAGATGGAGGTTTTGCCGCTAGGAGGCACAGACGCCGGAGCGATACAGCGCAGCCAGGCAGGCGTCAGAAGCATCACCCTGTCAATTCCCACGCGCTACGTCCATACGGTGACAGAGTGCGTTCATACCGACGACGTAGCGGCTACGGTTGCGCTGCTCAGTGCTTATTTGCAAACTGTGGAGGCCTAGTCCCTACTCAGTTCAAATTTAACCAATGTATCGGGCTCGGTATAACAGATACTTGGTTTTATTGTGGAAATGCTTTCTTTGAGCCACAAAACATAAGCAAGTCCCGTCAATGACGGGACTTGCTTTCTGGTGCGCCCGAGAGGATTCGAACCCCTGGCCTTCTGATCCGTAGTCAGACGCTCTATCCA
>CAZZPQ010000145.1:0-8470 GCA_964655595.1 uncultured bacterium
ACCGGTTCCGGATAAATCCTTGGGTTTATCCCAATGATTTATCCCGAGCAGGGCGGGTAGGAGCCGAGGAACTGCCTTTTAAATCTGTAATCATTTTACCGGTCTCCGTATTGCATTGCCCTGCTAAGCTCAGCTGAATATGGCCTTGAGCTTGTCAGGCTTGTTAAAAGACCCTGAAACCGCTACACTCAGTGTGGCTAAAAGCGTCGTTAGGAATACTGGTTGCTGCATAAGTACGCGGGTATTTAGGAGGCTATAGAATGGGCAACTTACTCGAGTGGTGGAACTTTATGTTTCTTGTACCGCTGCTCTCGGGTTTGCTCATTGGTTTGGCTGTTGTCGTTACAGGTATTGGTGCTGGCGAGGCGGATGCTGACCTGGAGGTTGATGCAGATCTGGAGCCATCATTTTCTGCCACTACAGCGGAGGCTGAAATGGTCGATGCGGATACCGATACACCCGCATTGGGCAAGATTCTGGGGTTTTTCGGTCTGGGTCAGGGCGTGCCGCTGTCGGTTATGCTTCCTATTCTTCTGGTTATGGCGGGACTAATGGGTTTATTGCTCAATAGCGCTTTAAGTAGCCTGTGGCCAAATCCATGGTTTTTTGCACCCGTGTCCCTGGTGGCAAGCGGATTGCTTGCGGGAATTGCCGCGCAGGGTATCGCCAGGGGTCTGGGAAGACTTTTGAGTCCCAAAAGTACAGCCATTAGGCGTGTTGATCTGGTAGGTCAGACCGGACGCGCCATCTATCCTATAACAGCGCAAAAGGGTACAGCGCATGTGCGGGACAGTTCGGGCATGATTCACCGTCTGAATTGCCGCAGCCATAGAGGTCAAATTCCTGCTGGTACCGATGTTCTCATCGTAGAATATGACAGCGAAAAACGGGTGTTTCTGGTGGAAGCTTACGCACTAAGCAGAAAGGAAGCTTAAATGGTCTTTGCTTTTTTAATCATTGGGATTGTGCTCATTGCACTAAGCCTTTTTGGCGGTGTGCTCTTGCCGGTGTGGTCAGGCATCAACAGCCTGATCAGTGCTGTTACCGCAGTGGTCTTTTTGCTGCTGGCGCTGGTGATTTGGGCCATTAAGAACTTTTATGTCAAGCCTTCTGCCAATGAAGCCTATGTCATAACGGGTATGGGTGGACGCCGTGTGCTTATTGACCAGGGTGGGCTGTTTATTCCGATTGTTCAGCAGCTTGTGCCAGTCAGCCTCGAGACGATGAAGCTGGAGGTTGAGCGCCTGGGTGCTGATGCACTGATTACCAAGGACAATCTGCGTGTGGATGTTCGGGCCGAGTTTTACATCAAGGTTTTGCCGGACAGCGGTGATGTGATTAATGCAGCGCGCAGTCTGGGCGAAAAAAGTGTGACTGCGGGCAGTGTTAGTAATCTGGTTTTTGAAAAGCTGGTTAGCGCCTTGCGTAGTGTGGCGGCGACCAAGGACTTAGTCGAGATTCATGCGCAGCGCGATGAGTTTGCCAGTGCTGTGCAGACTCTGGTGACCAGTGACCTCGAGCAAAACGGACTCACCTTGGAAAGTGTCACCATCAGCCGCTTTGACCAGACGGATCAGGCGATGCTCTCAGACAATAATATCTTTGATGCTCAGGGCAAGCGTAAGATTACCGAAATCACACAGAGCGCACTGGTGGAGCGCAACCGCATCGAGCAGGAAGCGCTGCGTGAAATCACCATGAAAAATGTGCAGACGCGCAAGGAAACCCTCGAGCTCGAGCGTGATCAGGCGCAGGCCGAAGCGGTTCAGCATGCTGAAGTGGCTAAAGTTCAGGCTGACCGTTTACGCGACGCTGAGACCTACCAGATTGAGCAAAGCCGCCAGGTTGAAGAGGCGCGTATCGCCCAGGAAGAAGCGGTTAAGCGGCGCAGCATCGAGCGTGACCGCGAATTGATTGATCGCCAGAAAGATCTGGAAACTGGCGATATTGAACGTCTAAAAGCTATTGAGCTTGCCGAGCGGCGCAAACAGGTCGAGATTGCTGAGGCCGAGAAACTTCGTGCTGAGGCCGAGAAGGGATATCTGGAAGCGCAGGCTGGCCGTGAGGAAGCCCAGGAGAAAATTGCTACCGTGCAGCGCCTGGCTGAAGCTGAACGTGAGGCGCAGACCAAGCTGATCGCTGCCAAGCAGCGTATCGAGGAAGACCGCTTCAAACAGGAAACCGAGGCAACTGTAGAGGCATTTGCGGAAGTAAAGCGTGCCGAAGCCCAGCGGCAGTCTGCTGGACTCGAGGCTGAAGCGGTGCTTGCCAGAGCTCAGGCAGATTCCGAATCCAAAGTACGTCTGGCCCTGGGTGAGACGGCACTTAAGCGTGTTGAAGTAGACATTGAAAGAGAAAAGGTTGAAGTGGAAACGGCCCGCGTAGAGGTGGAGCGTCAGGCGCTGGAAAATCGCGAAAAATACTCTCAGGCAGCACTCGAGTTCGAGGTGCAGAAACTCCGCATCGAGGCCAGTCGCGATGTACAAAAAGAGCTTGCCAAAGCTATTTCAGAGTTTATGAGTCGTGGCAATATGCAGATTTTTGGCTCGCCAGAAACGATGTCTAACATGATGAGTCAGTACGCCAAGGGTATGGGTATCGGTCAGATGCTGGATGGCGTGATGGACAATACCGAGTTTCTTAAGGATGGTCGTGTACAGGAATTGCTCATGACGCTGCAACAAATGCGATCTGGCAATGGTCAGTCATCAGCTCCATCAGCTCCATCAGCTCCATCAGCTCAAGGAGATGACTGAAGCGGCACTAAGTGATGGGTCCTTCTGCATGAGTGAAGCGCTAAGGTCAACATCCCTAAATGTGTCATTCCAGCGAAAGCTGGAATCCATGGCTGAGTGGTTTGCATAGCAGTACCTTTAGGAGAAGAAACCATAGAGATTCTTCACTGTGCTGCGCTCCGTTCAGAATGACAGGGGTAGGTTCCAAGCTGCCTTGGTTTGGCGCTCAAGCGTCAGATGTTTGTTGGTGGTGGGTCACTGGGCTTGGGTCGGAAGCGAAAGCCCAGTCTGCGTCCTAAAAGCTCCAGCAAAAATAGTGTTATGCCAATAGTGGCCAGATAGGGCCACAGAGCGAGGCGCTGCTGTCCTGTCGGCGGTTGGTAGCTGTCCAGGAGCAAAAGGTTATCACCTCCAGTAAGTCTGGAGATGTCGTTAAGCCGCCCAACTGCCCCTTCAGCGTTCAGCGAAGCTACCGGAAGTGTGACTGCTGCCCTGGCCAGCACTTCCGAGCCGCGCAAAATGACGACGCTTTCTCCTTGTACCTGCCGTGGTAACAGAGCTTCATAACGACCAGGTGCGGTTTGCTCGAGTCTTATTCGTGCCCCACGGTAACGCGCCTCGAGTTGTTCGGCGTCTAAGAAGCTGCCGTCACGGACTGCATCAACGATCACTCGGGCATTCACACCTTCGGGTCGAAGCGTGATGCTGTAGGGTTCTGGACGTACCTGCAACCAGCGCAGGACTGCGGATAGCAGTTGCGGCAGGTTGTCCCAGCGTCCCAGCTCACCTGCCCACTGGTTGAGGTCAGTGGTAAGCGCTGCGCTGCGCCCCAGTTCTACCTGGCGCACTGCCAAAAGGGGTTCGTCTGGCAGGCCTTCGAGTAAAAGCTCTGCCCCGTCACGCAGCACGGTGGCAATATAGGCATCGACAGCAGGGCTACCCGAAAGTCCCACTGTCAAGGGATGAGGCTGGGTACTGACGGTCAGCGGGCCTTCGCGTATGACAGAGCGAACGGTAAAGACGGCTTCGGTGGTAAAGATACGCGGCAAATCCTGGGTGTTTAAGACTCCGAAGAAGCGGCCGCCGCCCGCATTGGCCATTTGCTCGAGGGTGGCAAAATTGGCTTCACCAATGCCGATGGTCGTGGTGGTGATGCCATCCTCGAGTCCTGCAGCAGCCAGTGTGGCAAAGTCGGGCCTGGGTCCCAGCGAGGCCACGCCCTGTTGACCGGTGCCATCAAAAAACTCACCATCGGACAGCAGGATGATGTGCTTGATAGCTGCCTCAGTTTCACGCAAGGCATCCAGCGCTTCACGGTAGGCCGGACCCACAATCGTGCCGCCATTGGCAAGGATGTCACGAATGGCGGCACTCATTTCCCGCTTGCCCTGGTCGGTGGCCTGCCGCAGGCGAAATACCCACTCATAGGTATGGTCAAAAGCGATAAGCCCCAGATAATCGCGAGGATGCGCCTGGGCTACCAGGTCAATGGCACCCTGTTTAGCTAGGCTCATACGGCTGGGATTTTCGGCGCGCATCGAACCTGAGCGGTCAATAACCATCACGATAGCTACTTGCGGAATTTCAACCTCAGTAGGCAACTCGGTTTCTACTGCCAAAACATCTTCAACAGGAGTACGATACCAGCCTGACAGGCCAAAGCTGGCTTCACCACCTGTCATGAGAAGCCCGCCACCGGCTCGCACGTACTCTGCCAAGAGCGTATGCTGTCCCGGACTGAAAGCTGCCGCATCTTCACGAATCACGATGGCAGCGTAGTCAAGCTGTCCCTGAATATCAGTTGCGCTGCCCTGAATAACCGTATGTCCTTGTGCCCCCAGCAGGCTCGCCAGCACTGGGTCATTGATGACTAGGATTTCTTCGGTTTCGGTGACATTAACGCTGAGTCGCTGCCGGTCATCGGCTAGTGGTTGGCTGTAGTCAACCTCGAGTGCAACCCGCAGTGGCAGGTCACCAAGCTCCTCGGCACTGATAGTACTCAGCAGCGAATGTCGCCCGCTGCTGACGCTCCGGGTGATGGGTTCAAGATCTCTATCACCAGCACTCACTTGCAGGCTCAGAGTGGTATCGCGGTCCGTTTCTACTACCGTCACCAGATCAAAGACAGTTCCCAGACGAACCTCATCTGGCGCAATGAGCTGTACAATTCGTGCATTGTCCACGGGGGTTACCGGCACGGTATCGATGGCTACAGTGGGCAGTGCGGTGAGGGCCTGCCCCGAGGACTCGATACCGCTGCCAATCAGGAGAACGCGCTGCGCACCCTGTGCCTGGGCAAACTGCAGGGCAGTTGCCAGGTCAACTGTGTCACCGCGCACTGCTCTGATATCGGCTTCACTCACACTGGCAGCGTCACTGACAAGCCGCACCCGTTCAGCGTAGATGGCTGTTCGGTAGCTGGCGATTGCCGATAAATCGAGCTCGGTCGCAGCTTGCAATGCCTTGTCACCCACAGCCTCAGATACGTCAATAAGCAGCATGAGGTCCTGCCCAGGCACACGGATGGCAGGTTGGGCCAGAGCTGCCAGCAGCAGTAAAGACGAGACAAAGCGCCACTTCCAGCCCTGTTCTCGCGGAAGCCACCACCAGCCGATGAGTAGCAGGAGTAGCCATGGAAACGCGACAGTTAGCACAGGTTCAGGCTAGCAGAGTCATCAGGCGCAAACCTTAGGGTGGGTGACAAAGAACGTGAAGCTGTGTTCATGCAGTTACAGCTTAGATGCTGGTTAAGATACGGGTTAAGATAAAGGCATGAAGCGCTCTGAAATACGCATATTCGTTTCCATGGACGAGGCTGGCATAGGCGATATCCGCTGGGAGGCGGATGAAGCGCCTGAGGCGGGACTGCAAGTCGCCAAGGCGATGGTCCTATCTCTCTGGGACGCCGAGCAGCGCAATAGCATGCGCATTGATCTATGGACGAAAGACATGACCGTTCAGGATATGAACGACTTCTTTTTTCAAACCCTACTGACCATGGCCGATAGCTACAAAAATGCCACCAATAATCAGGATTTAATGGCAGAAATCAAGATGTTTGCCCGCGAGTTTGCAGAAAAGGCCACGGCAGCCGAGGCGAGGCGTCTGCGCATGCCCTAGTGGCGTGTGCGCAAATCAGGTATGCTACCTGTATGGAGTATATTACGCTTGCCGAAAAACGCCGCTTTAGTGACGAAAAAATGCAAAAAATCGCGATTTTTGACACGAATAAGATGTTTATAGACCAGTACTGTCTCAAGCCAGGTCAGGCGCAGCGTGTTCACAGCCATGAACTAGAAGATAAGGTCTACACGGTGCTGGAAGGTGAAGCGCTATTTGAGATTGACGGCGAGCAGGAACTCCTGACTGCAGGTACGGCAGTGATTGCTCGAGCAGGTGTGCCTCATGGGGTGCGTAATGACTCGGTCAGTGAGCTGGTTTTGCTCGTGATGATGGCACCAAAACCCCAGCACTAGCGACATGCTTGACTATCCCATCGATCACCTGGGTATCGCCGTTCGTGATTTGGACGAGGCCAGTCAGCCTTACAGGCTCCTGGGACTCGTGCAACTGGCAGAGGATGAAGTGATTGATTCGCAGGCGGTCAGGCTGCGGGCATTTCGGGCTGGGGATAGCTTGATAGAACTGCTGCAGGCAACCTCTCCTGCCAGCCCTATTGCCAGATTTGTGGAAGCGCGTGGCCCAGGTCTCCATCATGTGGCTTTTCGCGTGGAAGTGCTCGAGGCCGAGGTAGCACGTCTGCTGTCAGCAGGGGCGAATTTTATCGATCCGATACCCCGTGCAGGGCGCGCGGGTTCGCGGGTGGTTTTTTTGCACCCTAAGTGGTCACAGGGTGTTCTTATTGAGTTGGTGGAACATCAGCACTGAACATTCTGTTCAGCAACAGCACAGTGTACAGGGTTTGTGGTGGGTGGCGGCTTGCTTTTGGATGCTCCTCATCTACTACCTCTCGAGCCAGACTGCACTGGGAGGTTTTGGTATCCTAGGTCTTTTTCCCCATGCCGACAAACTGGTTCATGCTGCCACCTATGGCATTTTGGCTTTGATGCTCTATGCTGCACTCGGGCGTCCGCTTACTGCCTGGCTGCTGGCAAGCCTTTATGGTATCAGTGATGAGATTCATCAGAGCTTTGTGCCAGGGCGCAGTGCGGATGTTTGGGACGTGCTGGCAAACAGCATGGGCGCAGCACTGGCGATTTTATTTGTGAGGTATTTATGGCGTCGCTGGCATTCAAGAAAGATACAATGAGCGCGTGAGGAGAGGTCGATGAAACTCGCAATTGTGGGTGTGGGTAAGATGGGTGGTGCAGTCCTGACGGGCGCTCTCAAGGCTGGTGTGCTCAAGTCAGAAGATGTCGGTGTTTACCACCCGAATTCTGAGCGGCGCGAAGCACTAAGCCAACACTATGGTGTGGCTGGTCTGGATGATGATGCGATTCATCAGGCTGAGCGTGTACTCATTGCGGTAAAACCGCAGTATTTTGAGGATGTTGCACCACTCATCGCGCAGCGAAATGGCAGTTATATTTCCCTGATGGCTGGTGTTTCTGCCAGTTCTATTGCTCGGCGCGTAGGTAGCAAGCGTGTAGTGCGGGCCATGCCGAATCTGGGGGCGCGGATTGGTCTAAGTGCCACTGCTCTGGCGCATCTGCCTCAGGCAACATTCGAAGATATCAGTCTTGCTGAGCAGCTATTTCAGGCAATCGGCAGTGTTTATCCTATTCCCGAAACACTCTTTGACGCCTTTACGGGTTTGGCAGGTTCAGGGCCAGCTTTTGCTGCGGTGGTGGCTGAAGCCCTGTCTGATGGTGGTGTGCGGGTTGGTTTTGACAGAAAGACGGCCAGAGAATTGAGCCGTCAGGTGCTTTTGGCCACTGCCTACTTACTCGAGCAGCAAGGTCCTGCAGAAATAAAAGATGAGGTGGCGAGTGCTGGTGGCACAGCCATCACTGGAGTGAAGGCGCTCGAGCGCTGCGGGGTGCGCTATGGCCTTATAGAAGCGGTTGAGGCGGCGTCGCTTCGCGCTTCTGAACTCAGTAAAGGGGATCATTAATGTGGAAAATTGTCCCGAGTAGAGCGAGTAGCAAGCGAAAAACTGCCTGGCAAATCTCCCGACAATTTTACAGGCTCGGTCTCATTGCATTTCTCATCTGTTTGTTAAGCCTGGCCAACTCACAGGAAGACTACTATCCGGCCCGCATAGGACTTAGCTGGACTTATAGCAACGGAGAAACACAGGAGTTTGACCGCGAACAGGACGGCGGTTTGGTATTGGTGCACTACCTGGGCGGCTCACCGGTATCAGAGGACTACCTTCGCTATGGTGAAAATGGGGTTCACACCAGTGGAACCGCAGTGGGTGGTCAGGTCCTCAGCTACACCCCACCCCTAATGGTCTATCCGCCCGCGCCCATGCAGGTTGGTCAGAGCTGGCGCAGTACAACACAGATTGCTGGGCTCGAGATCAGCCTGAACGCTGAAGTTGTGGCCGTAAGAGGTATCGAGACACCTGTAGGGCGTTTTAACGCCTTACATATTCGCCAACAAACCATCACCAATACCGGAGGTCAGACCAATCTGGAGCTGTTTTTTGTGCCGAGTATCGGCGTGGTGCGCTGGGTCACTCAGGATGGTACGGTCATCGATCTGATTGAGAAGAACTTTTAATACGGAGCCTGATAAACTGATTGCAGAATTGAAAAGCAGTTCCTCGG
>CAZZPQ010000146.1:0-4278 GCA_964655595.1 uncultured bacterium
GTCTTGCCTCATTCGTCATGCTGGGGAAAGTTGCTATCCAGACGCTACTGTCCCTTAAAACTGGCGGTCCGTTTCTCTAGAAAGGCCGAGGTGCCTTCTTTCATATCTTCAGTTGTAGCGACCATACCAAAGAGATCTGCCTCAATCTCTAAGCCTTGATAGAGGCTCACATCAAGGCCACGGACGACCGCCTCTTTAGCAAGTCCCAGCGCCACCGGGGCATTTTTCAGGATTTGCTGGGCAAGTTCCTTGGCACCTTCAAGGGCATCTTCGCTGATGCGGTTGACAATGCCGAATTGCAGGGCTTCTTCGGCGTCGATGTGGCGCCCGGTATAGATCAGGTCGAGGGCCCGTCCCATACCAATCAGCCTGGGTAGGCGCTGGGTGCCGCCATAACCAGGAATGAGTCCCAGGCCCACCTCGGGTAAGCCCAGTTTGGCTTTAGGGCTGGCAACACGAATATCCGCCGCTAGAGCCAGCTCGAGACCTCCACCCAGAGCAAAGCCGTTAATGGCGGCAATCGTAGGTATGGGTAGTGCCGCAAGACTATTCATAACGTCCTGACCTACCAGCGAACCTTCACGCCCGCTAAAGGGATCAGCTAAAGCCTGTAAATTGGCAATATCAGCGCCTGCAACAAAGGCGCGGCCTGTACCAGTAATAATCAGCGCTCGCACATTACTATCAGCTTCACACAGTGTAAACGCAACACTGAGTTCATAAAGCACATCATCATTCAGGGCGTTTAGGGCGTCCGGTCGGTTAATGGTGATAATGGCGGTCTGCCCATCCAGGTCGTAGCCGATATACTGAAAGTCCTCGTTAACTTGTAGTTCTTGCTCATCGCTCATGCTGTACTCCTTTGTTATATGTGAACTGGTTTGATAAAAATTGTAATGACAATGCCTGGATGATAGCCAGCCAAGTGCGGTTTTGTAGTGGCCGGGTCAGATTGGCTCGAGTCAAGCTGACTAGAAAGTTCTCTGCTTATCCTCTAGTCATAGGTATAAAAACCCTCGCCGGTTTTGCGACCCAATTTGCCCGCGCGCACCAGTTGCCTAAGTAGTGGTGCAACTCGAAACTTGGAATCCTGAAACTCGCTATATAGCGTGTCGCTGGCTGCCAAACAGACATCCAGACCGACCAGATCTGCCAGGGCTAAAGGTCCAATGGGCATATTCGCCCCCAGTTTCATGGCTTTGTCGATGTCTTCAGCCTTGGCGACACCTTCGGTGAGTGCATGAACGGCGTCGTTGATATAAGGAATCAGCAGGCGATTCACAATGAAGCCAGGTTTATCCTCACAGATAATGGGGCTTTTGCCGATATCCTGAGCAAAAGCTCTGGCAGTTTCGAGCACCTGGGGGTCAGTGCGCGCACCCCGCACGATTTCTACCAGCGGTAAGACGGGAACAGGGTTAAAAAAATGCATACCACAGACGCGCTCGGGGCGCTTGGTAAAGGCGGCTATTTGTGTGATGGATAGGCTCGAGGTATTGCTGGTGAGAATCGCCGTGTCTTTCACTACAGCATCAAGCTTCTGCCACAGATCTCTTTTGACTATGATATCTTCAAAGACGGCCTCAATAACCAGGTCTACCTTGGCGAACTGGTCGATATCACCCACCAGAGTGATGCGCGATAAGGCCTCTGCTTTGCTGTCTTCGCTCAGACTTCCTTTTTTAACCAGGCGAGAGAGGCTGGTTTTGATGGTTTCCATTCCGCGCGTACGCGCTTCTGAACTGACATCAAATAATAAGACCTCTCGTCCGGCAACGGCACAGGTTTGGGCAATGCCAGAGCCCATAGTGCCAGCCCCTGCGACTCCTACGATCATTTTGCCTCCCTTAACACGCTGATGCCAGCGTCCAGAGCCACATTTACCATATTGCTGATACCTTGCTGCATAATATTTTCTGCTACAACCTGTGGGTCACCAATATAATTTGAGGCTACCAGAATGCTGGCAGTCTGAACCTTGCGGAGTTTGCCGAGAAGAAAAAGTGCGGATGATTCCATCTCGATACTCAGGATGCCCAGCTCATCAAGGCGGGCAACGTCGTCGGGGGTGGTGGCATAAAAGGCGTCCTCGGTTTGTACCAGCCCTACATGAGCCTGAAGACCTCTGCCAGAACTGGCAACCTCTAGTGCCTTGGTCAGCGTATAGGAGGCTGTGGGGGCGTAGGGCGCACCAGCCAGGTACATGCGCGTCGTACCTTCTAGTGGCACTGCTGACATGGCAATGACCAGTTCACCCGGTTTGATGTTGCGGTCAATAATTCCTGTTGTTCCAACACGAATGAGTAGCTTGGCGCCAAGCCTGATCAGCTCTTCGACCACGATGGCCAGACTAGGACAACCCATACCGGTTGCCTGAATACTTACAGGATAGCCTTGGTAACTACCCGTATAACCCAGTAACTGCCTGTTGCTGTTATAAAGCTGGGGCTTATCAAGAAAGGTCTCGGCAATAAAGCTGGCGCGGTTTGGGTCGCCGGGCAGGAGCACCACCGGAGCTACCTGCTCGGGGTTTGCATGAATGTGGAATTGACTCATATCGTAAAGAGGATACCAGAATTTACTAGGCAACATGTCCCGAAAGCTGTGCTGACTTGAGTCCGAATACCAGTTCCGGATAAATTGTTAGGGTGTATCCCAATGATTTATCCTGAGCAGGGCGAGTGGGAAGCGGGGATTGCTTTTCATTTTTTAACCAATTTATCGGGCTCGGTATAAACCATAAATGGTGATTGGCAGCTAGCTCAAAGCGGCAATGGGTACCGAGCTATGAGCAATGAGATTGATTTCTATTGCCTCTATCTTCCTTCTTTTGGCTGCTAGACTTGATTCCCTTTACCTTTTACTTTTAGCCGCCAGCCTGATTCCTGGCCCACAAGAGAATAGTTTAATACTCGAGTGCTAAAAGCTGTGCTAGGCTGATAATGTGCGTGAATTAGACGACCTGCTTGCTTACCTGGTAAAAAATGTAGATGGCGCTTTGGCCGTTATAGTTGGTGACAAGGACGGCTTGCTGATTGAGCAGTATCCTAAACAGAGCCAGGATTATTCGGCTGTAGCAGCTCAGTGGACCACAGCCCTCACGGGACTCAAATCCGTTTCTTCCACCCTGGAGGGTGGGGAAGTCAAGGAAGTGATGATGACGGCTGAGCGCGTGATTGGTTACACGCGCATTCTGAATGAAGAACTTTTTTGCTTTATTGTGATGAATCCTTCAGGGAATATCGGTAAAGCAAGGTTATACAGCGAACAGATTACCTCTCATTTGCTTGAGGTCTTCGCCTAGGAGGAAAGCCCATGTCATTGGTGGATTGTTTGAACCGAGTACTTGATATCAAAGGTGTGACCAGTGCAGCGGTGGTAAGCGCTGAAGGCTTTATCGTCGAGGGTGCGTCGCGCAATGATAGGGATCTTAGTTTTGTGGGTGGTGTGATTGCCAGCGGATTGGCATCGGCAAGGGTGCTGGCCGAATTGCTGGGTGAGGGTGAAATTCAGCAAACGATGATCGAATATGAAGATGGTCCTGTTCTGCTTATGCCACTTGATAAGTCCGAAGATAGCTACGTCATGGTGACGACCCTGGATTCAATAGCCACCTTGGGGCGTGCCCGTTTCCAGTTGCGCAAGCTCTTACCTGAGATCAGTCAAGCGGTGAGCGCGTGAGTAAAGAGTTCAAGCTCGAGCTTGACAAAGAGACAGCTCGGGGGCGCTATGCCAATATGGCAGTGATCGCTCACACCAAAGACGAGTTTGTTTTGGATTTTGCACTGGCCTACCCTGGGCAGCCACCACTGGTCAACGCCCGTGTCATTACAAGTCCGCAACATGCCAAGGCACTGCTCAGAAGTTTGGAAGATAATATCAGTCGTTACGAATCGCGTTTTGGCGCTATCCCGGAAGTGAGTAAGCCGTCTGGACGGACACAAAACTAGTACAGCCTCCTAATCAGCCCTCACATCGTCATGCTGGGGCGAAGCCCAGGTATCTGCTTTTTGCAGTAGGATCAAGAGATCCTTAGCATACGTTCAGGATGATAAATTGTGGGAAACTTGTAGAGCACTGTACCGGGCTTTGTAGTTTCAATCGGCATTGTCTAAAATCGACACAGCAGATAGAAGCAGATAGAAGTAGTCATGGCAGCGTCACAGTAAAACCAGGCATCTGACACTTGTGTGTTCTAAACCACCCAGACGTAGCTTTTGCGATAGTAAACGTCATGCCAGCTTGCGCTGGTACGATGAGCACAGACCCTTATGCCGG
>CAZZPQ010000146.1:4378-8432 GCA_964655595.1 uncultured bacterium
CGGGCGAGTAGGAAGCGGGGAAGCGCTTTTCAAATCTGTAATCAATTTATCGGGCGTGGTATTAGAGATTTTTCTTGTACGTGATAGTTGTTATAAGTGAAGCAAGCCTGCTTTGGACAAGTATCACCTCGAAACACTGCCAGCAGCATGGTGTGCTAACCCTCAGTGTTGCTGTTCCAAACCGATATTTTGGTGGTGCTATCATCCCGACTGTTGCACCGTCAGTACTGATTCATTACTGCTTTTGGCGCTGCAAAATCTCGTTATCATCAAAAGGATAGAGCGGTTGACTCTGATCCACTAGCTGATTTTTTTCATTTTTGCTCAGAATGTCGGAATTTTATTCTTGCTTAGCGTGACTACCGTCCTAATGGATCGTTTTCCAGGACTCATACTTTTCTCATCAATTCTTTCATCGTTCTCATAGACATGTGATAAAGTTAACAACTTGGGAGGCGTAGATGACGCTTCATGTAAGTTCAAAAATCGCTGCCGTCGCCTTTGTCATCGCTGCCCTGATTACAGCGTTTAGCAATCCGACACCGAAAAATATCCTGGTTATGCCCACAGTGGAAGTTCTTGTTCCAGTGATGGTTGAGCCGCTGCTCACAATCAAGCGTCCCATCATGGTGGCTGAAGATGCACCTGTTGCAGGACCTGAGGCAAGTCTGAGCTTTCTCTTGCGTGCTACTGCCTATAACTCACTGCCTGAGCAAACTAACGATCAGCCGTTTATCACCGCAACGGGCGCGCGTACTCGCTTTGGAATCATTGCAGTTAGTCGTGACTTGCTTACGCAGGATATACCTTATGGCTCGCTGGTGCGCATCAAGGATTTGGGCAACTTCTACAATGGTCGTAACGCCGGTCACTACCAGCCGCTGCTTGATAGTCAGGGACTATTCATTGTTGAGGACACCATGCACCCGCGTAAAACCCAGCAGATAGATCTCTGGTTTGCCCATTTGTCAGAAGCACTTAATTGGGGTGTGAGGCAGGTTGAGCTCGAGGTTGTACGTTATGGGCGCGAAGGTCCTGAATTCTATTCTCAGGGTCAGGAACGCAATTTCTCAATACAGTAAGGCCGTGATAAGGCGTGCTGTGCATATCTTACCCTCAGTAAGCTAGAGCAGCTAATACCGGTTCCGGATATATCGTTGGCTTTTTTCCAATGATTTATCCCGAGCAGGGAGGGTAGGAAGCGGGGATTGCTTTTCAAATCTTTAAGCAATTTATCGGACTCGGTATAAACTGAGGTATGTCCTTTACCTTTTTTCTGGCCCTGCGGCATGTTCGCCGCCGCAAGTTACAAAGTACCCTAACAATTCTCGGTGTAGCGGTGGGTGTCATGGTGTTGGTGACGGCCCTGTCCCTGACCAATGGTTTCATTGCTGAGCTGATTCGCAGCACCCTCAGAGCCACACCGCACATCACTTTAACTGCTTTTGCTGGCGAAATCTTTGACTATGACGAAGGCTTGCTGGCAGAGCTCGAGTCCCATCCTGAAGTGCTCGCCGCAGCACCCTTTATAACCACCCAGGCCCTGATTTTTCGCAGGGCGGATCAAACACGAGGTATCCGAGCTACCCAGGGTTATACGCAACTCATCGGCATTGAGCCACAGTTGCAACAGCGTGTGTTGGCAGATTTACCGCAACTCAGTAGCCTGCAAGAACAGTTTCATATCCCCAATGGCATTGTTCTGGGGCGTTCACTGATGCGACAACTCGGGACTTTAAGTGGTGATGAAGTCTATCTTCTCAATGTGCAGCAGCGCCGCGAAGCTTTTCGAGTAACTGACAGTTTTCGTGCTGGCAATGAGTTGATTGACGCGCTTATATCCTACGCTCCCATTCCTACAGTGCAGAGCTATCTTGGTACCGAGGGGCAGATCAGCGGCTTTCATCTGCGGGTACGTGATCCTGAAACGGCCAGTCGCATCGGGCAGGAAATCGGCTTTGCCACAGGATTGCTGGCACAATCCTGGCAAAGTATCTTTGGCACGCTGATTGATCAACTACGCTTGCAAAAAGCACTAATTGCCGTGGTGGTTTTCTTAATTGTTTTGGTTGCCGCTATGGGCATTGCCAATATTCTGATTCTTACGGTGGCAGAAAAAACTGAAGAAATTGCTATTTTGCGTGCTATGGGTGCGTCGCAGAGACAGATTTTGCAGGTGTTCATGCTCGAGGGTTTACTCTTGGGCGGCACTGGCACACTGCTAGGTGCGCTGCTGGGTCTGGGCATCAGCAGCTACTTCCAGCTTAAACCCTTTCCACTGCCTGGTGATCTGTATTTCATTACGCAACTGCCTGTGGATGTACAGCTTTTTGACTTTGTCTGGGTCTGTGCCGTATCCATTGCGACTAGCACTCTGGCTGCCCTGATTCCAGCAAGGCGTGCCAGCGGTCTTAATCCAGTGGAGATTTTGCGGTAAATTCCGGGTCTTCCTCGAGTTTGGTAGTGAGCACCCGCCGCTCATCAAAGACAAAACAATAGCCAGTGTAATCCTCATCAGCATCAGCTATTTGTGCGAAGTAATTAAGAATGCCACCCTCGAGCTGATACATGTCTATTCCCAAACTCTTCATCCAGGCAGTTGTCTTTTCACAGCGTATTCCCCCGGTACAGTACATGGCGACGGGCCTGTTCTGCCAGCTGGGTAACTGTTCTGTAAGATAGTCAGCAAAATCCCGGAAGCTCTCTACTCCAGGATTAATCGCAGTCTTGAAATGTCCGAGCTGGTACTCAAAAGCATTGCGGTTATCAATCAGCACGAGATCATCGCGTTTTAAGAGCTCACGCCACTCGGCAGGACTGACATTAATGCCAGTATGCTGAGTCGCGTCCACAGTCTGACTCAAAGGCACGAGTTCATCCTTGATTTTGACCTTCAAGCGCTTAAACGGCATAAAGCTGCAGGCAGTGCGCTTGCGGGTCATATCGGCAAAGCGAGTATCTGCTCTGAAAAAGTCCCAGACTACCTGAAGCTGGACCTTGCTGCCCGCGAGCATCCCATTAATGCCTTCTTCGGCAAGCAGAATACTGCCCAGAACCCCCGCCTTTTGCGCACAATCCAGAAGTTGTTCAGCCAAGCACTCAGTGTCATTGAGTTTTACAAACAGGTAGAAGGCGTCATGCCATAGGCTTGACTCTGTCATAATTCGCCTCAGGGACAGTTGAAAGCACTCGAGGGCATACTGGCGGGTGGAACGCGCAACTCCTGACCTGGATTCAGAGTCTGTCCTGGGCTTAGGCAATTAGCACGCTCAATAAGGACCACCCGACTTCCGTACTGCGCCGCCACTATATCCAGAGACTCACCTGCTTGCAGAATATGCAGGATTATGCCGTCAGCACTTCGTCCTGGAATGACGAGAATCTCGCCCACAAACAGCACTTCATTGGATTTATTATTGGCTTGCAGCAAGGCTTCAACTGCTACATCATAAGACTGTGCAATGCGCCAGACTGTTTCCCCGGCCTGAACTGTATGCGTGGCTGGTGCTAACTGCGTCTGTACTGGTTGGGAGGGAGTTGCTGGTAACTCTGCGGAGGGTTGGCTTGCGGCTGAACCCTCCGCAGCAAATCTAAACTCCACCAGAGGGAAGTTAATGGCCTGGGCCAGACAGCTTTCCGAGCCGCCCACAACCAGGCTGTCAATCGTCCAGGCCCAGGAAGGCGGCTTATCCTGACTTAAGGTCATGGCAAACAGGCCACCTTCGCCAGGCATCAGATTGACCAGCAAATCAGCACGGTCAATCATCCTGCTGCTGCTCAAACTTGCCACTCTCAGACTGACTTCTGTCACAGGACAGTCTGAAACGTTCTGTAAGTACACGATCAGCCTGTTCTGATCAATTTCGGCACTACCGCCCAGGTAATCGCTGAAATTGGCAGATTGGGCCAAGACAAATGACGTTATCAATAAACAAAGTACGACTATATATTTCATCAGTCTGTACTATACCATGTGAAGCTGAGCGTTCAGTAGATTTCTTGCTGGATTACCTGAACCAGATTGCTAAATCGGCAACCATGTGATGAAATTGAT
>CAZZPQ010000147.1:0-8426 GCA_964655595.1 uncultured bacterium
CAGGGAGCGCAACTTCCTGCGCCTGAATGATCACTTCGATGTGTCGGCTATTCGGAAGAGAATAGAGCAATATCCCGCAGAGAAATGGCTGGAATCCGAGCGGGAGCGACTATTCGATGTCCATCGGAACACCCAGGCACTGCAACTGGTCCATTTCGAGGATCATCGATACAAGGAGCCCGACTACCGGGACCTTTATGATGAATTGCGCGATGACCTGACGCCGGTGATCGACTACGTCGCCCGGTACTATCAGAACAACGGCTTCATCGTACGGCTTATCCTCGCGAAACTGGTCGCAGGCGGCATGATCCCGAAACACACTGATGCAGGCTATTCACTGTTGAATTGCCATCGGATTCACTTGCCAATTACCACCAATGAAGACGTCGTGTTTCATGTCGGCGGTGAAGAAATCCATATGCAGGTTGGTGAGCTATGGGAGATCAACAACGGCACGGTTCACGGCGTTGAAAATCGCGGCGCAGAGGACCGCATCCACCTGATTCTGGACTGGATGCCCAATGAGGCAGGCAAGCCGGTCGCCGAGCAGGTCGCCCCGGATCAACCGGACGGCGTCGATCATGAGTCAGCCAACGCGGCGATGCTGGGGCCGATGATTGCGCAAGCTCACCGGTTGCACCAATCGGGACAAGTCGCCAAGGCCGAATCCCTTTACCGGCAGGTACTGCATTTCGATGGCGATCACGTTATCGCCAACAATCTCATGGGCCTGTTGTGCCTGCAGACAAAGCGCTTCGAGGAGGCGACGCAACACATCGAAAAAGCGCTGTCAATCGCGCCGAATGATCCACAAGCGGAAGCGAACCTTGGTTTGGCACTTTATGCACTCGGACGGCTGGAGCAAGCGGCGGAGCACTTTCACAAGTCCCTTAAGATGGCTCCGAACAACCCGAAGGTCTACAACAATCTCGGCATCATTTATTTCAGGCTGCGCCGCATTGACGACGCTATTCTCTGCTATCGGCAAGCGTTGGCGATTCAGCCCGGCTATGCCGAGGTGCACTTCAACCTTGGCAGCGCATTGACAACCAAACGTCGCTACGCGGAAGCGTTAGCGAGCCTGCAGCAGTGCCTTGCATTGCAGCCGGACTTTCCAGGGGGACGCCGCAGCCTGGCGCAGGTGCAACGGAAAATGGGCATCCTGTAAATTAAGGGGACGAACCGATTTTCGCGGATTGTGCGGGCGAACCACTCAATTGCCATGGTAAATCCGTTCGACCACTTTTTAATCCAGCGTCGCGCGGAGACGTCGCCGGTCTTGGCGCCCGCTAGCGGTGGCGCGGTGCCGGAGCACCCCGCAACAATCCCTCGGTGCTCAGGTCTTCGTCGATTTCGGGCCAGTGGATACCGTAGCCCCCGCCGCAGATCTCCCAGGCAGCTCGCGCGGAAGTCGATGCACGCGCCAGACGGGGATACCATTCGATAGGCACGGATATCCGGCGACCATCTTTCAGGCTGACGATCAGGAATTCCTCGGAGAAGTCGACCGACTCGACTCTTTCGTCTGCATTAAGCGCCAAAATACCCACTCCAGGCCTCCGTTAATGCTGCTTGGTTGGATTCTACAATATTCCTGATTCTCCGGATTTCGTGCGCCGGAAAGCCGATATTTCGTGCCAAAACCACGGGCTGCAGCCAGAACTTCGCCGATTGCCTGTCCCGGTCGACGTGCACGTGTGGCGGCTCGCCGGGCTCGTGGCTGTAAAAATAAATACGATACGGCCCCTGTCTCAGAATTGACGGCACACTCGCTCTCTGACTCGCCGTGCCTCGAACGATTCAGGTGATTGTCATTCTTCGTGTCACGTTTGGACGCCGACAAATCTCTATACTTCGTTTGGAAATCCTTCATAGAGCGCCCACGCGGTCTCGTTTAATTGATAAAACCGATCACTATGGATTGAAAATCCCGTTTTACCGATTTGAATAACACTCCTATAGTGCCGATCAGGGAATCACCAATAGCGCGCTACCTAACCTGGAGCCAGTGATGGACGGAAATAAAGCCGAAACCGGTGGTAAATGCCCGGTGTTACACGGGTCTCGCACCAAAGTGGGGGACAAGAGCCCGGCGAACCATGACTGGTGGCCGAACCAGCTAAATCTCAAGATACTGCACCATAACTCGCCCGCTTGCAGTCCACTGGGTGAAGAGTTCGATTACGCAAAGGCATTCAGCACGCTCGACCTGCACGCGCTGAAGGACGATCTGTATGCGCTGATGACGGATTCGCAGGAATGGTGGCCGGCCGACTACGGGCATTACGGCCCCTTCTTTATCCGCATGGCCTGGCACAGCGCCGGCACTTACCGCATCGGCGACGGACGCGGTGGCGCAGGCTCCGGCGGGCAACGATTTGCACCGCTGAACAGCTGGCCAGACAACGTCAACCTGGACAAGGCGCGCCGCTTACTGTGGCCAATCAAGCAAAAATACGGCAATAAAATTTCCTGGGCCGATTTGATGGTACTGGCCGGCAATTGCGCGCTCGAGTCAATGGGCTTCAGGACTTTTGGTTTTGGCGGCGGACGCGCGGATATCTGGGAACCCGAAGAGGACATCAACTGGGGTGCCGAACGCGACTGGCTTGGCGACGAGCGTTACAGTGGCGACCGCGAACTCGCGAATCCACTGGCCGCCGTACAGATGGGTTTGATCTATGTAAACCCCGAAGGCCCGAACGGCAATCCGGACCCCCTTGCCTCGGCCCGCGACATCCGCGAAACCTTCGCGCGTATGGCGATGGACGATTATGAAACCGTCGCACTGACCGCCGGAGGCCACACCTTCGGCAAAACCCACGGTGCGGGCGATGCGGCCCATGTAGGTCCCGATCCCGAGGCCGCCTCAATTGAAGCGCAGGGCCTTGGCTGGAAGAGCAGTTTTGGCAGCGGCAAAGGCGTCGACACCATCAGCAGCGGCCTGGAAGGCGCATGGACCCCCACGCCGACGAAGTGGGACAACAGTTACTTCAACACCCTGTTCGGTTACGAATGGGAGCTGACCCGGAGTCCCGCGGGCGCGCAGCAATGGACGCCGAAGGACCCGTCTGCCAGGGGCACCGTGCCTGACGCGCACGACCCGGCCAAACGCCATGCGCCCATGATGTCCACGGCCGACATGGCGATGCGGGAAGATCCGGAGTACCGCAGGATTTCAAAACATTTCCATGAGAATCCGGAAGAGTTTGCCGATGCGTTCGCGCGGGCATGGTACAAGCTGACGCATCGCGACATGGGTCCGCGTGCCCGCTACCTCGGCCCGGAAGTACAGCCCGAAGTGCTTATTTGGCAGGACCCCGTACCGGCGGGCAATCATGAATTGATCGGCAAGCAGGATATCGCTGATCTTAAGAAAAAGATTATTTCTTCGGGTCTGTCAGTTTCCCAGCTTGTTTCAACCGCCTGGGCATCTGCAGCTACCTTCCGCGGTTCTGATATGCGCGGTGGCGCCAACGGAGCACGCATCCGACTCGAGCCGCAGAAAGACTGGGAGGTCAACCAGCCTGCACAGTTGGCACAAGTACTCGAGGCCTTCGAGGGAATCCAAAATGACTTCAACGCTGCCCAGTCCGGTAACAAGAGAGTTTCACTCGCCGACCTGATAGTTCTCGGCGGCTCGGCTGCCGTTGAAAAGGCCGCGCACGATGCCGGGCAACACATCGAAGTTCCATTCATACCCGGTCGCACCGATGCCTCGCAGGAACAGACCGACGTGGATTCCTTCAAACCGCTTGAGCTGATCGCAGACGGATTCCGCAACTTTCTCAAGTCTGATTACAAGGTGCCTGCTGAAGAGTTGCTTATTGACAGGGCGCAATTGCTGACGCTCACCGCGCCCGAGATGACCGTTCTCGTCGGTGGCATGCGCGTGCTAAACGCCAACGTCGGGCAAGTTCAGCATGGAGTACTCACGCATCGGCCGGAGACGCTCAGCAATGACTTCTTCGTGAATCTCCTCGATATGGGCACGACGTGGAAGCCTGATCAGGGAGACGGTAACGTATTCGAGGGACGTGATCGTAAAACAGGCGCATTGAAGTGGACCGGCACGCGTGTTGATCTGGTCTTCGGATCGAACTCCCAGCTGCACGCCCTGGCGGAAGTCTACGCACAAAGCGACGCGCAGGAAAAGTTCGTGCACGATTTCGTGGCCGCCTGGAACAAGGTTATGAACGCAGATCGTTTCGATCTCACACAAGTCCGAACGGCTCGCGGTTAGCAGTCGCTGTTGGAGCCCGCCCTGCGGGCGAATGGGAAAAATTTTGTCGTTGCCGCATTCGCGCGCAGGCGCGCTCCAACCGGACTTTAAGTTCCTTCTACACATAGGACTGCGTCGACTAATTTGCTAGATTGCCAAGGCTGTAGCCCGGCAGAGCAGTCATTTGAAGGACAGAGGGGAATGCAAGAAACGACGTCCGATACGCGCTGGTGGTCGCCACAGGAAATACCTGAAGGCCGTACGCTCTCATGCCAGCTCGGGTCACTGGTCCTGGAGGTCCGGCATGTTGCCGGCGAATGGCAGTTGGCGAATCGCTATCTCGACGAGACGGAGGCGGTGGCCGACCCGATACTGCAATTGCATGACCGCGGTTTGGAGGACGATGTAATCGAACGATATCTCTATCCCGGGGCCGCTGGCCGGCTGACGCTGACGCCGCTACTGGCTGACCGGCCGGTCGTCATTCGCCCGCGACAGCTTGTGTATTTGCCTTCCGGACAACAGACGACCATGTATCTTTCGACGCCTGTGACGATACGCATTGACGTGGACGAGCCGCCCGTCACACTGCGAGAACTGCCCATGCTGCGCCTGTCGGACACCTGGTTCGGTCCTTCGACACGCGAGGGCGAGCTGTGCTATTCCGGAAGAACTACCGGCCGCCATGAGCTTGCGGACATACCGCGTCGGGTGCACCGGGCCGTGACGCCGCTTACCATTCGTAATAACGCCTCGACCGTTTTGCCGCTTGAGAAAATCAGCCTGCCCGTGCCGGTATTGTCGATTTATGGCGCGGACGACGGCCAACTGTGGACGCAAGGCCTGGTGATGGAGCGTGGCGGAGACTCCGATATGGCGGCTTTGAAAATCGACGCGACGCCGCCATCTTGCGCCGGCACGGTCAGGTTGCTCGCCGGACCACGCCAATTGCAGGCGCGCGGCAGTATTGTGCGTGCCTTCAGCCTGTTGTTCGGCGACGTATAATGCTCGACACACTGATCAATGCATTGACGGGCGATCGTGCGGCGCATCTGCTGCGCGCCGCAATCCTTCTGACACTGGGTGTCCTGTTCGCGTCTCTCTCGTCACGGCTGGTGCGGCGGACGGCCGGCAAGCGGCTATCGCAGCATCACTTGCAGCTGGCTCGCCGACTGGTGTTTTACGGCATACTTGCGCTCTTTGTCGCATCGGCGCTGCGCGAACTCGGCTTCAGTCTCGCCGTTCTGATGGGCGCCGCCGGCGTATTGACGGTCGCTATCGGTTTTGCGTCGCAGACCTCGGCCTCAAATCTCATCAGCGGCCTGTTCCTGATCGGCGAGCGCCCGTTTTCAGTGGGTGACGTAATCAGGATCGGTGATACAACCGGCGAGGTGCTGTCGATCGACGCGCTGTCCGTCAAACTGCGCACGTTTGATAATCTTTTCGTGCGCATACCAAACGAAACACTGATCAAGAGTCAGGTCACAACATTAACCCGGTTTGCCATCCGGCGACTCGACCTTGTTCTCGGTGTTGCATACAAGGAGGACATCAATGCCGTGCGCGAGGTACTGATGTCGGTTGCAGATCAAAATACGATGTGTCTCGACGATCCGGCACCTCTGTTCATTTTCACGGGCTTCGGGGAGTCTTCCCTCGACATTCAGTTCTCCGTCTGGGCAAAGCGTGAAAACTTCCTGCCGCTTCGCAATTCGATTACGGCGGAGATCAAGGCGGCGTTCGATGCAGCGGGCATCGAGATCCCCTTTCCGCACCGCTCGCTGTATGCGGGCGAGGCAACGCGGCCGTTTCCCGTTACCATCGTGTCGCGGCAGGCTGAAGCCGAAATCGTCCCGGCGCCGCGCGAGCGAGGGGAGTCGGAACCGGGGTGACTTGCGACTCCTTTAACGTTCCTGGCGATAGACCGTTCCCTTTTTCATCACAAAGCGAACATCCTCCATGACTTTGATGTCATCCAGCGGATTACCCGGAACGGCCACCAGGTCAGCTCGCTTGCCGACCGCAATTACGCCGCGATCGTTCACTCCCAGGAGATCTGCGGCGTAAATGGTGGCCATCTTCAGCGCGTGCTGCTCCGGCACGCCATTGGCCACCAACGCCGCGAACTCGCGGCCATTTTGGCCGTGCGGAAAAATGCATGCATCGGTGCCGAGCGCCATCTTGACTCCGGCTTTGTAGGCTTTCTGCAGACTTTGCACGACCAGCGGCTGCAGGTAGTCGCTCTTTGCCACGGTCGCGGCCGGCGTTTCCGGCGGCAAAGGCAACTCGTTAATGTAAAGATTGGGTACGAGGTAGGTACCGTGCTCTTTCATCAACCGGATCGACTCGTCCGACAGCACTGAGCCGTGCTCTATGGACGAGACACCAGCTCGCACGGCGGTATTGATGCCTTCGGTACCGTGCGCGTGGGCGGCTACTTTCAGGCCAAGCTTATTCGCCTCACGCACAATGGCTTGCAGCTCTTCAAGTGAGTACTGCAAGGCGCCAACAGGTGCATTGTTGGAGAACGAGAATACGCCGGCAGTCGCACATACTTTTATAATGCGTACGCCGTGCTTGGCCTGGTAGCGAACCGCCTTGATCACCTCGTCCACGCCATCGGCGATGCCCTGCCTTGGCCCCAGTTCCTGGATACCGGGTGCGAAGCCGGTAATGTCGCAATGGCCACCGGTCATGGAGATATAGTGTCCGGCTGCCCACATGTCCGGTCCGGGCACGGTGCCGCGATCGATGGCGCGCATCAGCGCAACGTCGGGAAAACCCGGAAACGCGCCTACATCCCGCACTGTCGTAAAACCCGCCTGCAGGGTCTGCTCGGCAAATTGGACCCCCATGATTGCCCAGTCGGTTGCACTCTGGAACACCGGCGCAGTGACCCAATCCGAGCCGGTAAAGAAATCCAGCGTCAGGTGCGTATGCATGTCTATCAGTCCCGGCATCAGCGTGCGGTCGCCGAGCTCGATCACGCGTGCATCGGCAGGTAGTTGTGCGGGATTGATCGACTCGATCAGGCCATCTCGTGTTACTACACGCACCGGACCCGTCACCTTGCCTTGCTCCACGTCCAGCATACGCTCGGCGCTTATCACCAGGGTTTCGGCACCGGCCGAACCTGCCATAACAGCCCAGCCAAGTACCGCCAGCAATCTATTCAGCACGCCTTTTCCTGTCATGATCCCTGCTCCCCTGTGAGGCACCTGCGCGAGTTTAGTGCAGAAAAGGTGGGGCTGCTCTTTTTGGGATCAGGGACTGACCGATAAACTTATTGCATCGTTTTAAACCAACATCGCTCCTTCTCCCGCTGCCTAGCTTATGAACAGTTCTTAAAGCATTTTCGAGGAAATGCTTCCGCGGAGGGACTGAAACCTATCCGATGGTGCTGTTGCGCGATTCCCGGCACCGGCGTAGATCTGCCCGCCGGACTCGTTTTCAATTTAGTAAATGGGGTCGAACCGAGTATTTGTCTCGCTTTAAACTCGGTTCGACCCCACAGAAATTTACTCAAAGCGATTCACATGAACGTCGCCTGAACGGGTCCAGATCGCGAATGCGTCCCCGTTCGCATCGACGGCAACGTTCGGCGTGTCGGTACCTATCTGTCGCCCATAGCTGCCGATCCGTTCGGCGGACGTCCAGCCGTTATCGATCGTGAAGCGGTTGCCCCAGACGGCGTATGCGTCGGCCAACGGCAGTGCGGGATCGATCTCTTGCCATATGGCGACGGCGTGTCCGGTCGGGTCCACCGCCACTTTCGGATCGAACGCGGTCCGGTTGCCGATCGCCTGCGGGGTGCTCCAGCCGCTCGCTGTGTGGCGCGCCGCGTACGGCAGCATCTCGAGCGTTCCATTGACGTCTTGTTGGCGTCGCCAGACGGTGATCGCATTGCCTGCGGGATCGATTGCGACGTGCGGGTCGTCGACGGATCCGGACAGGTCCAGTTCCTGCGCCGAGGTCCAACCGCCCGTTCCGGTATGACGGCTGGCGTGCAAAGCCGCATCGAGCCCCAGTCCCTGCACCCAGACCACGAGGGCGTTGCCGTCTTCGTCGAGCACGGGGCGTGGCTGGATCGCTTCGAAGAGGTTGTTGACGGATACCAACTCGGAGGCCACCCAGCCGACGCCAGGCGCATAGCGCCGCGACCAGACGTCCCAGGCGAAATTACCGAGGTCACGCATCGGCC
>CAZZPQ010000148.1:0-8295 GCA_964655595.1 uncultured bacterium
GGTGGAACCACGGGTCTTTACCGGAGGTTGATTATGAATGGCAAAACCTATTTATCACTCACCTTATGTAAGCCCCGTCCTGCAGCTCCCATTGGTCATTGCGTTCACGTAGTCGGGCGTAGCCGAAGGCGAGCCTTGGAGCGACGTGGCGATTTCGGGACTGGCATCTGTATGACTGACATCTGTATACGGTGATGGCGGGGTTGCTTCGCTACGTATATGCGGAGCCTGTGCTGAGCCAAGCGAAGTGCTCGCAACGACAGGTGTGTTAAAGTGATTTTCTCAAGAGGATGATTCAGCCCTGGGCTTATTTACTCATACTCTTTAAAGTTTGGAGTGAGTGATTACTTTGACTGAGTCGGGGAAAACGGTTTTGCAGTGGTCCGCTTGCCACATGGCGCGTGCCATCAGGGAAAAGCAGATATCTTCTTATGAGCTTGTCCAGTTGCACCTTGACTGCATTGCCCAGCTTAATCCCAGACTAAATGCCGTTTTTGTGCTGAATGAGGCTGCTCTAAACGAGGCCCAAACAGCCGACCAGAAGCTGGCTCGAGGTGAGTCCTGTGGGCCTTTGCATGGCGTGCCCGTCAGCATCAAGGATTGGATTGATGTCGCAGCTATGCCCTGTGCCGGAGCAGACAAGCGCTACCTGAAGCGTGTGCCAGCCAAGCATGCCACTGTCGTCAGCAGATTGCAGCAAGCAGGGGCTATCATTCTGGCCAAGACCGCTGCAACCGACAATAGTGACGCCTATGGAAGCGTAAGAAATCCATATCGCCTCAGTCATAGTCCGGCGGGTAGCAGTAGTGGTGAAGCGGCCCTCATCGCTGCTGCTGGGTCGCCTGCAGGTTTGGGTTCGGACTCGGGGGGCAGCATCCGGCAACCTGCCCACGCTTGTGGTATTGCCGGGCTTAAACCGACAACAGGACGCGTACCACTCACCGGGCACTTTCCTGCCATTGTGCCGCTTAATGACCCGCGCACCGTGATTGGGCCTCTAAGCAGGCATGTAGAAGACCTGGCACTTTTGCTGGGCATCATCGGCGGACCAGACTGGCAGGATGCCAGCGTTGTACCCGTGCCACTTCTGGATTACAAGGTAGTAGAACTAAAGGAGCTGCGGGTGGCATTTTACACCCGGCATCCAGACTGTCAGCCTCAGGCTGAAACCACCCACGCTGTTCACCGCGCGGTGACTGCTCTGGCCGAGGTATGCCAGGTGGCAGAGGAGCAAGAGCCACCCGGTATTGCAGACACCCACCGAATTACCAGAGATTACTGGAACAGGCTCGAGTCCGCAGATTACAATATCTGGCAGCCCGAAGGACCTAACCAACTTTCTGGGGAAGAGGTAGCCAGACACCTCTTTGAATGGGATCTATTCAGACGTAAAGTTCTTGCTTTTATGCAGCACTGGGATGTTATTCTGACGCCTGCCGCTGAGCATCCGGCGCATGAACATGGTAGCCCTGAGGCTGCAATTCCATATACCCTGACCTATAGTCTGACGGGTTATCCGGCAGGAGTGGTGCGTGCCGGCACCTCGGCTGAGGGCTTGCCGATTGGTGTTCAGGTTGTGGGGCGACCCTGGCGGGATGATGTTGTTTTGGCGGTAATGAACTATCTGGAAGAGAGCCTGGGTGGCTGGCAAGCACCAGTACTTTAGGAGTAATACCGATTCCGATAATACAATAACAAAATCCAGTTGGTTTTGTATCGTTTCTTATCGGAATCGGTATCTGATTCATCTCGCAGGCGTTCTCGCTGTGCTCGGAAACGCTCGGCTTATTTCTTTAAGAAATAACCGGAATTGGTATAAGCTCATCTTGCACAAGCATCCTGCTTTTCAAATCCGTAATCAATAGACCTCTTGCAAAAGTCCAGTTGGATAACGATGGTTATCGGCCTAGAGATTGCTCAGTTGATACTTTCGCAAGAAGTCTAATTTATCGGGCTCGGTATAAGCAACTGCTGAAAAGTCTCGCTAAAAGACCCGCAGCAAGGATCGGCGGGACTTCTTCTGGGTCAGATAGGCCTACGCTTCGCTCGCAACGAACCTGGTATGTCAAGAGGGTAGGGTGAGTTGATTAGTCACCGTTTTCTGAATCTTCGTCCTCGGTAGTTTCTGGGCTTCCCTCAGGATCATCTTCTGGAGGCGGGTTGTCTTCGGTTTCTTCAAGGGGCAGGTTTTCTTCGATATCATTTTCTGAAGAGGGGTCGTTCTCGGCGTCATCAAGTGCTTCAGGTGCCTGTCTCTCAGAAGGTGGGATGTCGGATGGTGCTGTAAAGGTATAGGCGCGTTTAAGAATTTCCAGATCAGCCCTGTCTACCACGCCATCATCATTTAAATCTGCTGCGTCGTTTAAGCCGCGCCGCCCAAAGGCTTTGGCAAGTTCTGCCAGATCATAAAAATCCACTACGCCGTCGCGGTTAATGTCTTCTTTGGCGAAGCGTTGCTGCACTTGTAAGGCCAGGCGTTCAGCGTCGCCCAGAGTGGTATCTTTATCGCCTGAAATAGCGGGGTTCATCACGCCGCTCTCGGCTAGCGGCGCGCCCAGCAACAAGCCGACTTCATGCAGTAGCGCGCGTTCCAGGCTGTCGCCATCCGCAAGCAGGATGCTGACTTCGCGTTCCCCCATTTGTTTTAGAACGGTGAGCGAGATAGTGTCTGGCCCAAGCAGGTCGCTGTCTGCCAGCTCAAAGCGGGTTGTTGCTTCGGAGTCCTCACTGATTTCAAGAGAGTTATCAAGCTCGAGCCAGGCCGCAAACGCCTGTTCGACATTATCGCGAAGTGACTCGCTGGCAAGGCGGTAACTTACAGCTAGCGCCAGACCTGTCAGCAGCAATATCAGGATGATGAGGCGCTTCACGGCTGCGCCTCCAGGCGATTTTTTAAGACAGTGAGCAAGTCGCTGCGGTCAGCTCCAACACCGTCCAGTACCAGTTCGCCTTCTTCCAGACTCAATACCTGTCCTGTTTCAGCGACAAAACCACGCGGGGTTTCGCGCCACAAGCCTTGCCTGAAGCCGACGACGGGGGAATAGTAGCCTGCGTCATAGGCCAGTATGAGCAGAAGTTCAGCTTCGCGAAATTCTGGCATCAGATTGACACTTAGTATTGTGCCATCCGGGAGAGTACCACCGTAAAAGGTCAGGCGAGTTGTCTGGTCATCTTCCGGAATACCTTTGAGTGGCTCTAATACCTCAAAAGTCACTTCGGTCCAGGGTTCCCCCTCAAGCTCCGTGGTGGATGTTTCCAGTACCCGACCATAAAAGGCGATGTCAGTCGCGCCGAGCATATCTTCCAGTGAGAGCTGACGGTAGGTGGTTCCCCAGGCAAGTGAGACAAGGAGCAGAATTGCCAGAAGCCATCTCATGGCGCTTCTTCCTCCTCATCTTCGACTGTTTCTGGTAAGGCATCAAATGCCTCGCTCTGACTGAGGCCACGGCGCCCTTCGCTTTTAGCGATAAAGGCGTGGCTACCATCTTGACCCAGGAACTCCGTTTCGGTCGTGAGTTCAAGTGTGCTTACCTCGAGCGGTGTCAGCCCAAACTCAAAGACCCGCCTCTCACCACTGATGCTGCCGCTCAGAACTGCCAGATCAACCTGCAAACTGCCCTCCTGAGTATCAATGAGTGCTACGAAGGTGTCGTTGGCGCTGCGAACGCTACCAGGAACCAGGCTGAAAAGCTGGCTGTCCCAGCGAATTAAGCTGCGCAGTGCCTGCAGGCTTCTGGCATTCACTACATCAACCCGGATAACGATAGGACGTTGCACCTCTGTTTGCGGTACATTAAAGCGAATATCGGCTGGTGGAGCTTGGGTAACGGACAGACTAAACTCACGAAAGGTGCTCGAGAGCCGGCCATCCGAGACGCTGATAGTAAAGCTGTAGCTACCCTCGCGTGTCGGTACGCCGCGTAGCGTCCCACCCTGCAAGCTGATGCCAGCAGGCAATTCACCCGCTGAGAGGCTAAACTGATAGGGAGTTAAGCCGCCCACAGCGCGAATCGTAGCAACGTAATCCTCATTTAGAAAGGCTGCTGGCAAGGTGTCGGCATTGATGCGCAGGGTTTCTGCTAGTTGGGTAGTTTCGCTGTTACAGGCAGCCAATATGAGCAAGCTGCCCAATATAAACAGGCTGCAAACTAGAAATCGCCTCATAGACTTTACTTTACACTTAATGGACGTGAGGGTTCTGAAGTTGTGAACACTTGGGTTTTACGCAGACTGATACCGGTGTACAAGCTCAGTAGAATCAGGTCATAATAGAGTATGGTATTCCACTACGATTTGCCTATGCACCTAAAAGGTGTGGTGCGTGAGTTTCATGTTGCCAAAAAAGCCAGAGATAAGTATCAGCTTCAGGACAGTTTATTTTCTCTGCGGGGCAATGTGCTGCTAGCCAACTTCAGTGTGGCGCAGGAGCTTGCGCTAAAGATGAACCAGGCCCGTGATAGCCAGCGTTTTCCAGAGCTGGCAGTGAGTGCCGGACAGCTCCATGCGGCAGGCCTGCTGGACGAGGTTTTACATCTGGTGTTAGAGGTCTACCGCGAGAACATGCGTGCCGGACTTAACTCTGAGCTGCTTACTACCCTGGCGACAGATCTTGGGGCGTCTGATAGTGACAGTCTTCTTCAGGGCTTTGTAAGCCTGTTTCCAACAAGTAGTGTGGCTCGAGGTGAAGAGAGTGCGGAGGATTACCTCGGGGCTATGACGGACGCCGTGCCCAATCGTGAGATTGTTATTGAAGAACTTCTGATGCTCTATTTGGCTAATGCTAACCCAGCAATGGAGCGACTGAAAGACCTGATTGACGACCGTGAACTTGCAGAGCAAAGCGCTTACACTGACGCCATCAGTATTGCGGAGCGCTACCTGGCGGAGCAGCCGCCTTTGGTGGCAGGGTTTAACAGCCTCCTCGAGATGCTGCGTGCGCCAAGCCTGGCCAACCCCACCTCGCTCGAGGGGCAACTGGACTTCATCCGTCAGCACTGGTTGCCGGTTCTGGGGCAACGCTTTGCTGAGTTGTTTACACGCCTGCTGCAAGGCCTGGACATCCTGAAAGAAGAACAAAAACAAGTTGGACCGCCCGGACCTGCCCCTACACATATTCTGGATTTTGTAACCATGGGTGGTGAAATCCTCTCCAGGCGGGAACGCCATGAATACGAGCGCTTCAGTCCCGACCGCTCCTGGATGCCGAATGTGGTGATGCTTGCCAAAAGCATCTATGTGTGGCTGGATCAGCTTTCTAAAACCTACCAGCGTGACATCAGCAGGCTTGACCAGATACCCGATGAGGAACTGGATGAACTCACCCGGCGCGGCTTTACCGGACTGTGGCTGATCGGTCTGTGGGAGCGCAGTGAGGCCAGCAAGCGTATCAAGCATCTGCGGGGGCAAGCCGATGCAGTGGCCTCGGCCTATGCCCTCTATGACTACCAGATTGCTGCTGATCTGGGAGGTGATCTGGCCTATGAAAACCTGCGCGACCGTGCCTGGTACCGTGGTATTCGCCTGGCGAGTGATATGGTTCCCAATCACGTGGGCCTTGATGGGCGCTGGGTTATTGACCACCCGGACTGGTTTTTGCAGCTGGATCATTCACCCTATCCGGGCTATAGCTTTAATGGGCCAGACTTGTCCAGCGATGAGCGGGTGGGCATCTTTATCGAAGATCACTATTATGACAACAGTGATGCGGCAGTGGTTTTTAAGCGGCTTGACCGCTGGACGGGTGAAGCGCGCTATATCTACCATGGTAACGACGGCACCACCATGCCCTGGAACGATACTGCGCAGCTCAATTATCTGAGTACCGAGCTGCGCGAGGCGGTCATCCAGACCATTTTGCACGTTGCCCGCAAGTTTTCCATCATCCGCTTTGACGCGGCCATGACGCTGGCCAAGCAGCACATTCAGCGGCTGTGGTTTCCCGAGCCTGGGCATGGCGGTGCGATTCCTAGTCGTGCCCAGTACGGCAGTATGCGACACGAGGATTTTGAGCGCGCCATTCCGCAGGAATTCTGGCGTGAGGTGGTAGACCGCGTAGCGCAGGAATTGCCTGATACGCTGCTTTTAGCGGAGGCATTCTGGATGATGGAAGGCTATTTTGTCCGCACGCTAGGGATGCACCGCGTTTATAACAGCGCCTTTATGAACATGCTCAAAAAAGAGGAGAACTACAAGTATCGCCAGAGCATCAAGAATGTGCTCGAGTTCGACCCGGATATCCTTAAGCGCTTTGTCAACTTTATGAACAATCCCGATGAGGAAACCGCCGTGGCGCAGTTTGGTAAGGATGACAAGTACTTTGGGGTATGCCTGCTGATGGTGACTATGCCAGGTCTGCCGATGTTTGGGCATGGGCAAATTGAAGGCTACACCGAAAAATACGGCATGGAGTACCGCCGCGCCAAGTTTGACGAGCAACCCGACCAAGGGCTTATTGACCGACACTACCGCGAGATTTTCCCGCTTCTTCATCGTCGCGCGGAGTTTGCTGAGGTGGATTACTTTCTGCTGTATGACCTCCACAGCGCTTCAGGCTATGTCAATGAGGATGTTTACGCCTATTCAAACCGCCATGCGGACGGCGCGACGCTGGTGCTGTATAACAACAAGTTCGCTCATGCTGAAGGTTGGATCAGGCAATCAAGTCCTTACAAAAACAAAACGACGGATCAGCTGAGCAGCCAGACTGTGGCAGAAGGTCTGGCCCTCGTTGGCGCGGAGCAGCACTATACGCGCATGAAAGAGCAGATGACTGGACTCGAGTACCTCATGCCCAGCCGCAAACTTCAGGAGGAGGGCCTCTACGTCAGCCTGGGAGCGTTTAAGTCCCGGGTTTATGTCGATATCCGTGAGGTCTTTGATCAGGATGGGCGCTACGCAGCGCTTTATGAGCAAATCGGCACGAGCGGCGTGCCAAGTCTGGATGAGGCCCTGACCCTCCTGGACCTTCAGGCACTGCACCGTCACCTGGATACTTTTTTAAGCGTAGAAAAACCGCAAGATGCCATGATTCGCTCAATTTACGAAGAAGCGTTGCGGCTCGCTGCACCTGTCACAGCGCTCAACGCCCAAAAACTGAAAGCTATCCGGCAGGCGCTGAAAAAAGCCGACCAGCTGGGCAAGAAAAACCCGCAGGTGATGCCCCTGTTGCGGCTCGAGTCCTTGCTGCGCATCCTGGTCGCCCGTCAAGACATTCAGATGCTCATCAGCAACTTGCGGCTGATTCAGGTCTTAGAGCGCCACGTCAAGCTAGCAGATGCCAACCGCTATGCGCGCTGCTTGCCGCTGGCACTGCATCACGCGCCTGCTATCACCCTCAAAACCACCGCAGCGTCACTCCTGAAACGCCTGCTGAACGATGAGCGTGTGATTCAGCATCTGGAAGTCAACGAACATGACGGGCTGAAGTGGTTTAACCATGAAGCCTACCAGTACTTGGTCGAGACGCTGACTGCGGTTGCCAGAAGTCATGGCAAGGTGGCAGCGCGGGTGCTGGACAGCTTAAACCGTGAGCTGAACGAAGCGGAGCAGCGCTCTGGTTATCAGCTGACTGGTCTTGTGCCGAAAGCAGCCGTTAAAGCGAAAGCCAAGACCGCAGCCAAAGCGAAGTCTCAAACGGTAAAGACCACTGCTAAACCGCCAGCCGTGGAAAAGTCAAGCGCAAAAAAGTCTGGTCGCAAAATAAGCAAGGCAAACCAGCAATAAGGCTGCGGGAGGTCTAGGTGGAAGCGGATGTTTTGGGGCATTAGCCCGGCAAGCTTTGCGTCAAAGTTCGCAAGGTAATTTCTTAAGTGTGAGGATGATTTTATGAATATTGGCGGTATTCACCATGTCACAGCGATTGCTGGTGACGCCAAGTCAAATATTGAGTTTTATTCAAACGTCTTAGGCCTCAGATTAATTAAAAAGACCATCAATTATGATGACCCGGAAACCTATCACTTCTACTATGGTGACGGACTTGGAACCCCTGGCACCCTATTAACCTTTTTCCCCTGGTCAAAAGAAGCTGAAAAGGGTCGTGGTGGAGTGCATCAGATCAATGTGATTTCGTTGGCGATTCCTACCTCATCCCTGGGGTACTGGACCCATCGACTCATGGAAAAGCACGTGCGCTTCACAGGGCCAACTGAGAAGTACGGCGCTAAAGTCCTGAGTTTTCGGGACCCTGATGGCATAACTCTCGAGCTAGTCACGACAGGGCATCTTTCTACCAAGTTCCAGCCGTGGCAGGATGCACCAGTGCCTGCAGACTATGCTATCCGTGGAATATACAGT
>CAZZPQ010000149.1:0-6513 GCA_964655595.1 uncultured bacterium
ATTGGCTGGATTATTATTGGTGGTCTCGCCGGCTGGCTGGCAGGGCAGTTTATGAAAGGGCGCGGCTTTGGCATCCTTGGCAATATTGTGGTTGGTATCGTTGGCGCTGTGCTGGGCGGGTTTCTTTTTGGCGCACTCGGACTCACGGCAACTGGCCTCATTGGCTCTTTCGTCACAGCACTGGCCGGCGCGGTGGTGCTGCTGTTTTTAATTGGGCTGATCAAAAAAGCCTGATTCCAGGTCCGATAAATTAGTTCTGGATGTGACAAGCAATTCCTTGCTTCCACTTGCTCTGGAACAGAGTATTCAACCCTTGCTGCCCGTGAGCACAACACCTTCAATGATCTGTTTCTGGAAGACAAAAAAGACCAGTAGAACAGGCAGAATCGCCAGCGCATTGGCAGCCATAATCAGGTTCCAGGCGGTACCCGACTCCCCCGAAAAAAGGGCGATGCCTACAGGTATGGTACGCATACTGGCACTTTTAGAGATGATGAGTGGCCACAAAAAAGCATTCCAGTTGCCGATAAAAGCGAAGATACCCAGTGCTGCTAAGGCAGGTCGCACCAGCGGCAAGGCAATGCGCCAGAACAAGCCAAACTCACTGATGCCATCTACCCGGGCAGCATCAAAGACATCTCGAGGTAAGGTTTGAAAGAATTGCCGCATTAAAAAGACACCAAAAGCTGGTATTAGCCCAGGGAAGATGATGCCCCAGTAAGTGTTAACCCAGCCAAAGTCACTGCTCATCACAAACCAGGGAATCACCAGCATTTCGGTCGGAATCATCAGTGTGCTCAGGATGAGTAGAAAGACAACTTGTCGGCCAGGAAAGCGCATGCGGGTTAAGGTGTAGCCTACCAATGAGCAAAAAAACAAGACACTGGCTGTCGTAGCAAGCGCCACAAGCAAGCTGTTTAAAAACCAGCGGAGAAATTGCGTGTTAAAAAGGACTTCACGGTAGTTCTCGAGCGTCCAGACCTGAGGGAAAAAACTGAGGCTAAAAATATCGCGAATGCCCTTAAAAGAGCTTATAAACATCCACAAAAAGGGAAAGGCCATCAGCACGCTACCTACAGCCAAAAGCAGATAAGCCATGATGGTGCTGGCTCGCAAACGCAACCGAGGTGAAGCAAAGGAACGCTGCATCAGTACTCCACCCTGCGACTGGTCAGGCGCAACTGAATAAGAGTAATGATAAGAATAATTGCGAAAAGCAGCACGGTCACCGCCGCAGCATAACCCAAACGAAACCGGGCAAAGGCTTCCTGGTACATGTAAAGTGCGATAGTGAGGGTGCTATTTAAGGGTCCGCCCTGATCTGTAAAATTGATATTAACCACCTGATCAAATAGTTGCAGGGCATTGATGGTTGAAATAATCAGCAAAAATACAATGACGGGATTAAGCAGCGGCAGAGTGATATAGCGAAACAGTGCCCAGCGGCTTGCGCCATCGATGCGGGCAGCCTCATAGTACATTTGCGGTACACCCTTGAGACCCGCAAGAAAGATAACAACCTGAAAGCCCAGATTCTGCCAGACTATAACCACCGCCACGGCCGCAAGTGCCTGTGAAGGCGAGCTGAGAAAAGGCTGCGGATCGATGCTGAGCCAGCCGATACCACGTTCCTCCCAGAAAATGCTCCACTCAATCAGGATATTGTTGATAACACCGAAATTGACGTTATACATCCAGCCCCAGACCCAGGCTACAGCAACGGCCGGGGTGACAAAGGGAGAAAAATAAATAGCTCGAAAAAATGACTGAAAGGCTTTGATGCTGTTTAAGAGCATCGCGATGCCCAGACCCAGCAGCAGTTGTGCGGGTACGGTTATCAGTGCATAACTAAAAGTATTCAGTAAGGCGCGGTGCAAACGTGTATCACTAAGCATCGCCAGATAGTAGCCAAAGCCTTGAAACTCGCGCTGGGCAGGATCGACATGCCAGCTATATAGCGACAGATAAAAAGACTGAAGCGCTGGCCAAAGGCGCAAAATCAGATAAAAAGCCAAAGGAATAAGCAAAAATAGATAGGCCCAAAGAGCTTCCCGTGTGGCTAGCGTCAACTTTGGTCTCATCGTAGATCCTTTATCACATAAGTAACCTGGCTTCTCATACTAATTCTATGCAAGAGAGACGCATACTTAATCTCATGATTGCTTTTTGCACCCGGCCCAGTGCCCAAGTCACTTGAGTCACTGAGGCGCCGAAACCGTATCAGACGCTTATCGGTAGCAAAGCGCCGCAAACCCAACAACTGTTCTGGGTAGACCGCCAAGCCTACCCAGACAGCCAACTTGCTTCGTTATTTACTGCGCAAACTCGTTCAGCAGCGCCTGATCTGTCTCGGCTGCCAGCCGCCAGGATTCAGCCGCACTCATACCTTCTAACAGGACGCGGTTCACCGCATCTACCATGACGGCACGCTGCCCGGATTCATCGACAAACACTGTGGCAGTCGCGTAGTTTAGCGAATTGATAAAGGGCGCCAAAACGGGGTCAGCCAGTAGTTCTGGATCCTGAGTCAATTCCAGGCGTGCTGGTAACTCACCTACAATGTCGAGCCAGAGTTTCATGGCATCAGGCTGGGTGATAAAGTCCAGGAACTTGGCACTGGCTTCCAGTTTGGCATCATTGCTAAAGGCATTGGGGGTCAGGCCATTCATCCAGAAGCTGCCAAAGTTGGCCTGCACACCGTTATCCAGCGTAGGCAGCTCTGCCACGCCCCATTCAAACTCTGCAGCACTCCTGATGCCACCAATCGCAAAAGAACCATCGATGATCATCGCAATATTTTCCTGCAATCTGAATCCATCTCGGTAGCCACCTGAGCCAGGCACGAAATCAGGCACGCCAATCTCGTGTTCCTGAATAAGGCTCAAGTAAAACTCAAAGGCAGCCTGCCCCGCCTCACTGTTGTAGAGCACCTCTCTGCTGTCATCGCTGTAAGGCTGCGTGCCAAACTGGCGGGTGAGCACCTCGCGTAGCAGGTGATGGTCCTGACCAGTCGGAGCAATGCCATAACCAATCTGCTCAAAGCGGGGACCGCGCTTAACAGTCAGAGCTTTGGCCACTTCGATAAACTCATCCCAGGTGGCAGGTGGGTTGTCAAAGCCTGCTTCTGTCAATTTATCCTTGTTGTAGAAAAGTGCCAGACTACGGACCGCAGTGGGCAATCCGTAATAGACGCCGTTCAGCTTGGCAGCCTGCACCATGGGAGCAAACTCGGCGTCCAGCATAGCGGTGTCAAAGAACGCTTCAGGTAAGGGTTCAACATAGCCACTGCGCGCCCAGGTTGGTAGCCAGCCGTAGAAAAGCTGTACCACATCGGCACCCTGGCCAGCAGGTAAGGAAGCTGCCACTTGCTGCTGGTAGGCATCATAGGGGAAAGTCTCATGAATAACCTTGATACCTGGGTTGGCTGCTTCAAATTGCTCAATCAGCTGGTCTATCGCTTCAATACGCGTTCCAAAATCATATTGCCAGTAGGTGATAGTGACCTCCTGGGCAGAGGCCAAGCCCCAGATCATCGCCAACATAAGAAGTTTCTGGACATGCTTCATTTAACTTCCTTTCTTGCGGCTGCGAGAATTTGACGAGCGTCAGACAGCCGTTGTCGCAGTTGAGTTAAGGTATCAAAACTACCGAGTATAGCCTGTTCTGCAGCTGACAAGTGCATTTGCATGGCTTCTGGGGCAGGGCCACCATAACCGTTGCGGCGTGCAACAAAAGCCTTGGGGTCAAGCGCTTGCTGTAGCAACTCGTTCTCAACAGCCGGGCCGCCCAGAGCCAGGATGTCGGCGGTGGTAGCAGTTTGCAGGTAGCGGCCTTCGGCGCAGAGCTTTTTGACCAGCGCTGCTGAGAGTTCGTGAGCATCCTGAAAACAAAGATCGTAGTGCCGCACCAGTTCATCGGCGAGTTCTGTCGCCGTCGTATCGCTACACTGTGCGTCACGCTCGAGCCGCTTACGGTCAAACTGCCCTTCCTGTAAACAGGCATTCAGCAGCACCATGCCACCCTCGAGCTGAATAAAGAGGCTGACTAAAGCCCCTTGAATATCAGGGCCAAAGTCATTCAGGTCAGCGTAGGGAATGTTGTGATGGGAAAACAGCACCATCTGGGCGCTGCCCAGCGTGCGGGAAAAGCGGGTACGGGCGTGCTCGAGTGCTACCGGATTGCGCTTTTGGGGCATGATCGACGACCCCTGTACCAGCCCATCACTCAGCTGATAGCGTCCGCTGGACGCCCAGTTGATCAGGTCGGTGATAAAGCGGCTTAAGGTCAGCGCGACATTCTGCAAGCGGGTGACAAACTCTACTTGCCAGTCCGCCGAGGCCACCGCGTCATAGGTATTGCTGACGGGAGCACTAAAGCCCAAAAGCTCAGCGGTCAAGTGCCGATCCAGCGCGTGGCTGCTGCCAGCCAGCGCCGCCGCGCCCAAAGGGCAGGTATTCAGCCGCCCATAGGCTTCAAAGAGCCGCTCTGTATCACGTGCCAGAGCGTTATCAATCGCTGCCAGATAGTGCGCCACTGTGGTGGGTTGCCCAGGCTGATGATGCGTCTGGGCAATGAGAATGGTGCTGAGATGCTCCTTGGCTTGCTGAACGATGCTCTGGCGCAGGTCACACAGATGCTGAAGTACACTGAGCAGCAATTCGCGGGTACGCATCTTGTAAACGGTCATGTCCAGATCATTGCGGCTTAAACCCAGGCGCAAAAAGCCGACCGTGTCGCGCCCCAAACGCGCTTCAAGCCGCTGATTAAAGGCAAAATACAAGTCGGGAATATCCGCATCAAAGTCAGGAACACCTTCCTGATGCAGCTCGAGCAGAGCTTGCTCGAGCCTTTCGATCTCCTGCTGATGCGCCTGAACGCGTGAGTCCTCAAGCCGCCTGACCGTCTTGACATGCGCCAGCATGGCGTCCAGAAAATGTCTTACCAGATGCTGCCGCGCAAAGCGGTAGTCCGGCATCAGCACATTTTCGGTATAACTTGGGTGAAAGCGCTGACTCACAGCGGCTCCAGACCCAACAATCTGGCAGCATTGTTGCCAAAGACATTGCGAATGTCCTCATCTTTAAAGTTCAGCGAATAACAGGCGCGCAACTGATCTTGCAGGTAGCGCGCAGAAAAACCTCGCGGGAAATAGCTCGAGTCCGTACCAAAGAGAATCCGCTCCGCGCCAATTGTCTCGTAGGCTTTGCGAAAGAGGTCTTCTAAGGTCAGCGGATAAGGCATCCACTTCATCCACTGGTTGCTGCCGCTGGTATCGATGTAGATATTCGGCAAACTCCAACACAGGCCCAGCACTTCTGCCCAGTGATTAACCCCAAAATGCGGAATGACAAAGGGAATCTCGGGAAAGTCCCGTGCGACTTCAAAAAGGCTCAAGGGGTTAATGCGCGGGTGATGCACAATGCCGCCACCCCGTCCCAGCCAGCCAAAGTGAATCAGCACTGGCAAACGCTTTTCCGCGCAGTACTCCCAGACTGGCCGCAATTCAGGCAGTTCAAAGGGGTATTCCGTCAGGGGGCCAATCAGCTTGTAGCCCTTTAAGCCCAAAGTCTCAACCGCCTGCCTGAGTGCTTTGTCTGCTCCAGGCACCAGCGCATGATGCGCAAAGCCCAGAAACTTCTCTGGCTGCTTGGCTACAATCGCAGCCAGTTGCTCATTGCCGCCGCCAGTGACAAAGTTAACGCGCCGCAGACCGTAAGCGCTCACTTCCTGCTCCCAGCGCTCTATGGCGCGCTCCAGTTCTTCGGGAGTTTTGGCAACTGGCTCGGCGGACGCGGTACTCCACTCGGCACGCATTCTTTCACCGCGCTCAGCCCCATACTGACTGAGCAGCGGATGAGGCTCTTTGCGTTTGGCGGGGTCAAGTCCCAGGGTATTCTCGATGGGAAAATGGGCATGAAGATCGATGATATTCAGATGGGCGTATGTCAAGAACCTTACCTCATTTCGTTATTTCGTTGCTTTTCATTATCATTGTGCTGCCACTTTAACAATTTGCACCATCTTGCACAAGGAAAAAAGCAACGCCTGGGGCGCAAGCCCCTGCTTGCTAGTGGGTTAGAGCTTAATCTGCAACTGCCAGACTGCCAAGGTTCAGAGCTTTTGGATTTTTGAGAGTTGATATCCGGTAAAATACGCAAGACTTTTAGCAGTGCTTCATCTCCCACTCAGAACAAATGCCCTTTTTGGATGCCTTATCGTGGCAGATGTTCACGGTCAGTGCTCCATTTTTGTGGATTGTTTTGTATGTAGGCGCGTATCCGGTTTAGTGCAGCCTTATTACGAATAATGTGCTCGTGATAATTACGTTGCCACAGGCGCTTATCAAAGGGTGTCCAGCCCCTATTGCGTACACCCATAATGTAATCATGGGTGGTCAATGATTTGAACGCTCCCACGATGTCCCCCAGCGTTGGGCGGTCTGGTATTGGTTTGGATTCTTCGTCAACGGATTGTGCTTCCGCCAGGGTATCCCTTCCCGTTGGGGTATCCCTT
>CAZZPQ010000149.1:6613-8294 GCA_964655595.1 uncultured bacterium
GGGTATCCCTTCCCGTTGGGGTATCCCTTGTGGATACCCCAATCCCCCGACGATCAAAATTAAGGGCGGGCACAAGGCCCGCCCCTGCGGGTACGGATACGGGGGTGGAATGGGATGGTGGTGTTTTCTTTTGAATAACGATGACGCCGTGAACGTGGTTTGGCATCACCACAAATGCATCCAGCGCAATTTGCGGGAATCTACCTGATAACGCCTGCCACTGGGCACTTACCATTTGGCCTGCGGCATTTGTATACATCAGGCCTTGGTCAATCTCACCAAAAATCTCCTGACGGTGCTGCGTCACGATAGTAACGAAATAGTAGCCAGCCTGACCATAGTCATAATGTTTCAGGCGCAGGGATTGGCGGTTGTGCTTATCAGGGTCATATTTCATCTCTTGGTTTTCACCATAAAGCGCTTGGGGATTTCGCGTACGCCAGCAAAATCTGGGTTCCTACTTCATTCCACTTGGTCGAAAAGATGGCTCACCAGCTACTGATCTGGCTGAACTCTCCCGCCCTGAGCAACCCACAGGCAGATTACTGGTGCTGCCAGTTATCACTGTCTTCCGAATCTCCGGGGGACAGCCCGATTATCTCTCCATCGGTACTGACACCCAAGCCCAGTACTGTGCGGTTAGCATAGGCAAAATAACTGACCACCTGATTCACTTCCAGAATCTCACCATCATCCAGCCCGGCCAGCCGCATGGTCTCGAGCAAGCTGCTATCCAGCTTTGCGGGGTTCTTCGTCAAGCCCTCTGCGTAGCGCATAATGGCTAGCTCTTTGCCAGAAAATGCCTGTTCTGGCGCATTTGCCTCAATGGCTGCACGAATGGCTTGGGCTCGAGTATCATCTTTGAGCAGCCGCATAAGTCCAGCAAAATGATGTTCTACACAGTAGTTGCAGCCATTCAGATGACTGACGTAGACACCGGTTGCTTCCAGAAGCCATTTGGGCAGGGCATTGCCAGAGTGATGCAGAACGTTTTTATAAAGCGCCATGTGACCTTCCATCGAATGGGGTCTGAGGCTGTGAACTTTCATGATGTTGTCAATGTAATTATTGGGGCCTTTGATGCGGTCATAAAGCAGTTTGAGCCTTCCGGTAGCATCTTCGTAGGCGACAGTTTTGATCCAGCTAATAAAGGTTTTCATGCCCGTCAGTTTACATCTTTTGGGGTCTTATCCAAAGCGAATGCTAGCAGCAGAGATATCCCCAAGAATCAGTTGAGGTCGAATGTTATTCAGAGAAACCATAATGGTGTCATTTTGAGCGTAGCGTAGCGGAGTCGAAAAATCTCTATGCAGTACGGTAAAAATAAAATCCAACTATCAGTTATGGGGATTGAAGCTTCGCTTGATGCGCTTTTTGTCAACTGATTTTTTGGTCGCGGTGACTTTAGCATAAACCTGACTCACAAGTTGAATACTACTTAGGCTGGCAGCAGACGACTATCATAGTTAAGGTATGCAGCTTCGCTCTTTAACTTGTATGCCGTTGCTCTGGCGTCTGCTTGCACCCTATATCGCGGTGCTGCCTTTTATGCTCATCTTTCAAAGTGCCTGGTTGGCCATGCTTGTCTATCACGCCCAGATTATCTTTTGCTGGTTCTGGCTAAAGGGTGAAAGACCCAAACTGCGTCCAACTCGCCTGGCACTTCTGGCTTTACCCGCAG
>CAZZPQ010000150.1:0-8157 GCA_964655595.1 uncultured bacterium
TGGGCCGACTGGACCGGTAGCACCAGTAGCACCGACAGGACCCATAGGACCGGTAGCACCAGTAGCGCCGACAGGACCCATAGGACCGGTATCACCAGTAGCGCCGGTAGCACCAGTAGCACCGACAGGACCCATAGGACCGGTATCGCCAGTGGCACCAGTAGCACCAACAGGACCGATAGGACCCATAGGACCGGTATCACCAGTAGCACCGGTAGCACCAGTAGCGCCGACAGGACCCATAGGACCGGTATCACCCTGAGGACCAACAGGACCGATTGGGCCGGTAGCACCAGTAGCGCCGGTAGCACCGACAGGACCCATAGGACCGGTATCACCTTGAGGACCAACAGGACCGATTGGGCCGGTAGCACCAGTAGCACCAGTAGCACCAGTAGCACCTACTGGACCAGCTGGACCCATAGGACCGGTGGGACCGATACAGTCGAATACGTCTACGACACCGTCACCGTTAATATCTTCTTCAGGATCAGGATAGCCATTCATGTTGCGATCCCAGCAAGCCAGGCCGCCAGGACCCATTGGGCCCATAGCACCGGTAGCACCAGTAGCACCCATTGGGCCAGTTGCTCCCATAGGCCCGGTATCACCGACTGGACCCTGAGGACCGGCTACACCCATTGGGCCAGTTGCTCCCATAGGCCCGGTATCACCGATAGGACCCTGTGGTCCTGAAGGACCCATAGGCCCGGTATCGCCAGTGGCACCGGTAGCGCCGACTGGACCCATTGGCCCGGTATCACCGATAGGACCCTGTGGTCCTGAAGGACCCATCGGGCCGACTGGCCCCATCGGACCGACTGGCCCTGCTGGCCCTTGTGGACCGACCGGACCCTGTGGCCCTGGAGGACCAGGAGGACCTACTGGGATCTCAAAGGTGGCAGTTGTAGCGCAGTAGAGCTGCACGTTGACATCTCTGGATGTTGCCGTTGTTGCTGGTTCCAGCACAGTAAAGCGAAGAGTACCTGTGAAAGTAACTGAATTGGCAGGGCAGATGGTGCGAATTTCGACAAAATCGCGGTCATTGTCTGTATCCGTTTGAATAAAGCCTGTGTAGGATCCAATGCTCAGCCACTCATTGCCGGAAACTACCTCAACACGGTAACGAATAGGTACACCAAAGTCATTGTCAACAATGATGGTATCGCTGCGTGTCTGATTTGGAAAGGAGTTGATGGCAATGGTTTGCGTTTCACCGTTTGCAGGTGGCAAATAGACAATTTGTGATCTCTGTGCCAGCACTGTTGACAGAAACAGTGAAGCCAGAAGGGCAAATAGCACGGGTAAGGCGGCTTTGCGTAAATGCCGAGACATACCCTGTGGAAAATTATCCATAGATTTTCCCTCTCGTAATGGATTTGGTGTGTTGTGAGTTGGTAATTAGTTGTATGACATCCAAACAAAACGTAGTGCATCAAATCGTAGTAAGCCTGGTCCCTCATGAATGCCAGGTGAGCTATCCACTCACTTTTGAAAGAACTGATGGTTGAGCCAGCTAGATGATTGACCTCCTTTGCACGACCTTCACGAGGCTACTTTAACATAAAAATCTTGTTGGGTAGTAGTTATTTGTCCCACAGGACAGCATTCGTTGCTGACTAATCTGTGTGACTGTGGCTGGAGTCTATCTTGATAAGTGCCACATATTGTACTGTACCTCAAAAGCGGTTGGCTTATATTGTGTCTGTCTTTGGTCTTCAAGCATAGCGAGAGCTTGGTTTTTTAATACATCTATTTAGTTGGGAGGCTTGCTTGTCGCCAGGGGTCGGTGAGAAAAATAAAGTCGTGCGGACCACAAAAAGAATGTTTCTTGGTCAGTTTGATGAAGACTCGAGTCCCCAGTCATGAGGTTGTACACTAGCTTAGGTGGCTAGTATTGAGGATTTGCGCAAGCGTTTACTGAAGCCTTTGCGGCTCGAGTTGGACAAGGGCTGTCTTGATACTTCGGTTCAGGGTGGCTTGGAGAAGCTGGTCAGTTCCTTGGGTAAACCTTTTCAGGATGTGCAGACACTAGTGTCTGGCTACGCAGAGCTGAATATTGCAGAGCGTAAGGAGCGCATTGAGAAGGTCATGTCTCTCCTGCAGCAGTCTGCGCCACAAAGTGAGCAGATGATTGCTGTGACGGAAAGCCAGAGTGCTGTGGGTCCGTTTACTTTGCTGGATACCCTGCTAAGTGAGCAGCTTTTTGATTTGGGTGCGCAGGCGGGCAAAAAACTCTCGGCTCTCGGCTTGCAGACCTATCGGGATGTTTTGTCACATTATCCCAAGCGCTATGAGGATAGGCGTGCTTTGCCCCATTTTGGTGCCCTGAGTGACCAGGCAACGGTAACTGTAGTCGGGACGATCACTGGTCGAAAAGCAGTCAAGGCGCGCAGTGGCATGGTTGTCTTGCGGGCCTTTATAGAAGACCAGTATGGTGGGCGGCTCACGGTGGTGTGGTTCAATCAGGCCTGGCTCGAGAAGCAGCTCTTTCCCGGACAACGCATCATTGTCACTGGCAAGGTCAAGCGTCAGGGCAGACAGCTCGAAATAAGTGCTGCGCATCACGAGGTTGATGATGATCGCGAATCCCTTTCGGCCGACCGGATTGTAGGCGTCTATCAAAGCACTCAAGGTTTATCCCAGGCCTATATTCGCCGTGCGGTATATCGTTTGCTGGATAGCCTCGCTACGATACCGGATCACCTGCCTAAAAGTGTGCTGGAGCGACATCAGCTCATCTCTCTTGACGAAGCCTTGCGCCAGATTCACTTTCCCACGGATGAACGCGCTTTGCAAAAAGCCATGCGCCGTCTGAAGTTCGATGAATTTTTCTTTCTCGAGCTGCGGGTTCTGCTTAACCGCGATACCTCACTTTTGGGCAAGAAGTTTAGGGTACAGAGCTCCGAACTTAAGACGTTTAAAGACAGCCTGCCTTTTCAAATGACGGCGGCGCAGGAGCGTGCTTTAAAAGAAATACTTGCAGATATGGCAGAGCCTCGGCAGATGGCAAGGCTTTTGCAGGGTGATGTGGGTAGTGGTAAGACTGCCGTTGCAGCAGCGGCCATGTACATCGCTGTTAAAAATGAGTATCAGGCGGTGCTGATGGCGCCCACCGAGATTTTGGCACGCCAGCACTACCTGAACCTGAAGCACTACCTCTATCCCCTGGGCATCCAGCTTGAACTGCTGATTGGTACCATGACGGGGCGCGAGCGCCGCGAATCTCTGGGGCGCCTGGGTAATCATCAGGTCGATATTGCTGTGGGTACCCATGCGCTTATTCAGGAGGGGGTCAGCTTTCGCAAGCTTGGGCTGGTGGTGATTGATGAGGAGCACCGCTTTGGTGTTGAGCAGCGCCGCAAGCTGCTGACGGATTTGCCGGATGTTTTGGTGATGAGCGCGACACCGATTCCACGCTCACTGGCGCTGACGTACTATGGAGACCTCGAGTTATCCATCATCGATGAACTGCCACCAGGCCGACAGCCTATCAAGACGCGCCTGGTGAATGACAGCAAGCGCCGCGATGTCTACCGCTTTGCCTGGGGTGAAATTCAGAAAGGACGCCAGGTCTATCTGGTAACGCCGCTTATCGAAGAGTCGGAGGCCATGGAGCATATCGTTTCTACCACCCAGCTCTACGATGACCTGCAGACGATTATGCCAGCCGCCTGCCGGATTGAGATGCTGCATGGCAAGATGTCGGGGCAGGAAAAAGATGAGATTATGGAGGCCTTCCGGCGACATGACTTTGACATGCTGGTATCCACAACGGTCATTGAGGTGGGTGTAGACATTTCCAATGCCAGCGTGATGATTATTGAAAATGCCGAGCGTTTTGGTCTGTCGCAACTGCACCAGTTGCGCGGCAGGGTTGGGCGAGGCTCTCACGAGAGCTACTGTATTATGGTGGCGGGAGACCGCAGCAAGAAAACTCAGCATCGACTGGAAGTCATTGAAAAATACACCGACGGCTTTATCATCTCCGAAAAAGACCTGGAGTTGCGGGGCCCAGGAGAGATACGCGGTACACGCCAGTCGGGTACGCCAGACCTGGTTTTGGGTGATCTGACGCAGGATACTGATATCATCGAGCAGTCCCGAGAGCTTGCCAAGCGGATTCTTGAAGCCGATGCCAGGCTCGAGGCTGCCTGGGCAAGCCGCATCAAGACTGAGCTGAAACGCCGCAGCGCCTCGGTAGGCTTCAGGGAAATCATCTGATAAGCTGTTATGGTAGAGCAAGGCTGTTTAGATAGCTGATTGAATAGCTGATTGAATAACGCTGATAGAATAACAAGGTAAAGAGGTGGATGTGTGCTACGAATTCTGATGGTCATGGTGTTGGCGCTAATAGGTGGAAGTCTGGCGCAAGATGAATTGCAGTATGATCCAGTGAATCAAACCCTCAGCTATAGCCTGGACTATGATCGTTTAAAGCGAACAGCAGATTCCAGAGGCTGTCGGGCTGACAGTTTTGATTCGGGTCTTTTGCATCTGACCCTGCACAGCATGTTTTTGTATCTGCCTTATGAAGCCAGTTTTTATGACACTGTCCGAAGGCTCGAGTTTAAGCTGGTAAGTGATGCGTTGGGTAAAATTGTGCTGCGTGCTGAGATTTCTTCAAGCGAAGTACGTCAGACCAATAGCCGCTTTCGCTCATTCATCAATGGTTTTGCCTCGGTGCGATCTAACGAGTGTTTCGCAGTTGATCAGATGAACCTCGAGTCCTGGATGACCACGCTCAAAACGCGGGGGGGTCTCCTGGAATATGATCCTGAGGTCATTTCAGTACAACTCCGCGATGCAGATGTGATGCAGGTTGCCCAGAGTCAGCCACAAATTAATCAGGAATACCGGCCTTTAGCCTTTGTCGCAGAGGAGGCCAGGCGTAACTTCAGAACAGCAGAGCTGGTGATTGAGTCTGGTAAAGACTATGTGGCAATTATTGAAACGACCAAGGGTAGTTTTGAGATTGATTTGCTTGAAGACGAGGCGGCAGTGGCCGTTAACAACTTCGTTTTTTTAGCGACGCATCGCTTTTTTGAGGGACTCGGCTTTTTCAGGGTAGAAGACGATTTTATTGCTCAGTTTGGTGATCCTTTAAATACAGGTTTTGGTGGCCCTGGCTATGAGCTCGAGCTGCCACTTAGCCCAGTGCTGCATGATCAGGTAGGTATCATTTCGATGGCGCAGTCGGGCACGGTGGTCAATGGCTCCCAGTTCATTATCAGCCTGGTACCGCTGCCACAGTTCAATGGTCAGCACAGCGCTTTTGCCAGAGTCAGTCATGGGCTCGAGGTACTTGAAGCCTTGCAGCGCAGTGACATTGATGAGCCGCTCGCCCTAGCGCCGCTTGACAGCCCGGTCACACTTCTTAGATTGCAGGGGATCAGTGTGCCAGACAGCGATATGAGTATTCGTGAATATCTCGAGGCTAGTCTTGGGGAAGTGCCCGCAGAAGGCCGACGGACAGAGTGGTTTGACCTTGATGTTCTGGTGTCACCATCACAGATTGGACAGTCTTTGCAGGTGGCTTTGTGGCCCAAGGCAGATCGAATCCTTAAAGTGACCGTATACGAGCGTGATAAGTAGGTCTGATAGTGAAGCCATTCAACTTCACTTCTGATCCGCGGTTTTTGAGGGCTTGCCATGGATGAGCTTTCCTTGTTGCTAAGGCTGTCTCTTATGTGGCTGACCCTAGGTCTTTTGTTGGGTCTGCTGCTGCGCAAGCAGTTTCAGGGTCGCTACATCAGTAGCGTGTTTATGTTGACTTACTTACCCTGGTTGGCGCATTTACTTTATAGTGTCTGGCTTACAGATGGCTTACTTTTGGAAGAGCAGCTTATCTATGTGCTGTCAAGCTGTCTTTTAATGCTGGCAACGTTGTGGGTAGGCCTACGCTCGATTCAACGGGCAGGCTGGTCCTTTCTACTACTACCCGTTTTGCATGCTTTTCTTTACAGTATGGGACCTCTTTGGTGGTTTGAATCGCTTACAGTCATGTCACTGATTGACAGTCTGGCATTTTTGGTCTTTTTAGGGGGAGTGCTTTTTGTCGTGTCGATTCTTTTGGGTTTTCGCCTGCCCTGGTGGCAGGTTGAGCGACGCTCCTGAGTCGTTACGGAGCAAGGCCAGCCTTGTGAGTCGTTTGGCACTTCTCAGCGACGCCCGGAGTGTTAAAAAAAGAACGCGATGCACTAAGGCGACCCATGTTGATAGCCTGGGATTGCTAAGATAGGGACATGAACTCTGAAACAACAAGTTATGCAGGCTTTATTGCCATTTTGGGTAAGCCCAATGTTGGCAAGTCGACCTTACTCAATACCCTGCTGGGTGTTAAGGTTGCGCCGATTAGCAGCAAACCACAAACAACACGCCGAGGTTTAAGGGGCATCTACACGCAGGACAACCGCCAGCTTGTCTTTGTCGATACACCGGGGCTTCACCGCGCTAAAGATGCCCTGGGGGAATTCATGAACCGTGAGGTGAGGACTGCCACCATTGATGTGGACGTTATCTTGTGGGTGGTGGACCTCAGACGGCCTCCGGGCGATGAGGATAAAGGTGTCGCCAGATTATTAAACGGTCTCGAGGAGAATACGTCGGTATACTTGATAGGCAACAAGCGTGACGCTGCCAAGTATCCCGATGAAGCTTTAGGGCTCTACCGCGACCTTTATCCACAGGTGAAGCGGGTCTACAGCCTCAGTGCCTTAAATGAACCTCAGGCAGTGTATCAATTGCGCGATGATTTGCTGGAAGTTCTACCCGAAAGTCCATTTTTCTTTCCCGATAATATTCGCAGTGATCAAAGCCGTGAGGACTGGGCCGCCGAACTCATTCGTGAAAGTGCCATGACGCATTTGCGTGAAGAGCTGCCCTATGCGGTTGCGGTCTTGGTTCAAATGTGGCGAGAGCCCGAGAAAACTGGTGAACCCATTTATATCCAGGCAGAAATCTGGGTGGAGCGCCCCAACCACCGCATGATTGTCTTGGGCAAAGGTGGGAAAATGATCAAGACGATCGGCAGTAGCGCCCGCAAACAACTCGAGATTTTCCTCAATCAACGCATTTATCTGGATCTGGAAGTTGTGGTGCACCGTGAGTGGCGTGAAGACCGTGAAGCCTTGCGTGAATTGGGTTACGAAGTCTGAAGATGCCACTTTTTGCCCGCTGGCGTTCACTTGGCAGCCTGGATGCTATTAGAGGACGGGATGCACGTCCTGGTGTGTACGAGTTGGCCGATGAACAGAGGCGCATCATCTACATTGGTCAATCTGTCAAGGATGTTCCTAACCGCATACGCCAGCATTTGCGCCGCAATCCCTGCATTGCAGCGCACGCAGTCTACTGGCGCTTTGAAGCGAGTCGTGTGCCAGAGGCGGCTGAGGCACAGACCATCGATGACTACCTCAAGTGTCATGGAAGCCTGCCGCCTTGCAATCAGGTGACACCCAGGTTGCGTGACCAATTGCGGCGTTATCAGGAGCGCAGCCGCACTAAAAGCATCCTTTAGGCTTGAGTGCTTGCGCCCTGTGTGTTATAACGGGCACAGACGAAGAGATAGATCGTCAATCTAACTCTGGAGGGAAAAATATGCGTAAGATGTTTGTTATCGGTTTGACTGTGCTAATGCTGAGTTTTGGTTCGGCATTCGCACAGAGTGGTCAGTGGATTGGTGGCTCAACAGGCTTTCCTTTGGGTATCACACTGCACTATGGCATTGAGGATCTTTTGGCACCAGATTTGGACCTGCGTATCAATCTGAATGCGGTTACCTTTAACCTGAGTACCTTTTCAGTTACAGGTGGGGTTGACGCCTTGTATAATCTCAACCTCGAGACTGAAGGCGATTTACCCCTCGATGTTTATGTCGGTGGTGGGCTCAATGTCGGTGTTAGTCTGGGTGCTAGCACTGGTATTGGTTTGGGTGCACGTGGGCTTGCTGGTGTAGAATACGGCCTGACCGATCAGTTCAGCCTCTTTGGTGAATTGCAGGTTGGTTTGGGTATTCCACTGTTGCAGCCTGGTTTAGTTGTGGGTCTGAACTACCGCTTCTAAAAACATCTAATTTATGATGTGACTGCTCGAGCGTGCTCGAGCAGTTTTTCTTGGTCGTTTCACACTGAAAACGGCGTACTTCTTTTGTATATT
>CAZZPQ010000151.1:0-7862 GCA_964655595.1 uncultured bacterium
TCTTTATACCTGTAGCTCTTGCCTTTCTCTCAAATCACACAGGCGTGGCTACTGCCTGCGCTGGCAGGACAGGCTGAGACTTTGAAGGGTTCTTCGTGGAAGTGCCAATAAAAATAACCTCAAGTCCAAGGCGTAGCCCTCCACTTGTCTGACAGCGAGCTTGGCAACGAATTGCTCGCCCAAAACATTAAAGGGTTGGTCGACGCTTGATACCAGGCTGCTTAGTTAGCGCAATCCCATTACGGATAGCATTTCCAGGCTTTGTTGAGACAAGCTGAATGAGTTGATTTCAACTCCCCCAGGTCGCATGGGTCATTGAGACATCTCAATGACCCATGGAAACGCTAGGACATGCGCAGTTAGCCGCATCTATTCAGCCAGCTTGACGGGTGAGTTAGCCAGATCGCCCACCACCGTTGTCCAGGGCCGCACCCGCCAGCCAGTGACCAGACCCTCCTTGACATAGGGATCATTTATGGCGAAACGTTCAACAAGCTCTGGGGACACCGCTTCAAAAAGCAGCACGGCACTATCGGCTGGCTCAGCCAGCGCGCCCCCCAAAATCAGCTCGCCTCTGCCTTGCGCTTCCCAGGCCAGGCGCAAGTGTTCATTGCGAAAGACTGCGCGCCGTTCCAGATAGTCCTCTGACAAATCATAAAAGAGAAGATAGTGCATAAAGCTCCTTATTATAGCAATTCTCTGCTTAAGCGCCGAAACGGTAGTAGAACTGTCATTATAAGCTGCACAAGACTGAACCTGTGCAAAACATGTTCATCTGCCAAGCACCGCTTCACTTCTTCCTGTTATCCTTGCGTGTGCGAGTTTTGTTTATCGGTGACATCTTTGCTAAACCCGGACTTGAAGTTACCCGAAATTATCTGCGCAAACACCGGGACAACTACGATTTTGTCATTGCCAACGGTGAGAATACCGCAGGTGGTTTTGGGATTGCCCGCAAGCATTTCAATCAGTTGCTGGACTGGGGTGTCGATGTGGTGACCCTGGGCAATCATAGCTGGGATCAGCAAGAGGTCATGACACTACTGGAAGAAACCTCTCATCTGATACGCCCTTTGAATTACCCTCCAGGGACACCTGGCTTAGGGTATGTGACACTCGAGAGCCGCACGGGTGAGCATCTGACTGTGGTGCAACTGATGGGACGCATTTTTATGGAACCGCTGGATTGCCCTTTTCAGGCGGTGGATACGCTACTCGATACCCTGCCACAAGGACGACCGATTATCGTCGAGTTTCATGCTGAGGCAAGCAGTGAGAAAAAAGTTATGGGCTTTCACCTCTCGGGGCGGGTTGCCGCAGTACTGGGTACCCACACACATGTGCAAACGGCTGATGAAATTCTGACGAGAGGCACAGCCTATCTCACCGATGTAGGCATGACAGGGGTGCAGCACTCCTCCATCGGGATGCGCTTTGATGAAGTGCACCAGCGCATGGTCAAGAAATTGCCTGCTCGCTTCAGACCTGCAGATGGCGCAGCTACCCTGTGTGGCGTGGTACTCGAGCTTGAGGCTGGGCGAGCAAAACGTATCGAGCGCATTCAGTACCTGGAGGGACAGGATTTCGATGCCAACACTACGAGATGACGCTTTTGAACAGTTGAGTGCCGATGTCGATTTTTTGGCGACAGCGCTTGGTACTGTCATTCAGGAAATCGAAGGCGAGCGAGTCTTTAGGCTGGTCGAAGAGGTAAGGTTGCTGACCAAGGCACTAAGAGCAGCGCCGGATGACGACAAGAAAACACAACTTCTAAACCTGTTGTCAGGTCTGAATCTGGACATGGCCGAGAAGCTACTACGCGCCTTTACGGTGTACTTTCAGCTCGTCAATGTCGCTGAGGAGATTCACCGCGTACGCGTGAACCGCTTGCGCGAAGGACGCTCGAGTATTGACGAACCCCGCTCAGAGTCGGTAGCAGCTGCGGTCAAGGCTCTTAAGGATCAGGGCTGGTCCCAGGCTGAAGCTCGGCGCTTTCTGGAAAACCTGGATATTCAGCTGACCCTGACTGCGCACCCAACTGAGGTCAAGCGCTACAGCATTCGTCTGACACTCGAGCGCATCGCCCGTCGCATGCGCCAGTTATCCGAATGGGACTTATCTCCACAGGAACGGGATTTGCTGCGAGACGAAATCTATGCTGAAATCGCTGCCCTGTGGCAGACACGCGAACTAACCGCCCAAAAACCAACTGTGCTCGATGAGGTCAAAGGTGCGCTTTACTATCATCAGCGCTCCCTGCTGGAAGCCGTGCCCAGGCTGATGATGGACATGGAAGCTGCACTGGAAGTCTACTTTCAGGCCGATACCAGGAGGGCGGCGCTGCCACCGGTGGTGAAGTTTCGCTCCTGGATTGGTGGTGATCGCGATGGTAACCCTTTTGTGACGCCAGCAGTGACCCGGGAAACCTACCGCTTGCAGGCCGAAGTCGCCCTTGAACGCTTAGTGGCAGACGTTGATCTGTTGGTACAGCGGCTGTCCCTGTGGGGTAAACGGATTCCCCTGAGTCAGCAGTTCCGCGATAACCTGGAAGACCTGATAAGCCGTGAGGGTCCACCAGACCGCTTCGAAGGTGAACCCTACCGTCAGCGCCTACTGTATACACACCGCTTTTTGCAGCGGGAGCGTGACAGCCTCAGCCTAAGCACCAACCAGCCCACAGCACAGGGCTATGACGGGCATGCTGAAGGCTATGTAGATGACCTTGGGTTGCTGGAAACAACCTTGTTAGTGGCTCAGGGTGAGCGGGCCATGCGCGCCTTTGTACGTCCACAACGGTATCGGGCCATGGCCTTTGGCTTTGTGCTGGCAGCTCTGGATATCAGGGAGCATTCACGGGTACATGAAGCGGCCGTAGCCGACTTACTGCGCTACGCTGCTGTCAGTCAGGACTACCTGGCACTCTCAGAAGATGAGCGCATCGTACTTTTAAGCCAGGAACTCGCCTCACCTCGACCCCTCGCACCCGAGGATGCCGCTTTGGCAGATGATACTCTGATGACGCTGGAGTTCTTGCAGGTATTTCGTGAGATGCAGGAGCGCTTTGGTTTTGCGGCAACGGGCAGCTACGTGATTTCGATGTCCGAGGGCGTTTCAGATGTGCTCGAGGTACTGGTACTGGCGAAGCAGGCCAGATGTTTACAGCTCGATGTCACGCCGCTCTTTGAAACCGAAAAGGACTTACAGCAAGCCCCCGACATCGTACGCAAGCTGCTCATGATTCCTGAGTACCTGGCCCATGTGCAAAAACGTGATATTCAGGAGGTGATGATCGGCTACTCAGATTCAAATAAGGACGTAGGCTTTTTGGCAGCCAACTGGGCACTCTACCAGGCACAGGAAGGCGTGGCTGACGTCTGCCGTGAGTTTGGCCTCAAGCTGCGCATCTTTCACGGTCGCGGCACCTCGATAGGTCGGGGTGGTGGCCCTGCAGGTCAGGCTATTTTGGCACAACCCCCTGGTTCACTCAATGGACGTATGCGCATCACCGAACAGGGTGAAGCCTTATCTGAGCGCTATGCTGATCCTGACCTGGCCCACAGGCATCTCGAGCAAGTGGTTCACGCCTTTATTTTATCGAGTGCCCGTGACAGCAAGACATTGCCAGAAGTCCCCGCAGAGTTTCGGCAAGCGCTCGAGCAAGCTGCACATAGCGCTCGAGCACGCTACCGCTCTTTGCTCGAGGCAGATGGCTTTTTGGATTTTTATCATGCGGTAACCCCCATCGAAGAAGTGAGTCGTCTGCAAATCGGCTCGAGACCCGCGCGTCGGCAGGGTGAAAAGTCCCTCTCGAACCTGCGGGCCATTCCCTGGGTCTTCTCCTGGACGCAGTGCCGTGCCAATTTGCCGGGCTGGTTTGGTCTCGGCTCAGGTCTCAGCGAACTGGACAGCGAGCTACTAGGCAGCATGTACCAGGACTGGCCCTTTTTCAGGACCGTGGTGGACTTTGCGCAAATGAGCCTTGCCAAAGCCGATATGGGCATCTTTCAGACCTATCTGGGCTTAGTGCCAGCACAACTGCAAAAGACTTTCTGGACGCTGATTACAAGCGAGTACCAGCTCACCATTAAAGAGCTCGAGCGCAGCACAGGCAAAGCCCTTTTAGAGCATGACAATAAACTGCTAAGAGCCATCGAACTGCGTAATCCCTATGTCGACCCCATCTCTTACCTGCAATGTGACCTGCTCAAGCGCCTGCGCAGCCTGCCTCCGGAAAGCCCTGACCGTGAGGGTCTGGATGATGCCGTACTGCTAAGCCTGATAGGCGTTGCTGCTGGTATGCGCACCACAGGATAGACTTTTGATCATGCCAGAATCCGCCTGGCTAGCGGGCTCACTGGTCTCACGCTGCCAGACTTAATACTTGTGTCAGCTTGATGAAGGAAGCCTAAAGGCTGGCAGGGGCTTCTCATCTGCTTTACAAGCTAAGTTCTTAGAATATCGTGGAATAGGGCTGCGTTGGTTGCCAGGCAACTGATTCATCCCGAAGGGAATAGAATGCAATTACTCTTTAGTGGTGGTCCGGTTTTAGTCATAATTATTCTGGTGTCTATCTACGCAGCCTATTTATTTTTTGAGCGCTTATTTAAGCTATCCAAAGAACGGCTGGATGCCGATGGTCTGATGATGAAGGTGAACGCTGCCGTACGCGAACGGGACTTGGAAACAGCCCTACTGGCCTGCGATAGCCACAGTGGTCCAGTAGCGCGGGTCATCAAGGCGGCGCTATTACGCCTGCCTTATGGTCGTTCAGCCGTGGAAGCTGGCTTTCAGGAAGCCTACTTAAGCGAGGAGCAACATCTATCGCGTGGCTTACGCCCTTTGGCAACTATTGCACAGATATCAACCTTGCTGGGCCTCTTAGGCACCGTCACCGGTATGATCATTGCTTTTGCGGTCATCAGCGAACAGGGAACCGGCGACCCGGCTGCGCTGGCAGGCGGTATCGGTCAGGCGCTGATTACCACTGCGGCAGGTTTGATGGTGGCCATTCCCGTAGTCATTGGACAAAACTACTTAGCGAGCAAGGTTGACCGAATCCTGGTAGAGATCGAACGTCGCCGCGAAGAGTTGATGGGGAACGTCGCGCAGGTAGTCGCCAGCAAGCGCGAAAAACCCAGAGAAGAATCCCATGAGACCCTTTCAACAACGCCGTAAACGTTTCCGGGCAGACGCAGGGCTTGACATGACGCCGATGGTGGATGTGGTTTTTCAACTGCTCATTTTCTTTATGGTATCCACTACCTTTATCACCCTGGAGTCCGGTCTGCCGGTCGATTTGCCACAGGCGCAATCACCCCAAACCACCACTGCGGACCTGCCAACCGTCACTATCACTAAAGATCTGCAGATCTATCTGTCAGGGGTGGTCATTGATGAAAGCAATCTGCTGCCAGCAATGCGCACGGTGCTGGACGAAACTGGCTTCAGCGTGGTGGTCTTGCGTGCTGACCGAGATGTGCCCCACGGACTTACCGTCAGGGTCATGGATATTCTCAAACAAGCCGGTGCGCAGCGCATCGCCATTGCAACCGGGGGTGGCTAAAGCAGCGTGACACGGGATTTGTTCACAGATCAGGATAAGCGGCGGGCCGCCCTTTTATCGCTACTACTCCATCTTTTTGTATTGCTGCTGCTCGTTTGGTTGTGGACCATTCCGCCTGCCCCACCGCAAGAAACCTATCTGGTCATCGATATCGGCACACCAGCCTTAGCAGAAGAGCCAACTCTGGCCCCAACTGCAGACGCCCCTGCACCTCAGGCAGCTGAACCACTGGTTGAGGCTGACAGCATGGGTCAACCAAGAGCTGAATCGCCGCCTGAACCTGCCCCAGCCGCGCCAGATGCGCCTGAGGTTCCAGTTGAGATTCCCAGCGAAGCTGCCCAGGCGCGTGTGCCGGAGTCAAGCGTTCAGCTGCCAACACCCCCACTCACTCGAGTACCGGAGCTACTCGAGCCTGAACTGCTCACCGAAACTGTTGCACCACCCGTAGAGCCTGTCTTTGAAGAGCCCGTCTCAGAACCCTCAGAACCCCTTGAGGCTACACCAGATACCATCACAGAAATCCCCCCACCCCCAGCTGTAGCAGAACCAGCCAGCCCAGCGATTCCAGTGCCGCAGTCCACTGTAACCACCACGACCCTACCCGAAATCGAGCAGGAAGAGTTAAGCCCTCAACCACTCGCCCAGGCACTGCCTATCCCCCAACCAGCCTCGGAAGCAGTCGTACTGCCCAGCCAGTCCATTGCCGTGAATCCCACAGTACAGGTCACCCAGGAGCGTCCCATTCCCAGCCCTCAGGCAACTGTTAGTACCGCCGAAGCACGCCCCATCCCCCAACCACAGGCGAGCACTGAGGTAACTGTCAGTCAAAGCGTACCCACACCGCAGGCCACCAGCGAGGTGAGTGAAGCCCGCTCCATACCGACACCCCAAGTAACAGCTACGGCGACCCAGGCGCAGCGCATTCCCCAACCACAGGTCTCGAGCCAGGTTAGCGAAGCACAGAACGTACCTGTGCCCCAGGCAACAGCATCTGCGTCCGAAGCGCAAGCCATTCCCCAACCACAGGTATCTACGAACGTCCGCGAAGCACAAAACGTACCCACTCCCGAAGTTGCCGCATCCGTCAGCCAAGGCCAAGCCGTGACAGTGACACCACAGGTGAGCGTCAGCGCTGCTGCGCCCATACCCGCCCCACAAGTTGAAGCATCGGTAGTGCAGCCGCAGAGTGGCAGTGGCGCAGCAGAAGCCACAAGCCCAAGCAGCGACGCTCCCGAAGGTCCCGCAATCACAGCTGGCATTGCCACCCCCCAGGAAGACGGTGGCAACGCCGACCGTAGCGGTCAAACCACAGACCAGCCCGACGCCTCACCCGAAAACCTGGGTCTGGCAGCGGGACCAGATGGCAGCGACACACCCACAGGTGCGCCCTTTGCCAGGGTTCCCTACAGTGAAAACCGCGACAGGCCGCTAAACGTCATCATCGATAATGCTCTGGGCTATCCGCAGTTGGGTTTGCTGGAAGCTTCCATGATCTTTGAAATGCCTGTCGAGGGTGGTCAAACACGACTGATGACAGTTTATGATCGCGTTGATCCCAGCCGTGTCGGTCCGGTACGAAGCGCTCGAGAGTACTTTCATGAGGTGAGTCGCAGTATGGATGGCATTCTGGTGCATGATGGCGGTTCTCCGGCAGCATTGGTTGCCATTGGCAACAGCAGCGTTCCCAGCATCAATTCTTTCAGCAGTGGCGACCTCTTCAGCCGCGACGGCGGGCGCAGTGCTCCGTATAACCTCTACTCACAGGGCGGCTCTCTACGTCAGGCACTCGCCAGGCTAAACCTCAACCGCTCACGGGTGGTCAGTGGAACCATCTACCGCCCGGACACAGATACCGAAACCGCCAGCCGCGTCAATGTGACCTACTCAGGCATCTATGACAGTGGCTTTCGCTATGTGCAGGAGCTGAACCTCTATCGCTGGGTACGCAACAATGCTGACGCCTCCGACGCATTGGGTGAAGCAGTTTATGTGGACGCCGTACTGATTGCCACTATCGACGCACAAGCCATACCGGGTGATCCAGAAGGTCGTCTCTATATTCCCCTGCGCGGCGGACGGGCCACGCTCTACCTAAGAGGCCAGGTCATCCCTGGCAGATGGGATATTTCGGGTGGTTTGCGCTTTACAAGCAGCCTTGGTGAAGTGGTATCCCTCACGCCCTTCAAGACCTGGATAGCCTTTGTGCCAGACTACGCTCGTATCGCTGTTGATTGATACCGAGCCCGCTAAATTGGCTACAGATTTGAAAAGCAATCCCCGCTTCCTACTCGCCCTGCTC
>CAZZPQ010000152.1:0-7819 GCA_964655595.1 uncultured bacterium
CGCCCTGCTCGGGATAAATCATTGGGATAAACCCAACGATTTATCCGGAACCGGTTTTAGACGGTCAAAGGGCCAAGCCATTGACAGCATACTGGCAGATTGTTAGTCTTGACTCCGGCATTACAAAAACAGGATATTGTCCTGTGATACGCTAAAAGCGTATCAATCTGAACAAGGAGGAAAAGAGTATGAAGCGAATTGCCGTATTACTGCTCGCGCTACTGGTTTTAAGTAGTGCTAACGCTCAGCGTGTCAACTTGCTGTGCAGTCCTGACCTGGCCTGGTGCGAGGCACTGGGACCAGCCTTCAAGGCTGCCACCGGCATTGATCTCGAGTTTATTCGGGTCAGCTCACAGGACGCTTTGGCACGTATTCGCGCTGAGGCTGCCAGCCCCATTTTCGATGTCTGGTTTGGTGGTACAGGTGACCCCCACCTGGTAGCCGCTCGCGAAGGGCTGACCGAGTTCTACGAACCGACTGTCTGGAATGAAATCATTGATGACTTAAAGAGTGCCGTTGGTGGCGAGTACATCCCACTTTACGCCGGAGCACTGGGTTTTGTCATCAATGAGGGCGTGTTGGCTGAACAGGGCCTGGACATCCCCACAAGCTGGCTCGATCTGACCCAGCCCGAGTACAAAGGCTTAATTGCCATGCCCGACCCGAATAGCTCAGGTACTGCCTATACCATCATCGCAACCCTCGTACAGATTTTTGGTGAGGATGAGGCTTTTGAGATTTTGGCAGACCTGCACCAGAACATCGCACAATACACCAGTTCTGGTAGCGCACCGGGGCAGTTGGCTGGTCTCGGCGAGGTAGCGATTGCCATTCAGTTTATGCATGACGGTGTAAAGTTCGCTATTCAGGGCTTCCCGCTGATTACTCTGGCCCCTGAAGAAGGTACAGGTTATGAGATTGGTGGCATCAGCCTGATTAAGAACGCACCAAATTATGACGCTGCTGTTGCTTTTATTGAGTGGGCGCTGACGCCTGAGGCGCAGATGATTGCTGCCAGTCAGGGTGACTCCTACCAGATTCAGTCCAATATGAATACACCTGTGCCCGAGCAGGCTCCCGACCTGGACGCCATCAATTTGATTGACTACGACTTCGACTACTTTGGCACACCAGATGTCCGCAGTGCTCTGGTAGGCCGCTGGACCGACGAAATTTTCCCTATTCCCAGGTAATGAATCTGAGGGTGTCACCATGGTGACACCCTCTACGCCTTATGGCCAACCCAAACAAAGCCTTACTACGCTTTAGTGGCGCGCTGCCACCTGCCATCCTGGCACTTGTCGGGATGATCGCCTTGCCTTTTGTCCGCCCCGCTCGCCCGCTTTGGGTGCTCGAGTCACCTTACTACTTCTGGAATCTGGACAGCTGGGTGTTGTGGCTCTTACCCGCTCTTGCCCTGGCAGCCATTGTCGTTAGCCTGCTGCCGCTGCGAACCGTTTTGCGCGCCGAGATCCTCACAGTTTTGGGCAGCCTGGGCTTTGTGACTGGGGTCATCTGGCTTATGCTGACTGCAACGCCTTTTGGCATGGGGGCGCTCCTAAGCCTGGCGGCTTTTATCATCGTTATTGGCAATGGTCTGAGCGAATCCGGCCGCGTACAGGGGGACGCCTTTATCGCCTCGAGTATTTTGTTTGTTGCCCTCTTTGTCCTGCTGTTTATCTTATATCCACTCTTTATGGTGCTTAGAACTGCCATTTATATCGACGGACAGTTCACTTTTCGGCAGCTACGTACCACCCTGTCACATCCTTTATTTTTGTTTCTCGACAACCCTCGCACCGAGCGCAGTGAGCTCATGCTCACACTGCTGTGGGCAGTGGCTGGCAGCGTTTTTTTAGGAGGCCTGGCACTGTGGCGCAGGCTTAACTGGTGGCGACTCATCTGGCAGCTGCTTTTAGGCTTTGGGCTGGGCTTCCTGGTGGGGCTGATGATCTATGGTCGTGGCGCTTTTCCGACCAGCCTGCTGGTTGTCACGATTGTCGCTCCATCCTGTACGCTGCTGGGGCTGATGTTTGCCCTGCTGGGGCAACGTTCCCGCTTTCGCATTGTGAACCGCTCGCTGGATGTCATCAGCCTGCTACCTATCATCACACCACCTTTTATCCTGGCTTTTGCCATGATTTTTCTGCTCGGGCGACGTGGCCTTATCACCTACCAGCTTCTTGATATTTCCAGCAGCAACATCTATGGGATTGTAGGTGTATCCCTGGCACAGATACTCGCCTTTACACCCATTGCCTACCTGCTCTTGCGAGGCTCGCTGTCATCGCTGAACCCAGCGCTCGAGGAAGCCGCTCAAACATTGGGCGCGAACCGCTGGTATCTGCTCCGCACGATTACCTGGCCGCTGGTGCGCCCCGGCCTGGCTGCAGCCTTTTTGCTCAGCATGATAGAATCACTGGCAGATTTTGGCAATCCCATCATTCTGGGTGGTGACCGCAATTATCTGGCGACCGAAGTCTACTTGTCGCTCACCGGACGCTACAATCCCAACGAAGCTGCTGCCTACGGGGTGGTGCTGTTATTTCTGGTGCTGCTGGCCTTTTTTATTCAGCGCTTGTGGCTGGGTGGCGGCTCTTTTGTCACCGTAACAGGCAAACCCGCCAGCGGTCAGGTCGTCCGTCTACCCAAGATACTCGAGACTATCCTGATTGTGGTGCTGGCGCTCTGGACACTACTGGTAACAGCGCTTTATACCTCGATTATCGTTGGCTCCTTTGCCCAGCTCTGGGGCGTGAATTACAGCTTTACCTTGCAGCACTACCGAGATTTCATGCGCGCTGGCTGGCCAGTCTTTCTCTACTCGGCACGCGTTGCAGCCATCAGCGCTGTACCTGCCATGCTGTTGGGCTTTCTCATCGCCTACCTGGTGGTGCGCTACCGCTTTCTGGGGCGACGCTTTGTCGAGTTTGGTTCACTTTTGTCGTTTGCCACGCCGGGTACCGTCATGGGAGTGGCTTATATCTTTGCTTTCAATACCGGTCCCTGGTTACTTACTGCCAGCGCTAGCATCATCATTCTTGCCTTGGTCTTTCGGAATATGCCTGTGTCGATTCGGGCCGCCATTGCTGGTTTGGCACAGATTGATGTCAGCCTCGAGGAAGCCTCGACCATGCTCAGAGCCAAATCATTTACCACCCTGCGGCGTATCCTCTTTCCGCTGCTGGCCAATACGCTCATCACAGGCTTAATCTATGCCTTTGTCAGCGCCATGACCGCGGTATCTCAGGTGATTTTTCTCGTTTCTCCGGGTAATCAGCTCGCCACTGTACTGCTTTTGGGCTGGGTGGAACAAGGGCAATTGGGGCGTGGGGCAGCTATGGGTACCGTACTGATTGTCTCAATGCTCCTTGCTATTTTACTGGTTTTGTTTATCGCCCGACGCTTAGGTGTCCGTCACGTAGGAGTTGAATCATGAGTCTGGTTGATAGTTTACAGACCGCAGCAGTAGAGTTAAGGCAACTGGTCAAACGCTTTGGGCGTGATGTCATTGCGGTTAACGAGGTTAGCCTGCATATTGATAGTGGGCAACTCGTCACGCTTTTGGGCCCTTCGGGCTGTGGTAAGACCACTGTGCTGCGCCTGATTGCTGGGCTCGAGCAAGCCACCGGCGGTCAGATTCTGCTGGACAATGAAGATGTGTCGCGTTTACCTGCTTATCTGCGGGACATCACCATGGTCTTTCAGAGTTACGCTCTATTTCCGCATATGAACGTTTTTGAAAACGTCGCCTATGGCTTAAGAGTACAGCGACGACCCGAAGACGAGATTAAACGTCGCGTACAGGAAGCGCTCGACATGGTGGGCTTGGGCGAGCTGATTGGTCGACATGTTACGGCACTCTCTGGTGGTCAACAGCAGCGGGTTGCACTGGCCAGAGCGCTGGTCATTCAACCGAAGGTACTGCTCTTTGATGAACCACTGTCCAACCTTGATGCCAAGCTGCGCCGCCGTGTACGTGAGGATATACGCGAGTTACAGCAGCGTCTGGGCATCACCAGCGTCTACGTAACCCACGACCAGGAAGAGGCGCTCGCTATCAGCGACCGCATTGTAGTCATGAATCAGGGGAAGATTGAGCAAATTGGCAGCCCCCATGACCTCTATGCCAGACCGCGCAGTCGCTTTGTAGCAGACTTTATCGGCACAGCCAACTTTCTGGTGGGTAGCTACGATGGCAAGCACATTCTCTTGCCCGGCTACAGCATCCCCTATAAGCAAAACGTAGAGCACGGTGACTGCACGGTAATGGTACGCCCCGAAGCGGTTCAGTTTGTTGACAATGCCGATAGTGGTCTTCAGGCAACGGTAGTGAGCAGCGCCTATCTGGGCTCAAATACCGAGTACATCTTCGAGACAGCAGCAGGTGAGGTTTTTGCCAGTATGACCGGCGAGGGCATGAGCAGTGCGCGCAAGGGTGATGTGGTGAAGCTTGCCTTTAAGCCCGCAGGCTTGTATCTTCTCGAGGCCTAGAACGGCCCCTAGTAAACGGCTTACAGCCCCACCTTGCGTAGCTTGTTGCGAACAAAGTAAGGCAAACCCAACGCTAACTGCTGCTCACCTAGGTCTTTAGTCACATTGGTTTTTGCTGTAATACATAGCGTTTCCATGGGTCATTGATACATCTCAATGACCCATGCGACCTGAGGGTTTGAAATCAACTCATTCAGCTTGTCTCAACAAAGCCTGGAAAGGCTAACAGAACCCGATAAATTGCTTACAGATTTGAAAGGCAATCCCCACTTCCTAACGCTCTGCTCGGGACAAATCACTGGGATAAACCCAATGATTTGTCCGGAACTGGTATAAAGCTATGGATTCCAGAAAAAGCTGGCCTGACGTTTGCTATACCTATAGGCACGCCTGGGTGATTTATACCGTTTCGACGCTTAAGCAAAGAATTGGTGTTCGGAGAAAGCCTGCCACAGCTAGCAGGTACTGACTATTATTTTGGAGTTACCTATATGTTATGGGTGTCAATTCCCAAACTTGCGCTGACCATTGCGTTTTGCTGTACTCTGCATCCGCACTCGCCGCTCAGCGTCGCGAGCCGCCAGCATAGCCTGAATCTCCTTAAGTTCCTGGTAGTAGTGCTTGAGCTGTTCCGTAGGAAGTTCAGAATTGGTCAGATGGCTGCTGACCTCCTGCATGCGCTCGAGTAAGTGACTGCGTTGCTGCTCTTTTTGAGCATTCAGATAAAGCTCCCGCAAACGTGCCAGAGCTTTGTCAATCTGACAATCAACATCAATGCGCTGTTCTTGCTCTCCAGCCTGTTGAAAGAGGCGCTCGAAAACTATTTTGCCGTCGTCGCGCTCACGGTAGCGTGAAAGAATCTGCTGGTCATCATAGGCACAGACCTCGCAGATTGATTGAAACTCGCGCAACACAGAATCATCGATCCCCGCAGGAAGTAAAGACGTCAGGTGCAGCAAGCGCTTTTCGAGCTGGGCTGGTTCAAGCAGCAAAAGAGCAATCACCTCAAGCTCGATGATGGTCACCTGCGAAGGGTTAACCTGTCGTGTCATGCCTTTGATCTGGGTATCATCCAGGCGGCGCTGACGTTTGCTGTTTAACCACTCATCCAGGCGCGGCGCTTCTATATTAAGGTGATCAATCACCAAACGACGCATTTCCGTTGCCACCGGATCAAAGACCGTGCGCGGCCTGAGTGCTGGCAGCAGTTCATTCAAAATCTGCTTTTTTCCTTCCAGGCTTACTGCGTCATATTTGGCAAGCACGGACTTAAAGCGGAACTCGACTTCTGAAAGTCCCTGGCGCAACGCTTGCTTAAACTCTGCAACATGTCCACCTAGCACAGCATCTGCCGGGTCTTTACCAAAAGGAACCCGTACTGCCTGCACTAAAAACTGCCGACCCACAGACTGCTCGAGCCCTGCCAGAATCGCCCGCTGACCCGCTTCATCGGCGTCAAAGGCCAGAAACAAACGCTGGATGTCCAGGCGGCTGAGCTGCTGCGCCTGCTCAGTCGTCAGGCTTGCCCCCAGGGCAGCGACCGCCGTATCAAAACCCGTCTGGTGCAAGGCAATAACATCCATATAGCCCTCCACCACCAAACAGTCCTGCGCATTGCGAATGGCAGTTTTAGCAAGGTGCAGGCCGTAGAGAATTTCGGCTTTCTTAAACACATCCGTTTCGGCCGTATTCAGGTATTTAGGCTGTCCATCATCCAAAACACGCCCGGAAAAACCGACGACACGTCCCAGATAATCGCGGATGGGAAAGATAATCCGGTTTCTGAAATAATCATAGACACGTCCCTCACTCTCACGTATGAGTCCAGCCGCCAGCAGATCGTGGCTGCTGATGCCCTTGTGCAGGGCATATTTCAAAAATGCGTCCCAGCTATCTGGTGCGTAACCCAATTCAAAAGTGTCGATGCTCGTATCCGTAAGTTGTCGTCCTAAAAGATACTCCCGTGGCGGACCTGTCAGCTGTGAGCGAAAAAACTCGAGTGCTAGCTGATTAACCTCATACAAGTCCCGCTTTTTTTTATCTTTGGCAGTCGGCGGCGTAACTTCAACACCAACCCGCTGACCAAGCTGCTGTAAAGCCTCATAAAAATCAATACCCTGGGCGCGCATGACGAAGTCAAACATGTCACCCTTGGCCTGACAGCCAAAGCAGTAGAAAAAGCCCCGATCCTGATGAACATGAAAGGAAGGCGTTTTTTCGTTGTGAAAGGGACATAGCCCCAGCAAACGTCCACGACCCGCAGGTTTCAGTGCAACGGTTTCCCCGACCACTTCTGCGATGTCAAGCTTGGCGCGAATCTGCTCTTTGGCGTCCACCCTGGATCCTAACTATAACTTGAGCTATTTGCCCATTACCTAGCCTAGCATATGGGGGTGCCGCCGCAGGGGCGATTTCCACAGCCAGAAAGCACTTGCAGAACAGCCTCTCTACATCTGAGGCGGCAAAAAGCCCACGTTTATCATGTCAAGGTCTGTGATTACAAGCCATCCTCCGCCGGATATAAAGGCAGATGTCCCAAAGCAATCACATCATTGCGCTCATCACCCTCGGTAAAGACCACCAGCGTTGCCACCACGCGCCCCCCGATGTCGGCAAGTAGCTCCTGAAGCCCGATCAGCGTACCCCCGGTGCTTACTACATCATCAACGATAGCGACATTTTTCCCCTTGATACGCGGGATATCTGCCCCATCAATCACCAGATCCTGAGGTTTTCCCGTAGTAATTGACAGTACTGTTTTACGTAAAGCGCCAACCATATAGGGTTTTTCAGTCTTGCGTGCCACCAGGTAGGGAATGCCAGTTCGCACACTGATGGCATGAGCCAAAGGTACAGCCTTTACCTCTGGGGTGACCAGGGTATCAATGCCAGCAGGCATACGCTTCATGAGTTCATCCGCTGCCGCTTCGGTCAGGCTGGTATCACCCAGCATATTCAGGAGCGCTACCGAAACAGCTCCAACATTGACCACGGGTAACTCGCGCACTTGTGTGCCAATCACAATACGATGTGTTTTCATGACTTGCCCTCATTTCTCGTGTACTCAGAGTATCGCATCATGGAAGTCTGAGTCCAGCCTGTGTCCGACAATAGCCCAACAGACTCATTTCTTAAATAAAACCTGTCAGCAGCGCTTGGCAATGCCTCGGTAACTTCCTGCTGAATAACAGCTTAACGACTACGGTTAAAGCCCTAGCAGCTATCCTGCTAAAGTCCCCGAATACTAATAGGCAGCTAGCGAAAGTATCAACCGAGCAATCATTATACCGAGCCCGATAAACTGGTTGAAGATTTGAAAAGTACT
>CAZZPQ010000153.1:0-7801 GCA_964655595.1 uncultured bacterium
GGGCTCGAGTTACATGCTTCGAGCCTCAGCGTGATTGCCGAGGCGGTCGAACCGCCACCCATAGAAATCCCCAAAGAAGACTGGCACGCCAACCCCGAAACCTTGCTCGAGTACCGACATGTCTCGCTGCGGGGTCTCAAAGCCCAGGCGACCATGCGGGTACAGGCTGAATTGGTCAAGGCCTTTCGCCACTATCTGAATACTCAGGGTTTTACTGAAATCTTTACGCCCAAGCTTGTTGCTGCCGGAGCGGAAGGCGGAGCCAATCTTTTTGAGGTGGATTATTACGGCAAGCGGGCCTACCTGGCCCAGTCGCCGCAGCTTTATAAGCAGATTATGGTGGGGGTTCTAGAGCGCGTTTTTGAGGTGGCACCTGTTTACCGCGCCGAACTCAGCCATACCAGTCGGCATCTCTCAGAGTACCTGTCACTGGATGTCGAGATGGGCTTTATTGCCGATGAAACTGACATCATGGATATGCAGGAAGGGCTCTTAAAGGCCATCATGCGGCATGCCGCAGAGCACTGCCAGGCGGAACTGGCAGTGCTGGGTGCCAGTGTTCCCGATATCACGGTAGCGTTTCCGCGCATTCCCCTGCTCGAGGCCAGAGCGCTGGTCAAAGAGCACTATGGACACGAATCTGGCGGTAAGGACCTGGACCCTGAAGCTGAGCGGTTGATTAGCCGCTGGGCCAAAGAAGAGCATGGCAGTGATTTTGTCTTTGTGACGAAGTATCCGCAGGCGGCTCGCCCCTTTTATACCTATCCGACAGATGATGGCTTAACCAGAGGACTTGACCTTATCTTTCGTGGGGTAGAGATTACCTCAGGCGGTCAGCGCGTGCACGAACATAGCATGCTGTTGCAAGAGCTGGAAAAACGCAAGATGGACGCAGCAGCCTTCGCAGGTTATCTCGAGGTCTTCAAACACGGCATGCCGCCTCATGGTGGCTTTGCCATTGGTGCAGAGCGGCTCACAGCGCTGCTTTTGGGCATCAGCAATGTGCGGTTTGCTCGCGCCTTTCCGCGCGATGGCAGCCGTTTGCAACCGTAATTCAGTCCAGAACTGGGATTTCTTCGAGTAGTTCGGTGATTCTCGAGAGGCAGCGGTAGTGCTTTTTGGCGTAGGCACTGTGGCGGTAGCTGGCATCGAAAAGATCTTCCAGTGCTACCGTACCAGACAGGCGCAAGCCCACCTTGAGGTCGTAGAGTTTGTCGATAAAGTGAACAAAACGCAGGGCGTCGTTTTGATTATCGATGGTCCTTGCATCATGGATGTAGAGCGTGCCGCACTGTCTGAGCAGATCGCTGTAGCGGATGGGGTGATGTGCGCTTAGCATACTGAACAGCTCTGTCCAGCTGGCACTTACCTTGACCTTGATCAAGGTTTCTTGTTTTTCGAGGTACTCGAGTTCTGCGCTACTAAGCAGGCTGGCCAACTGGTCACGCTGGCGGTAGTCGGGTCCGTCGATACTCACAACCTCAAAATAGTTGGCGATATGCTGAATCTCACGCTGGAAGTGCTGCGCATTAAAGCGGCCCTGCCCCTGGGCTTCTGGCGCGGTGTTGGAAGTGGTGATTACCCTGGCACCCCGTTGTATCACATGGGCTAGAAAGGTCTTGACGATAAGGGTATTGCCTGGGTCGTCCAGCTCGAACTCGTCAAGACAATAGAGTTCGTGTGTGCCGAGTTGTTCTAGAGCCTGCACCTTGCCCAGTACACCAATGACATGGACCAGTTCAGCAAAGGACAAATAGGCTTTGCTGCCTGTGAAAGCTGCATAAGCTGCAGCCAGCAGGTGCGTTTTACCTACACCAAAACCCCCGTCCAGGTAGAGTCCCTTACCAGTGACGAGGGGTTTTTGCCAAGGCCAGCGAAAGGCGACTGGGGGAGAGGCAGTGATAAATTCCTGACTGATACCTAGGGCAGTGTCCTGACTGGGATGCTGCGGCTGATAGCTGGAAAAGGTGGTGCTATCAAAGCGAGGAGGCGGGCTGAACTCCGGTAGTTTGCTTGTGCTCTGGATACTGAGGCTAAGAAGACTGATGACAGGCACGCCACTTAGCCTATCATGCCTGCCAAAAGATGCAGGTGATGCTTTAGGCATTTCTCAAGCTGACAACAGCCTGACACAAGCATGATGGCATTAGGGTATAAGTCAGTGGTATCATCCCCAGGGATAAGCTTTGTTTAGCCCTGTAAAAACTTAGGAGGAATCAATGAAACAACGCATTTTTGCTTGGATGCTCAGTTTGGCGCTAGCCATAAGCGCCTTTGCTACAGCCCAGCCTGAAGGTCATTTGGTTGTGTCTCTCTCGAGCGACCCTACCTCACTTTTTTTACCCCGTGCGGCGGACCGTACTGCCAGTAATGCGGGCTGGTCACTTTATAATTCGCTTATCTGGGTGACGGATGATGGTGCGCTCGAGCCAGCCCTGGCTGAAAGCTGGGAGATTAGTGAGGACGGCGTAACCTATACCTTTAAGTTGCGTCAGGGCGTTAGTTTTCACAACGGTGAGACTTTTACCGCCGAATCGGTGGTGGCGACCTGGGAAACAGGTACTGACCCCAGCAATGACTATGCCAGTGTCTATGAAGAAGTGGCTAGCGTTACGGTGATTGACGACTATACGGTGGAAATCGTCACCAGTGAACCTAACCCCGTCTTTCTGGTGAGGATGGCTTCCAACTGGGCCATGGTGCCCCCTGTGTATATTCGTGAAGTCGGGCTGGACGCTTTTGCGGCTGCGCCTGTGGGTACGGGTCCTTTTCGCTTTGTAGAGCGGATGGCTGGGGACCGGATCGTTATGGAAGCCAATCCTGAGTACTGGCAGGAGGGTTTACCCAAGGTAGCCCGCCTGACCTACCGCGTGATTCCTGAGTCTTCGACGCGTGTTGCCGCCATTCAAACCGGTGAGATTGATATTGCAAACAGGCTCAGTGCCGATGAAGCGATGCTACTGGAGGGCGCGCCGGGTGTGCAGGTGATTAGCTACCCGAATGACCGTGTGTACTACGTGGGCTTTAAGAACGTCGGCAATGGTGTGGGTACACCGCTCGAGAACCAACTGGTGCGCCAGGCCATGAACTACGCCGTGAACCGCGAAGGTATCATCCGGGCGATTTTTAGTGGTGAAGCCAATCTGATTGCGGGTTTTGTGGTGAGCAGCAACCTGGGTTTTGAGGATGAGCCGGCGCCTTACCCCCATGACCCGGAAATGGCGCGTTCACTGCTCGCGGAAGCAGGCTTTGCCGATGGCTTCTCGATCAGCATGGGCTGCCCAGCGGATGGCTATGTGAATATCAATGAGGTTTGCCTGGCAGTGCAGCGCGACCTGGGGCGTGTGGGTATTGATGTCAGTCTTGAATTTAAGACCACCAACAGCTACTGGGGCGAGGCTGAGTATGGTGCGCTGGGTCCCATGTATGTGGATAGCTGGTCCTCAGACATCGGTGAGGCGCTGCCACGTTTGCAGGGTGCGCTGCTGCCCGGAAATTACTACAACACCTGGCATGATGACGTGATTACCGACTTAGTCAACCAGATTGCCAGCACCGTTGACAGGGGTGAGCGCGGCGCGCTTTACGCTGAGTTGCAGCGCTACATGTTTGATAATCCGCCCTTTATCTACCTGTATCAGCCGAATGTCTTTGAAGCTATTCGGGATAATGTCACGGGTTATCAGCCTAGAGCTGCCGAGGAGTATTTCCTCAAGTCAGTCAGCAAGTAAGATCCTTGCTTGACCAGGGCTTGGCACCGAGGTTCATGCGGAGGTTCATGCGGAGGTTCATGCGCTTGGCGCAGCATGGTTCGTGGCACACTGCCACGAACCATGTAGACTGTTATACGGAGTTATACGGATATACGGAGCTAGGTAAGTTGATTGCAGATTTGAAAAGCAGTTCCTCGGTTCCTAACGCTCTGCTCGGGATAAATCCTTGGGTTTATCCCCACGGTTTATCCCCACGGTTTATCCCGAACTGGTATTAAATGCTTACTTACTTATTCAACCGCGCACTGCAAGCCTTGCTACTCATTGTAGGGGCGATGGTGTTGGTGTTTTTCATGGTCAGGTTGACGGGCGATCCGGTCAGCCTGATGGTGGCTCGAGAAGCAACGGTTGAGCAGCGCGAAGCCTTTCGCGAAGCGATGGGACTGAACCGCCCGCTCGTGCTGCAGTTTGCTGATTATCTGCTGCGTATTGCACAGGGTGACCTGGGCATGTCTCTGCGGCTCAGGCAGCCTAATCTCGAGCTGATCGTGCAGCGGTTGCCAGCGACCCTCGAGCTGGCGCTTGCCGCTTTGACATTTGCGGTTGTCATCGCGATTCCCCTGGGTGTCATGGCGGGTATGAACCCAGGCTCCCTGGTTGACAGGTTTGCGCGTTTGTTGGGGCTGGCAGGGCAGACCCTGCCGAACTTCTGGCTGGCGATTTTGCTGATTCTATGGTTTTCGGTACAGCTTCGCTGGTTGCCATCCTTTGGTCGCGACAGTCTGGCGTCGCTGGTTTTACCTGCCATAGCACTGGGTTTTGCCGGGCTGGGTCAGCTGATTCGCCTGACCAGGGCAGCTGTGCTGGATCTGCGCTCTGCTGATATGGTGCGCACAGCCCGCTCTAAGGGCTTGCGCGAAGACCGCATCGCCCTCAAGCACGTGCTGCCCAATGTTGCCATTCCTTTAATCAGTGTCATCGGTATTCAATTTACCTATTTGCTTGGCGGCTCGGTTTACATCGAGACAATTTTTGCCTGGCCTGGTCTGGGAAGTTTGCTCAATACTGCTATTCGTGACAATGACTTTCCGCTGATTCAGGCGATTACGCTGTTTTTTGCGGTCTTTGCCATCAGTATTCAATTGCTTACCGATTTGCTTTATGGCTGGGTTGATCCTCGGGTCAGGCCCGCATGACCCAAAGAGGCACGGTCTTTAAGCGCCTGATCGGCAGCCCTGCGGGTTTCACGGGTGCTGCACTCTTTCTGATGCTCGTCTTTGTTGCTATATTTGCTCCCTATCTAGCGCCCCATGACCCCACTGATGGTGACTTGTTTAATGCTAAAGTGCCCCCAGCCTGGCAGGAAGGTGGCAGTTGGGAGCACCCACTGGGCACAGATCAACTGGGTCAGGACGTGCTGAGTCGCATTATTTTTGGTGCCAGAGTATCGCTGATGGTGGGGTTTTTTGGCGTGCTGCTGGCACTCAGTATCGGTGTAGTTCTGGGTTTGCTGGCAGGCTATTTTGGTGGTTGGCTGGACGCTGTTATTAGCGGCTTTAGTAATCTGCTACTCGCTATTCCTTATCTGGTACTGGTGATTGTCCTGGCGACAATTTTTGGACGCAGCTTACTCAATGTCATTTTGCTTTTTGGCATTACCGACGCGCCGATATTCATACGACTGGTGCGGGGAGAAGTGCTGCGTCTCAAGCAGCAGGAATACGTCGAGGCCGCACGTGGCCTGGGAGCGCGGGCCAGTCGTATCATTCCGCGTCATATTTTTCCCAATCTGCTGGGACCGCTTATCACGCTGGCGACCTTTGAGATGTCCGCCATGATTTTTTACGAGTCCGGTCTGGGTTTCCTGGGGCTTAGCGTGCCACCCGAGGTGCCCAGCTGGGGCAATATGCTCTCTTTGGGGCGGCGTTTTCTAAATATCTATCCGTGGTTGGCGATTTATCCCGGACTAGCCATTGCCATTACTGCGCTGGCCATGAATTTGCTAGGCGAACGGCTGCGTGACGTGCTTGATCCGAGGTATCATAGACGCTGATGCGATTATTTGAATTTCAGGCTGTTCTTTTTGATATGGACGGGACACTGGTTGACAGCGAGTCCCTGTGGCGCATTGCCGAGACAAACTGCGTGGCACACTATGGTCATCAGCTGAGTCCTGAAGTGCAGGCGCAGTTTCTGGGTATTTCGGTGGCGGCGTCTGTCAGTTTGATGAAAGACCACTACGGGATTGCAGAGAGTTCCGAGAGCATGGCTGAAACCCTGCTGTCTCAGGTTAAGGCTTTGCTGCCTCAGGCCAGAAGTATGGCTGGAGCGGCAGAGCTTGTGGCTCTGGTGCAGCGGCATAAGCTAGCCTATGCACTGGTTTCAAACTCGAGCCGCGACATTATCGAGCTGACCCTACAGCACCAGACTTGGGGTGAGCGCTTTAAGCACCGTTTTAGTGCTGATCATGTTGACAACCCCAAGCCTGCGCCAGACCTCTATTTGCTGGCGGCGCAGCACTTGCAGGTGGAAGCTGAGCGCTGTCTGGTCATCGAAGATAGCCCTACTGGGGTACGGGCGGCTATCAGTGCTGGCATGACCTGTGTGCAGATTGCCGAAGACCCGCATCATGCTGTAGCCAATGCCAGGCTGTTCCGCAGCTTGCTGGAGCTTTGTGACTGGCTGAAAACTTGACCCGTGCCGGCAAAGATGCTAGAGTTTGCAAGGTTATTAGTGTTTGCTGCATGTTTATGCGCTAATCCTTTACGCTAGCCCTAGCCTTTCGGAGTTCTATATGTTGTTAGATACCAGCACCCTAGTCAGTTCTTCTCAGCAAACCTATGAAGCCTCACGGCTGAGACCAGCTGCTTTTAAAGACCTTGCCAAGCTTGTCGATCTCTATAATGCGGCCAGGGACAGAGGCAGTGAAAGCCGCGCCAGCATGAGTGACTGGCTCGAGCATGGTGGTGCGCTGCTACTGGAAAATGCTCAGGGGGAGATGCTCTGCGCTTTAAGGTGGCGTGAAGATCCCAGTGGCTGGCGTGTTGACCGCATTGCGACCCACCCCGATGCGCGCGGACGTGGCTATGGTCGCTGGTTGATGACCAAGCTCGAGGCCTTGGCTATTCGCCGTAATATTCCTACCCTGACCCTGGTGCTAGATGACGCGCAGGCTGAGCTGCTTGGCTATTATCGGCGTATGGGTTATCAGGTAAGTGAACAGGACGCATACTCGGCAACGCTCAGCAAGCGTGTCGGGGGCGTCTGGCAGTATAAGTTGTAGAATCATAGCTAAGACAGAGTCTCAACCTGGAAAAGACTGGAGCTGCTCACTGCTGCGCCTAAGCAGATGGGGCAGCCTCTGCCTGACTTGATGCAGGACTTCGCGGGTATCCAGCTTCAGGTGCTGGCGTCCCTGCATAAGAATCTGACCAGCCACGATTACCGTATCCACGTCAGCTGCTCTGGCACTGTAAAGCAGCGCTGCAGGAATATCGTGCAGGGGTTGCAGGTGAGCGCCGTCCAGCCTGATAAGGCTTAAGTCGGCAAGAAAGCCCTCGGCAACGCGTCCCAGATGCTGCTCCTGCTTGAGGACTCTTGCTCCTTCACTGGTCGCCATGCGCAGCGCCTGCTCGCGCTTGAGAACCGTTGGATCACCTGTCTGGTGTTTTTGCAAAAGTGCTGCCAGACGGACTTGCTCGAGCATGTCTAAGGTGTTGTTGCTGGCTGCGCCATCGCTGCCGACGCCCACAGCAAGGCCCAAATCCATCATTTGCTTTACGGGCGCTATGCCGGCAGCGAGTTTGAGAAAAGTCTTGGGGCAATGAGCGACACCAGCGTTTTGCATAAGGGGTAAGTCTTCAGCCCTGGCGTGGGCGGCGTGGGCCAGCAGCAGGGGTAGCTCCAGCAGCCCCAGATGGTCAAGTTGCTGAATGGGGGTGCGGTGGTGCTCAGTGAGGCTTTGCTCAACCTGCCTGGCAGTTTCTGAGACATGCAGATGGATACCCAGACGGGTTTCTTTGGCTTCGTGTCGGACTTGCTCGAGAAAGTCATCACTGCACAGATAGGGCGAGTGCGGGCCAAACCAG
>CAZZPQ010000154.1:0-7749 GCA_964655595.1 uncultured bacterium
GTGACTTAAGCGCATGCTGCATCCTTCTTTTTCCGCCTGGCCATGGGTGCCAGCCTGAGCTGGCACGGCGCACTGAGACTTTGAAGGATTTGTCGTGGAAGTGCCAAACTTATCCCAATATCCTTAGCAAAATGTAAAAAATCTTACACGGTTTTCCGGAAAATTAACCCGTTGATGAAGCTGGGTTTCTCATATTTTGCATGGCGGGTAGGTTAGAATAGGCGCGTGCGAGAGGTGATTGTAAAGTATTCACCCCTGATTGTTATGACGTTCTCCATTGCTTTTGCGGTGGTGATGATTGCTATTCCTAAGCTGCGAGACTTCGCACTGCGCATCGGTGCAGTCCAGCATGGGGGTGGACGGCGCCTGCATGAGGGTGCGGTACCCAATATAGGGGGTATCGCCATTTTTTCGGGTTTTTTGCTGGCAATTTTTAGTGCCAGCATCGTGCAACCAGAACTCGTCAGTGCCTATCGGGTTGAGCTATTGGCGATCATTTTAGGTGCAGCGCTCATGATGCTGGTGGGTTTCATCGATGATCTGTGGGAAGTGACGCCAGCCTTGCGTCTGGCAGCGCAGTTTCTGGCTGCGGGGATTCTGGTGGTCAATGGCATCAAGGTGGACTTCATCACCAATTATTTCAGCCTCGAGGGCTATGTCTTTTTTGGTGAAGGACTTGCTATTGCCATTACTTTGCTGTGGGTGGTTGGCTTTACCAATGCTTTTAACTTTATCGACGGGCTGGATGGTCTTTCTTCTGGTATTGCGACCATTGCCAGTTTTAGCCTTTTGGCGGTTGCTCTGCAGTTTCCTGAGCGTGCTGTGGCTATTTTGCTGCTTACAGCTCTGGCAGGTGCGTCACTGGCGTTTTTGCGCCATAACTATAGCCCTGCCAGTATCTATATGGGGGACTCGGGTGCCTACATGCTGGGCTATGTGCTGGCAGCAGTCAGCGTGCTGGGAGCGCTTAAAGTTACTGCTACTGTCACGGTCCTGGCGCCTATCCTGGTTCTGGCATTGCCCGTTGTCAACATCACACAAGTTACAGTGAGGCGTTTATCACGTGGTGTGAACCCTGCCATAGCCAGCAATGACCACCTGCATGATATTATTCGTGTACGAAGCGGTTCAAAGCAGTTAGCAGTTATCTTGCTTTGGATAGCGGCGCTGGGACTGGGGGCTTTAGGCATGATGTTGTCGCAAACCCCACCCGTCCTGATTTATTTGACGATAAGCCTGACCGTAACCTTAATGGCCATTGTATGCCTGTTGCGTTTGGCAGAGCTTAGGAGAGAAGCGCAAGCTTAATGATACGAAAGCGAATATGCACCGCTTTTGGGACGCGACCTGAAGCTTCAAAAATGGCACCCGTGATAGAGGCTCTAAAGGAGCAACCAGGACTCGAGCCTGTGGTTCTTGTCAGTGGTCAGCACCGCGAGCAGCTCGACCAGATGCTGAGTCTCTTTAACATTTGCCCAGACGCTGACCTGGATGTCATGACAGTCCGCCAGACCTTACCGGAACTCCTGGGGCGGATTGTGCCAGCAGCAGCAGCTAAGCTCAAGGAACTCGAGCTTGATTATGTGCTGGTGCATGGTGATACTCTAACCACCTTTGCCGTTTCACTGGCGGCTTTTTACGAGGGTATACCCGTGGGTCATGTGGAGGCCGGTCTGCGCTCTTTTGATATGCAGCAGCCTTTTCCTGAGGAGGCCAATCGCCGCTTGACGGATGTCCTCACGGATATCGATTTGCCGCCAACTCCCTGGGCCAAAGATAATCTTTTAGCCGAAGGCAAGTCTACTGAGAACATGGTCGTCACGGGTAATACTGCGGTCGATGCGGTGCGGCAGCTTCGCCAGCAAGCAGTGCTGCCAAGCCATTTGCCGAAAGACAAACTGGTCTATATCACTATGCACCGCCGTGAAAACCTGCCTGTAATGGCAAGTTTGGCGCAAGCACTCGCGGACGTGGCGCGAGCCTTTCCCACCTATACCTTTGCTTATCCAGTACATCTGAATCCGGCAGTGCGTGAAGCTGTCTATCCAGCCATGCAGGCTGTCGGCAATATCATTCTGGATGAACCCTATGACTTTCTTAGCTCTTTGGCTGCTCAGCAACATGCTGAACTGATCATCACCGACTCGGGCGGCATTCAGGAAGAGGGAACCGCCTTGGGAGTGCCGGTTGTGGTGCTGCGGAATGTAACCGAGCGTCCGGAAGGTGTCTCGGTAGGTGCACTCAAACTGGCTGGCAATGAAGCGGCTGGTGTTAAAACACTGCTGCTCGACTTATTGGCTGATGATGCTAAGCGTAAGGCTATGAAGCAGGTTCACAATCCCTATGGAGATGGCTATGCAGGTCAGCGCATTGCCCAGGCAATTGCCTGGCGCTTTGATCTGGCAGCGCGACCAGCAGACTGGGAGCCTGGGCAGTCAGTAGCGCCTGTAACTGTTGCTTGAATCCCTGGCATAAGCTCTTGCTATGATGCGCTGTGCATCTGCATTTTGCTCGCCCGGTACCTGGTGGCTTTTCAAGTTCTGAGGGCTATACTTATCGTTGGTCGGGTACGCTTATCATGGGGGTTTTGAATGTTACTCCAGATAGTTTCAGTGATGGCGGGCACTACCAGCAGGAAGAGCGGGCTGTCCTCCACGCTCAGCAAATGATAGATGCTGGTGCGCACATTATTGACATCGGGGGTGAGTCCACACGACCGGGTGCTGCGGAGGTTCCGGCAGAACTCGAGCTTGACCGGGTGTTGCCTGTTATTCAAGCCTTGCGTCAGGCGGATGTCCTCATCAGCATCGATACTCAAAAACCCGAAGTTGCCCACGCGGCCCTACAGGCTGGCGCGCATCTGGTGAACGATGTTGGCGGTTTGCGTAATCCCGAGATGCGCCGTGTCTGCGTAGCGGCAGGTGTGCCAGCAGTGGTTATGCACATGCAGGGTACACCGCGCACGATGCAGGTTGCGCCGCAGTATGACAACGTCAGTCAGGACGTCTTTGGTTTTTTGCAGCAGCAAGCAGCCTTGGCACTGAGCGAAGGCGTGCCCAGTGTGGTGCTTGATCCGGGCTTTGGCTTTGGCAAGACCCTCGAGCACAATCTACAGCTCCTGCGTGATTTGCCGCAACTCGTCTCGCTGGGTCATCCGGTGCTCATTGGTGCCTCACGAAAGCGCAGCATTGATAAACTGAGTCCGTCAGCGAATCCTCAGGACCGTGATCCGGGTTCCATCGCGCTGCACCTATATGCGGCCCGGCAAGGCGCAGGTATCATCCGGGTTCACAACGTGCCTGCCCACCAGCAGGCCCTGCGGGTCTGGCAGGCGTTACATTTTTCTGAGGAGGTAGCTAATGGATAGCATTGTGCTTACCGGGCTCGAGTTTCATGGATTTCATGGTGTGTTTGAGGAAGAAGCACGCTTTGGGGCGCGTTTCATCGTGGATGTGGAACTCTATCTGCCTTTGCCCGAAGATGACAGGCTCGCTGAGACCGTGGATTATAGCCAGGTCTATGCACTCATCAAACAGGAAGTGACCGAGCGCCGCTATAAGCTCATTGAGGCACTGGCGCATACTATTGCGCGGCGGATTCTCGAGGAGCAACCCAAGGTTATGCGCATCGTAACGCGCGTTCACAAGCCGCATGCACCTCTGCCTGGGGTAGTCAGGGATGTGGTGGTTGAGGTGCATAAAAGTCGTGGCTGAAGCCCTGATTGCCTTAGGCAGTAATCTTGGCGACTCTCGAGATATCTTGCGAAAGGCCCTAAAGGATATGGAGCAGCTTGGGCTTATCAGGGCTTACTCGAGCTTGTACCAGACAGCGCCAGTGGGTGGCCCACGCGGGCAGCCGGACTACCTGAATGCGGTAGTCGGTGTAGCGCTGGACGCGCCCTGGGATGATCCCCAAAAGCTATTGGCTAAACTGCTCAGCATCGAGGCGCAAGCGGGACGCAAGCGCCGCATCCGCTGGGAAGCCCGGACGCTGGATCTTGATGTGTTGGCCATAGATGATTGGGTCCTGGACAGCGCAGACCTTTGCTTACCCCATCCCAGAATGCTGGCGCGGGCTTTTGTCATGCTGCCACTCTGTGAAATCAAACCTGACTGGCGCCATCCACAGACGCAGCGAAGCGCCTGCGACCATGCAGCAGAACTCGACACCACAGGTGTCAAGCGACTGGGTTCTTTGATAGACTAGCGTCCTATGCGCGTTTTTGCCATTGCCGACCCCCATCTTTCCAAAGCCAGCCCGAAGCCTATGACGGTTTTTGGTCCGCAGTGGGCAGGGCATCCAGAGCTGTTCTTTGAGCGCTGGCGGGAAGTGGTTGGGCCGGATGATCTGGTGCTGATCCCTGGCGATATTTCCTGGGCACTCAAGCTCGAGGAGGCTCTGGCAGACCTGCGTGACATTGCCGCCCTGCCCGGTAAAAAAGTTCTGCTGCGTGGCAATCATGACTATTGGTGGTCGTCGATTGGCAAGCTCCGTGCGGCGCTGCCGGAGGGCATGTACGTCATACAGAACGACGCAATAAGGCTTGGCGGGGTGACCATAGCGGGAAGCCGTGGCTGGACCTGCCCAGGCAGTTACGAATTTAGTGAGACGGATCAGAAGATTTATCTGCGTGAGGTTGAGCGCCTCAGGCTTTCACTGCTTGACGCCGCAAAAAAACCTGCTGAGTATCTGATTGTCATGCTGCACTACCCACCGACCAATGCAAGGCTCGAGCCCTCGGGTTTTACCGAACTGCTGCAAGAGGTCAAACCGGATGTACTGGTTTTTGGGCATGTTCATAGTGAAGACGGCCCACCAGCTATTCCGGAGTTTGCAGCGACCAGGGTGTACTTTGTTGCGGCGGATGCGCTGGCCTTTAGGCCCAAACTGATTCATGAGTTGGTATGACACTTCGAGAGACCGTTTTTTGGGCTAAACTCTGGCATCATGAAGGTACTGACCTATGTTGACCTGGACACCCGCAAAGTCAGTAAGCAGTTTGGCAAGGTACGCGAGGCACTCGAGCACGATGACTTTCGCAGCGCTGAGGTCAAGAAACTTGCACCTGGTCCCTACTACCGCGCCAAGCTCGATGCCAGTAGTCGCCTGCTGCTCCAGTTTGTGCGCTATAGCGAGCAGACTGTCTGCCTGGTACTCGAGGTTATCCCTCACCACCGTTATGAGAAGTCACGCTTTTTGCGAGGCGCCGTCATTGATGATAGCAAGGTGGAGGTAGCCAGTCTGGAGGCGGTGCAGGAGCAGGCTGAGTCAATCCGCTACCTGCATCCGCAGCGCAGCCATTTTCACCTGCTCGATAAGGTCATCTCCTTTGATGATGCTCAGGAAGCCGTCTACCGGCTGAGCCCACCACTGATTCTGGTGGGGTCAGCCGGTTCTGGCAAGACTGCACTCACCCTCGAGAAGCTCCGGCGTCAGGCGGGTAATGTGCTCTATGTTACGCACTCGGCCTATCTGGCGCAAAACGCTCGAGAGCTGTATTTTGCCTATGGCTATGAAAACCCCGAGCAAGAACCCCTGTTTTTGTCCTACCGAGACTTTCTCGAGACCCTGCGCGTACCTGCGGGCAGAGAAGTTACCTTTACGACCTTTAAAGGCTGGTTTGAACGCCATCGTCAGAACTACCGCCACAGCGACGCCCACCAGGTTTTTGAAGAGTTTCGTGGGGTACTGACCAGTCCTGCCGATGGCATACTCAGCCAGGAAGACTATCTCGGCCTGGGGGTTCGCCAATCCATCTATGCCCAGTCAGAGCGCGCCGCCATCTATGACCTCTTTCAAAAGTACCTGAACTGGCTCAAGGATAATGCCTTCTACGACAGCAATATCATTTCCCGAGAGTGGCAGGCGCTGGCGCAGCCCAGCTATGACTTTATCGTCATCGATGAAGCTCAGGACTTTACCAATGTTCAACTCAGCCTGGTGCTGCGCTCTCTGAAAGAGGCCGGGCAGTTTCTGCTCTGTGGTGACGCCAATCAGATTGTGCATCCTAACTTCTTTTCCTGGTCTGCGGTAAAGAGCCTGTTCTGGAAGGATCCGAGCCTGGCCGAGAGGCAGCAGCTCTCGGTTCTGCGCGTCAACTTTCGCAATGCTAAGGAGATTACCAAGGTCGCCAACACGCTTCTCAAAGTCAAGCACCGCCGTTTTGGCTCCATCGACCGCGAGAGCAACTTTTTGGTGGAGCCTGTTTCTGATGAGGCTGGCAGCGTTGAGTACCTGCCAGATAAGGATGCAGTAAAGCGCGACCTCAACCAAAAGACCAAGGCTTCGGCACAGGTGGCGGTGCTGGTGCTTCGTGACGAGGATAAGGCCACTGCAAAAAGCGTGTTCCAGACGCCACTACTGTTCTCTGTTCACGAAGCGAAAGGTCTGGAGTACCCCAGCATCATCCTCTACAATTTCATCTCTGGCAACCGCAAGACTTTTGAGGAGATTACTGAGGGCGTAAGTAGTGATGACCTGCAAGCGGATGACCTCGAGTACCGAAGGGCCAAGGACAAAAGCGATAAATCGCTCGAGATTTACAAGTTTTATATCAACGCCCTGTATGTGGCACTCACGCGCGCCACCGAGCGCGTTTTCATGATCGAGGCCGACCAGCGCCATCCGCTTCTCAACCTGCTAGCCATTCAGCAGGGCAGTCAGGAGCACCTCAAGGCGCAGAGTTCAAGCCGGCAGGACTGGGAACGTGAAGCTGCCAGACTCGAGTTACAAGGCAAGCAGGAGCAGGCTGAGGCGATTCGCAAGACGGTGCTCAAGGTGCAGCCAACCCCCTGGCAGCCTTGGAATGAAGACATGCTGCGGCAGTTGGAGGACAAGGCATACGGCCCCAGCCCCTCGACCAAAGCGCGGCGCAGCCTCACAGATAATGCTCTCTGGCACGAGCAAAGTCAACCCCTTCTCAAGCTCTACCAAGCGGGTTTCGCACCTGCCAGAGGGTTCTTTAAGCTCCCGGAGTATGTAAGGAACCTGCCACAGCGCGAGCACTCACCGTACCGAGTCATCATCGACCAGGAAGCGGTGCTGAGTGCACGCAAGACCGTTGTCAACCGCTATCTGGCTGACTACCAGAAAGCCAAGAGCGTTCTGTGGGAATGTGACATGTACGGCACAGACTACCGTAATCAGGTGAATGCCACGCCGCTAATGCTGGCCTCATTGGCGGGTAACGTGTCGCTGGTTGAGGAATTGCTGGCCCGAGGTGCCGACCCCCAGGCCATCGACAACTACGGGCACTCGAGCGCCATGTACGCGCTGCAACGCGCCACTCGCGACGCTGACTATGCCAAAGGCCCCTTTGCTGCCATCTACCGCCTGGTGGCACCTGCCAATATCGACGTACAGATCGATGAGCGTCTGGTTCGCTTGTATCCGCACATGGGAGAGTTTTATATCTTCCTGATGATGCTGACGGGACTTAAGACACTGGGCTCGAGTGTCAGCGATGAGCCAGCGTACTACCGCCGCCGCAAGGGCTTTTTTGTCGATCATTTAAGCCGCAACATCGAGCACTTCCCCGAGTTTCTGCTGCGCGAGGAGCGCCGTAAGCGCACCTATTTCAACCATGTGCTGGCCCGCGCCGAGGTTGACAGCAACTACCAGCCTGCCCGTAAACTCTGGCTGCGGACGACCACCGGTTACTACCTGCCAAACTCCGACTTGAAGCTACGCGTGCGTGAAAAGCATGAGGATGTCTGGAAGCCCCTGGCTGAAGTGATGAACCTGGCACAG